>NZ_CALXGI010000110.1 GCF_944387805.1 uncultured Pseudoflavonifractor sp. | reverse complement strand
GGGGAGTCCTTTTTTTGTCCATAGCTATAAGCTCTTTATCCACTGGCAGAGCCAGTGGTTCTTTAAGCAAAGCAAAAAGAAACACCAGCCAAACGGCTGGTGTTTCTTTTTGGAGGCGCCACCCAGACTCGAACTGGGGGTAAAGGTTTTGCAGACCTCTGCCTTACCACTTGGCTATGGCGCCGATTATAGATAACAGGAGCAAATACTTGCTCCTGTTATCTTCTGTTTCTGGAGCGGGTGACGAGGCTCGAACTCGCTACCTCCACCTTGGCAAGGTGGCGCTCTACCAGATGAGCTACACCCGCAGGGATATCTCTCTGAACCACTCTATGCAATTCAGAGAGATATGGTGCCTCCGGTCGGAATCGAACCAACGACACGGGGATTTTCAGTCCCCTGCTCTACCAACTGAGCTACAGAGGCAAATGGCGACGCGGAAGGGACTTGAACCCTCGACCTCCGGCGTGACAGGCCGGCGTTCTAACCAACTGAACTACCGCGCCATTTGACGTTGGGTCAAGACCCATGGTGGGAACAACAGGGCTCGAACCTGTGACATCATGCTTGTAAGGCATGCGCTCTCCCAGCTGAGCTATGCTCCCCTGTTGGCCGTGTTTTCGTTTGTCGTACGCGGCGAAAGTTATTATACTAAACCTCCCTCCAAATGTCAACCCTTATTTTTATCTTTTTTTCATTCTTTTTTCTTCCCGCGGCTGAGGTGCTCTGTTTTGCCTTATTCTATATCTGAACGCCCACTTTTTCCGCTGTTTCTCCTGCAAATTGTTTTCCATACTTCTGTGCTTATTTATATCTCCCGTCGCGCTTTTTGGAAATATTATGCCAATATACATTAACTTTCCATCAAGTTCTAAAATATGCGACAAAACTTTACTTTTATCGTTTACGAACTAATTATTGAGGTTTATAATATATTCTGGAGTTGTTTCCGCGCAGCTGCCGCGGGACCGCTCTCCGCCGTGATGTTCTGGTCCACATATCATGATATCTGGAGGCTGACTGTGAGTATTTATGATGTGATCTCCCTTTTGGGCGCTATTGCAACCTTTCTCTTCGGCATGACCACCATGACTAGCGGCCTGGAGAAGCTGTCCAGCGGCCGCCTGGAATCCATCCTGGAACGGCTGACCAACAACTTGTTTATGAGCGTTCTTATCGGCGCTCTGGTCACCGGTCTCGTCCACAGTTCGGCTGCCACTACTATCATGTGCGTGGGCTTTGTCAACTCGGGCATCATGAAGCTGGAGCAGACGGTGGGTATTATCATGGGCGCCAATATCGGCACCACCGTCACCGCCCAGATTCTCCGCCTGGGAGATATCTCCTCGGACAACCTGTTCCTCTCCTTGATGCGCCCGGAGTACTTCGGCCCCATCATGGCGGTGGTGGGCATTGTGCTCTACATGTTCATCAAGAGCGGCAAGAAACGGATTGTGGGCCAGCTGCTTCTGGGCCTGGGCCTGCTGTTCATCAGCATGCACACCATGACCGCTTCCGTGGCCCCCCTGCAGGACGTGCCTGAATTCCGCAACCTGTTTGTGGCCTTTTCCAACCCTCTGCTGGGCATTCTGGTGGGCGCCCTGGTTACCGCCCTGCTCCAGAGCTCCACTGCCTCTGTGGGCATTCTCCAGGCTCTCACCTCCACGGGTGTCATCACCTTCAATATCGCCTTTCCCATTATTATGGGGCAGAATATTGGCACCTGCATCACTACCCTGATTTCCTCCATCGGCGCCAGCCGCAATGCCAAGCGGACCGCCATGCTCCACCTATACTTCAATGTCATCGGCACGCTGGTGTTCCTGACAGCCATCTACGGCGCCCAGCTGGTGACCACCCCCGCCGGCGGCCTGCCCTTCTGGTCCTCCGTCATGAATATGGGCGACATCGCCTCCTTCCACACCTTCTTTAACATCGGCTGCACCGTGCTTCTGCTGCCCTTCCACAAGCAGCTGGTCCGCCTGGTGGAGCGCACTGTCCCCGGCGATGAGGGCCACGCCTTCACCATGCTGGACGAGCGCTTCCTGGCTACGCCCGCTGTGGCCCTGGAGCGGGCCCACGACGCAGTGGTCCATATGGGAACCCTGGCCCGGGACAATTACCGCATCTCCGTGGCGCTGCTGAGCCAGTACGACGCAAAAAAGGTGGAGACCCTGCGAGAGAACGAGGATACTCTGGACAAGCTGGAGGGGGCGCTGGACAACTACCTGGTCCGTCTGTCCAACCACTCTCTTTCGGCGGCAGAGAGCGCCCAGGTGTCCGAGCTGCTCCACACCCTCTCCGATTTTGAGCGGATGGGTGATTACTCTGTCAACATCTCGGAGAGCGCCTCCATTCTCCATGACCGGGGCATCTCCTTCACAGACGCCGCCCAACGGGAGCTCTCCGCCCTTACCGACGCAGTGGGCGAGGCTCTGGACAAGACCCTGGAGTGCTACACCAACCGTTCCCGGGAGCTGGCCTTTCAGGTGGAGCCGCTGGAGGAGGTGGTGGATCTGCTGCGGGATGAGCTGAAAAACCGCCACATTGAGCGCTTTAAGACCGGCGCCTGCACCATCGAGCAGGGCACTCAGTTCCTGGAGCTGCTCATCAATCTGGAGCGGGTGTCTGACCACTGCTCCAACGTGGCCCTCCAGGTGCTCCGCCGTACAGCCCCCAAAAACGACCTGGTTCTCACCGATACGCACGCCTATCTCCATCAGCTTCATCACGGCTCCAGCCAGAGCTTTGACGAGCTCTTCGCCTCTTACCGGGACAAGTATATGGCTCCTATCGGCGCAGATTAAAAAAGCGGGCTTCCGCCCGCAACAAAACGGCCCGGCAGCATTCGCTGCCGGGCCGTCCTTTACATGAGTTTTACCGTGTAGTACACGGCCATAATCAGCACCCAGGCGGTTGGGACTGCGTAGTAGACCATCTCGCCCACGCCGGGACCGATGAGCAGGGAGGCAATGAGCACCAGGGCCATCAGCGCACAGCTGACATAGATAAGGATATAGTTGGCGGTCTTGGGCAGAAGCTCAATCTTCTTTCCCTTCAGGGTCAGCGCGCCCTCGCCCCGCTGTGCGGCGGCAGACACGGCTGCCACAGCCACCAGCACCACTACCATCAGCCCAATGGCCGCATAGGTCCGGACGCCGCCGCTGCTTGCAAAGCGGATATAGATGCCCAGAACGCCGGCTGCGCAGGTCACAGCCACAGCGAAGAACTCGGTCTGATAGATATAGTATATAAAGGCTAGCACCGCAAACACTACGTTGGCAAAAATCAGGAGTTCCACGCCGGTGGCGTTGAACTGCCACACCACGGCGCTGTATATCCCCAGCATCACCAGAAACACGCCGACAGCCCAGAGGAAAACTCCTTGCTTTCCCTTTTTCCGGCGGGTGTAGGCCAGCGCCAGAACCGCCGCGCCGGCGATAATGCCCGCAAACGTGAGGACCTTCAAGGCCGTGGCAATGGCTACCGCTGTGTTGATACCAAAGTCGTCCACGGTAAAGTTGATATAGTATTTCTGCGTCATCAGCAGCAGAAACTCCAGAACCACTGCTCCCACGATCCAGTAGAGAACCTTGGTAAGCGCGATGTCTTCCTGGCGCTGCTTCTCTGCCTTCAGCCGCTGCTTCTCCAGCTTTTCTCTGCTATCCATTCATCCATCTCCTATGGAAATTCTCCTGCGCTGCCGGCAGGTGCGAGGAATCAATCCTCTGTATTTTACCAGAAAGTCACCTGCTTTGCAACTAGAAAAAGCGTCCGCCTGCCTGTTTCAAGAAATTTCGTCTTTTTTCCGCCCTTTAAAACTTTTCCTTCCTCCTCTCCGTCTATTTTTTTGTCCACTGATACAGACGCAGATAATCTGAAAAATTTTTAAGGATTTGTAACCCCTTTGTTATCTACTTTTTCGTTTTTTTGTCGTATCATAGTGGTTATGAGCAAGGCACAGTACACAGAGAATTTCTTGCAGGAGGAACGCTTTCCATGAGAACAAAAATCAACCGCCTTCTCGCGTTGGGGCTTGCTCTGGCCCTGATGCTGCCCCTGGCCGCCTGTAAATCCACTGGCGACGGCGGCCAGTCCCAACCCCCCGCCCCTTCCCAGAGTGCGGAACAGCCCGCCGCTACCCCCACGCCCACCCCTACCCCCGAGCCTGAAGTGGACCCCTATGACGCGGTGCGCAACTACTGGAGCGAGGACCAGCTCACCCAGGCCTGGGGCCCCAACCAGCCGGTGGAGCACCTGTTCTTCCACCCCGTTATCGCCTATCCCCAGTTCGCCTTTCACGACGCGCCCGTCCCCGAGTCCCAGCGCAACGGCCTGGATGACTGGATGGTGACCGCGGATGAGTTCAAGAAGATCATCCAGAGCGTCTACGACAAGGGCTATATCCTGGTCAACATGGGGGATGTGTGGAGCGAGGTCACCGACGAGAACGGCGTGGCCCGGATGCAGCGCAACACCCTGATGCTGCCGGAGGGGAAGAAACCCCTCATCATCTCCTTTGACGACGTGAACTATTACGACTACATGCTGGAGGAGGGCTTTACCTCCAAGCTGGTGCTGGGGGACGACGGCCAGATCTGGGCCGAGTGCACCGACCCCTACACCGGCGAGACCTTCCTGACCCAGGACCTGGACGCCACCCCCATCCTGGACAACTT
>NZ_CALXGI010000109.1 GCF_944387805.1 uncultured Pseudoflavonifractor sp. | reverse complement strand
AAAAAGCGACGTTTTAGTGTAGGTTGGCTCGGTTTTTGTTGTGATTTATGATTATGCCTTTGTAAAGAAACCTAAAACTTTTTTGAGCAAATTATTAACACTATGGTCTCATAGCATATTCATGAGTCAAAAAACAGCTGCTTTCTGGAGTAGAAGCGACTCTGAATTTAGTTCTCATACTGCCTAATTTTAAAACCCCAAATTTCAATAATATTGCGGATGGGGTGTACAGCGAATTGTTTTCTGTATTGCACCTACCGATGATTGGTGATTTTGAGAGGTGGATAGAAAAATTTTAAAATATTTCTAATGGTCGTCACTACTCGACAACTTTGGAATGGGGAAAGATGTAATCTAATAGTGAAATGGAGGTGAATATGTCGACTGAAGCGAACACGCGTTGATAGGTGCCCAGCAAACGAGCCCAGTCAAAAATCCACTTATGGAGGAAAGAGAAAGGGACGGTATTATGAAACGAGCACTCAAAAAAGCGACGGCAATCCTGGTAACTTTGGCGATTATAGCTTCCCTTATACCGGCAGGAGCAGTCCAACTCTCAGTTCAGACGCGTGACGCTGCAAGCAATGATGCCCAATCATATGAATTGCCAATACCTGTGCGGACACAACCAAGTGAATCTATAGCAGATGCGTCCCCATGTCCAGCTTCCGTAACAGGGGAGATGAGCAAATCAAACGGTGTGTTTACATCCTTCTCCGAGAAAACATATGCAACGCCTCGCTTCGTAGTAAATGCAATTATGGCGCAACTGGATTTTTCTGAATTTGACGAACAACTGCAAGAACAGGTTACAATTGCCCTGTGCTATACGGAAGGGGACTATGAAAGCCTTACTGGTACTGCTGCCAGAGCAAAAAGTATTCTTGCGGAGAATGGTGCCGATATCAGCTCTGACGATATTGCGTTCATAAGTCGCTTCCTATCTGTGAACGGAACCTATCTCTCGTTGGAGTTTACAAATGGAACGCCGCTGCAAAGTGCACTGACTGCGTATTTTCAATTGAGTGACGCCGGGGTGTCAGACGAGGAAATCGAAGAGGCGGCGAAAAACAACCTCATTGATGATTTGCTCGAACACCAGGCAGTCACTCAGCCGGTGGAGAATGACGAATCAATGCATCCTCTTACAAGTACAGATCCATTGGCAGGTGTGAAGGCTGACAAGGGAAAACTTCTCACAGCACCGTATACTCCAATGGACAATGTAAAAGAGCAAGTAGACTTAGTGTCTGGCGGGCTTGAATACACCGTTACGGATGTGGTCCTCCCTGGTGTGAACGGGCTGGATGTCGTCATATCCAGAAAGTACAACTCATTAGAAGCAAATTACTATACTGATTTTGCGTTCTTAACGGAGAAAGAGAAAGATAAAGATTGCTATGGAGCCTATACAAAGACGGTCACAAAGCTATACCGCAACGAGGACGGGACGTTTACAAGCAAATATGAAAATATTGATTATCCCGCATGGCTAAGATACAACACTAGAACGATCTCAGAATATGCTTCTGTCCGCAATCGTATATTTGAAACAGATACAAGTTTTTATGGGGATTTTTTCAGATTTGAAGGGTATTTTACGGAATCTGGGCATAGCTCTGCGCCGGTTCTCGGTGTTAGCGATATCAAAGCACACCAGGAGAGTACACCGCAGACGACCAACGAATACCTGTGGGATCTCGGTGCGGGCTGGAGTTTTGGATTTTCACATATGGAATTAGACCCACAGTATGCGGGGACAGGGCACAGGCGCGTCTGTCTGTCGGATGGAAGAGAGTTTGTCCTATCCCCAAACGCCACCAACGAACTTGGCGAGTACTTTTACGAAGATATCATTTGCACGCCCACCAGCGGCACTATGAATGGGGAAGCGCTGGCTTACCTCGTCACGTACGCAGACGGTAAAAAGGAGTACTTCAGCGACAAAGGATTCCTTCTGCGGACTGAGGACCGTTTTGGGAATGCAATCAATTACTCCTATGATGCCCCTACCAATGGTGAACGGCGAGGAATGACTATTACGGATTCGCTGGGTCAAGTAACAAGAATTTATAATGAAACCACAGCGGAGGGATTCAATAAGATCGTTGAGCTTCCAGATGGGGAGAAAATTACTTATGTGTTGAAAGAAAATACGAGCCGTAAGATACCGTATCTTGAGCCGCTCGGAGTCGATTTCCATGAGTATAACTTAGTCGAAGCCATTGACCAGGAAAACCAGAAGACATGCTACTCCTATTCTGATGAGCAAGCCGGCACCGACATCCTATCCAGAGTGAAAGGCCCTCTTGAAGACGGAACGTACGCTTGCGACCCGTATAATGCTCTAGAAACGCCGAACCAATATCCAAATCAATACGACCTAACTTATTATAAAATGAATTACTTTGCAAACTTGCAGGAAGTTACTTACCCGACGGGCGCGAAGTCCGTGTTCAGCTATAATAGGCGGTGGAACAACTGGCTTGAAATAGGATTGCGTATAGACTATGCCATCGCCGGACGGTATACGCTGCTGGATGGGGACCAAAAATGTGATGAGATTAAGTACTTCTATGCCCAACAGTATTGGTATCCCGAAAGAGGATTGCTTGACGATATATATAATTGGGACGGCTATTATCATCGTGAGGGCGAATATGCCGGAAAGAGCAATTGCACCGTAATTAATGAGGTGGACACGGCACGTGATATCAGGACAAAATATGTGTTTGATCTTAACGGGTATTGTGAATCTGTTGAGGTATACCGCGACAGTGACGATACTTTGCTCCGTGAGACGCGCTCTACATATAGATTCTATGAGTATTTCCACCATCCGTCAGTTACAAGCAGAAAGACGATTGTTTATAATACGTCCGACGGTAAAGCGCAAGAAACCACGGAGTGCTTTGATTATGACCGCTATGGGAATGAAATCGCCAGATGGACAACTCTGGCGGAAGGACAACAACAAAATGAAGAGTATAAGGTCAGCACCACTTATGATTACACATACAATATCCCGCTAACAAGCGTCTATAAAATTGATGAGAACACTACCGTGCGGACTGAAAATATCTTAACGTCAGACCGGCGCAATATCGCGCAGACCATGGTTTATGAAAACGATGTTCTTGTCGCCAGAAGTGACTACGATTACGACTCCTTCGGAAATCGGGTGGAGACACGGGTGTACACATCGTTTTCACCTATGCAATATAACAGTACCACCTACGGTTATCGAGAAGGTGCCTTCCTGGAGACAGTAACAATTGATGGGATAGTGGACGCAGATGGCAATGCCGTTGGCAGCCTGTCGCAGAGCGCTATAAAGGATTTATACGGGCGAATTATCACCGAAACGGACGGGAATGGGAATACAACAGAATACTATTACGATCAAGTTGGCCGAATAAAGAAAATAATTTACCCGGATGCAGCGCAGGAGATATATGAGTACGATACCGTGAACAACCAGACGACGGTAACAGACCCGCTTGGAAACCAAAAACTTTATCAATATGACCAACTGGGAAGAGAAATCGGGGTTTATGAATTACATACAGATGGGACGAAAGTTCTGCTGTCATCTGTGGAATATGATGCTGTTGGACGCAAGAGCAAAGAGACTACATATAACGGATCTAATCGTGCAGATACGATCTATCAATATGACTATCAAGACAACATAATCGATCAGCGCGTGCTTGATCAGGACGGCCACATTTTATCGCATGAGTCCTATGTCAGATTCGCCGATAAGACACAAAAGACGGTGGAAGGGGACGCCAGTAGTCCATCTATCGTAACGATAGAGTATACCGATAAGCATGGTCGGACCGTGAAAAGTGGAACGGTGATAGACGGCGTAGAAGTCTGCGCCACCTATACATACAATTATATTGGATGGCCACTGGAAGAGAAAAGCGCACGCGCCAACAGCGAAGGATACGTTGAGACATTCACAAAGAAATATGAGTACAATTACGCCGGAAAACCGACGAAGATAATCGATGTGCTGGGAAACACGATTACGATGGAGTACGACTGTGCGGGACAAAAGGTCTCAGTAACCGACCCAATCGGCAACGCATCTGACCGCAGTCCTGCTATTCGCTATAGATATGATGCAGCCGGTCGTCTCATCGCAGAAGAGACACTATATACAGATACAGATATCAGTGAGCTGCGCTATTACTATGACTCGAACGGAAACATTATAAAGACAAGGCGTAGCAACGGCTCAGTTGGCGGTGATTCGTCCTTTGCGGTGGTGGAATATACATATGATTCCAGGAACCGTGTCATACAAGCCAGTCAAGGCGGAACGGTCACAGCCAGTTATGTGTATGACAAGATTGGACAAACGCTTGAAGTGCATACTGGAATTGACCAAATTACAAAATACACCTATGACTGCCGTGGAAACCAGACGAGTTATACTGACCCATTGGGTAAAACGGAGACGATGACCTACGATTTCGCAAATAACCTGATAGCGAAGACGGATCGCAACGGAACACATTTTGAGTACCGCTACGATGGCCTCTCGCGCGAATTGCAGAGGACCGCCTCATCAAATGGGAATACGACAACGGAATCTAAAACGTACACCATGACGGGAGAGTTGCGCTCCGTCACCAATGAGAATGGGACCATAACCTATTCGTATAACGATCAGGGCAGACTGGCCAGGGAGGACGCCCCTGGCGGCATAAGCCAGCAGTATCAATACGATACCGCCGGCAACATCACGTCCTGCAAGACGCTTATTAACGGAGTAGAGCAAAAATCGACCACATATCAGTACGATAAGGCGGATCGGCTTGCGTCGGTGTTTGATGGAAATACGCTTGTAGCTACTTACCGGTATGATCTGAATGGGAACCGAAATGAGCTCTGTTATTCAAATGGACTTACCACCGACTATGCGTATAACCGGGCAAACAAAGTCACAGAGTTGATTAACAAAAACGGCAATACAGTCCTTTCGAGCTATCGATATACGTACTACCTGGACGGGAATCAAGAGACGAAGACAGACCTCGATGGGACTGTTACTAGGTACGGATATGATGCCTTAGGACGCCTGGCATATGAAACGCAGGACGGCATATCGCATCGGTATGAATACGATGCGGCGAGTAACCGCACCAAACTCCAGGTTGACGGTGCTCAGACATATACTGTGGAATATTCCTACGATAAGAATAACCGCCTATTGCTGGAGCAGAAAACGGCTGGCGGTGTGGAAATCACAACTGCCTATCGGTACGACCCCAACGGAAATCTGCTCTCCCTTGCTGAGAGTTCAAACGGGGCGGAGGGCAGTCTACAGTTAAAAGCAATCAGTTATGAATATGATGTATTTGGGCGCCAGATAGCTGCCGTGAATGGCGACGAACACAGTGTATACGCATACCGATCTGACGGCCTTCGCCTTTCCAAAACTGTTGATGGCATAACAACTGGCTATAGCTGGGAGGGCCAGTCAATTGGCATGGAGCTAGGGGAGGACGGCCAGGTAATCGACAAATATACCTACGGCGTTGGGCTTTTGAAGAGCCTGGATAAGGGATGGTATCTGTACAATGCCCATGGCGATGTGGTACAATTAATTGACAACATGGGCGCAATCGCCAGGGAGTATTCATACGATGCATTTGGAAATGAGATAAATCCAAGCGGCAGCGACTCAAATCCGTATCGGTATGGCGGACATTATTTCGATGAAGAAACGGGCAGTTATTATCTTCTTGCCAGGAACTATCTGCCCGTAATCGGGCGTTTTTTGCAGCCTGATCCGCACTGGAATACCAGCAATATGGTATACGGGGACAATCCCATAAAAATGAACCAGCAGGAAGATGAAGCCGGACTATCCACATATCTTCCCGACATAAATGCCATCAATCAGAGCGGAAACCTCTACGTCTACTGTATGAGTAATCCCGTCATGTATAAGGATTCAAATGGGAAGTGGATACATCTTCTAATTGGGGCTGGAGTTGGATTTGTTGTTGGCGGGGTAGTTTCTGCATTTTCCCAAATTGCCGGACGTCGGCCGCTCGATGTTGGAAGTATAATGATCTCAGCGGGGGCAGGCGCACTAAGCGGTATATTAGCGGCTACAGGAGTCGGACTCGTGGGTCAGATTGCAGGAAATGCGGTGATAGGCGGTGCTGCGGCATTCGGGGACCAGATGTATACTAACAGGGGAGACATTAATCGTGTAGACCTGGAGAATGTTATGCTAAATGCTTTGTTTGGTGCAATTGGCGGATATGTGGGAGGAGCAGGAGGCGGCTCAAAGTATTTAATGAGCTTAACAAACCGTATGGCTTCGAGAATCGGAAATGCGCTTCAATATCAGAGTGGTCAGCGCCTGATGAGGGAAGCGATAAATGCAATTATGTACTATATAAAGTCGTCCAGCACGTTGAATATAAACATAATCAAAGGTATAATAAAATCGAATATCCCTCAACTGCCTAAGATTGTAATTGAACAAATATGACAAGGAGCTATCTATGGGAATCGCAGTGCTCGTATTTTTCGTAATGATTATCGCGATGATTATTGCATCGATTCCACTCACTTTGCTGGTGCGTTCCTGGGTTCGTGCATCTGCATTTCAAGGGTACAGTCGTACCCACATCAAAAAAGCCAAGCGTGAAGCGAATTTTGGGCAAAAACTGACTCTGTGGTATTTGATAAAACATAAAAATCAACAAAAAACAAAAAGGCGAATCATTGCTTATTGGGTATACCTGGGGTTTATTTTCACTTTGGCTTGTCTGTTCGCAGGTTGTGCGTTAGGTTGGGTGCCGCCTGCAATTGTCAGGATTTTATATATAATATACTTGGCACTTTCAGTCGCGGCAATTATCATATGGCGTTATCACGGAAAACCAAATTACTAATCCAAATCGCAGACGGGCAGGCCTCTGATTAGAGTCCTGCCCGTCTATTCTTTGAGTGGTCCTGTAAATGACAAGTGCAGGCATTGTCGCTTGATGCTTATCCCAATAAACTACAATATCTAGACGCGAATCTGTTATTAACAATGTAGCCAGTGGAGACGTGATTAATGGGGCGCTGTGGCAAAAAACACTGGAATAGGTGCATTAACAGGAATTTAGGCGGGGCCGGATTGCAAGCAGCGGCGAAGGTGACGTATAGCCGCATTGTAAGTGCAGGCGGAGGTTTTGGTATTTATCAGCTTTCTTATAGATCCTCTAAAATTTCTGAAACATTCGCAAAAGAGTTTATCAAGGGTACTATAAAATCGATAGGGACTAATATTTCCATCAAAGCCATAGGTAATGCTGTATACATCATGGTAAAACAATAAACTTGAGGAGGTGCGACACAGTGGAATGGAGAGAACCGGCACTGATTGCAGGGGTTATCGTAGGTTATATCATCATCGGACGGATGTTTGCTTATCTGCCCACCTATCACGCCTTCTGCCTGTCCAAAGGAGTCAGACGGTTCCTGTTCGTGGTGGACGTAAAAGTTCCCGCCATCAGCATTGCCGCGATTATCTGGCAGATCATGTTTTACCTAACGGCTGTTTTCTCATGCGTCGCCTGGTTCCTGATGGGATTTCAGAGTTTCCGGCTGCTGTTCTACAATATCGTTATGTACGAGTGGCTTGGGGTTGGCAATGCGCTTGGCATCTATATAGCAGTAAGCGATATACTTTTAAGACGGAAAATGAATGGTAAATAATGTTGAAACACATACGCAAGGAATATCGGCGCCAAGCTAGTAGAAGACTCTTGACTGATAGCATATGGCTTTATAGATACATAGTACAACAGCTTGAATTGCCCATATAGTAGAAAGATGAGCTAGAAGGCTGCGGCACTGTGCAGCGTGATATTCACCAAAAGTACGGCAAATCCCAAACAGAATCCGTCTTGTGATAGACCGCTGGAGTATCTGCTCCAGCGGTCTGTCGCTTGGCCATTTGAACGGACCGTGCGGACTGTGTTGCTTTCGGCAGCGAGAAGACAATACCAACCAGCGGAAGAACAAACTGATGCGGAACATCACGGCATAAACTTCGCATAGACGAAAAAGCTATGACAGTAGCCACTATAAACGCTGCATTTTATTTTCTATAAACTGCCAGACATTCAAGCTGCCCTGCAGGCAGTGATAAAGGCCGGAGATAGGGAGGAATGTCCGCTATCTCCGGCCTTCTATTAAGAGATTTTGAAATGTCTTACCATGCTTTCTTTTGCTGCCAGGACCAAATCGTATATTACTTGCCGCTCCACAGGGCTGCAGGCATCCAGAAGAAAGGCAAACTCTAGATGAGAGTTCCCGGGCGTCTTGGGATCATTCAACAGTGTGCCCGGCGGAATATCCAGTGCCTCCGCGATTCTAAGCAGAGCAGGGAGACTGAGAAGTTTCATGCCGCGTTCGATGTGGCTGATATAGGGCGTGGAGAGCTCTGCCCGTTCTGCCAATGCTGCCTGAGACAGCCCACGCAGCTTCCTCAGATTATGTATCCTGATGCCAATGTTTCGATAGTCTTGCTCACGCATAACGGCACCCCTTCTTCTGTAAATCATTTTTGACACAGCACATCCGGGCCTTGGCCACCAACTGGGATTTGCGGGGCTTTGGTTCCTGCCGGAGGGCTTCTTCCAGAGCGTCTGGGTCTCCAACCAAAACCACATGCTTCCGGGCGCGAGAGATGGTAGTATAGAGTAGGTTCCGCGTCAGCATGACGCCAAAAGATTTGACCAGCCGAAGAATGACCATGTCATATTCAGAACCCTGGGCCTTGTGGACCGTGATGGCGTAGGCCAGACTGAGCCGATCCGAGGGATTCTCTCCAATCCAGCAGGCACGTCGTTGCCCGGGACAGGATATGCCGAACGAGCCTGGCTGAGAAAGAAAGTAGAAGTGCCCTACATCTCCGTTGCAGACCATCTGCTGCCAGTCATTTTCCAACACCATGACCCGGTCACCCTCCCGAAAGCAGGCGTCCGGCCAGTCCGGATTCTGGTTTGCAGGGACGGCGGGATTCAGCATGTCCCGAAGCGCATCATTCAAACTTGATACAGACAGCTTTCCGGAACTGCGGAAAGGGGAGAGGACCTGCGTGGAGCCGCCCATGCGGTAGAGCTTAGCGCCTCCGCAGCACACTGCCTGACAGATGCGCTTCTCGTCAGTCTGTGGGACGAAATAGAAGCTGTTGTCAAAACGCAGATCCGCAAGGCTGCGGCACTCCTGAAAGTGCCGTACATTATATCCCAGAGCCGCAGCCTGGGCGGACTGCCGGTGGCAGATTGTCAACTGGGTGCAGGGTACACCAAGTGCCAACAAGTCTGTCAGTACATTTCCGGCTCCTACCGAGAGCAGCTGATTGGGGTCCCCGATCAGGACAACATGGGCGAATGGAGAGACCTTGTGCAGGATACCGGCCAGCATCTCAAGAGTCATCATGCTGGCTTCGTCAATCACCACCAGGCCGGTCAAATCCCAATGCACAGGCCCCAGAAAATTTTCCTCCGGGCGCAGGCCAAGGGCACCATGTACGGTGCGTGCCTGAACGCCAGTGCGCTCGGTCAGGTTGCGGGCAGCTTTGCCGGTGGGAGCACAGAGGATACAGGAAGAGAGACGATGAGGTGCCTGGGCGATCAGTCCACGCACCAGGGTGGTTTTGCCGGTTCCGGCACCACCCAAAATGAGAGAAAGCCGGTGGCCGAAAACCATACGGATGGCGGACTGCTGTTCTCCTGTCAGAGTGGTAAGCTCTGTCGACGCAGGCATATCCTGCAACGCACTCTGGAGCTCGTTATTGGATAAAATGTCCGCCAGGAACTGAGCAGCAGCGTTTTCATATGCCAGGGTCTTTGCGAGGTAAATCCGGCGCCCTTCTTGGGCAATCCGACCCTCCTTCCGTAAAAATGTCTTATCCGCCCGAAAGGCATCTTCCGAAAGGGAGGGATGCTTCTGCTTACACAGCTGGTACAGTTCCTCTGCGGTGGAGTAGGCATCTCCGGCCAGCTCAATGTTGTGCAGGACGTTAAGGATATATTGACCGCGCAGTTCTTTTTTCGTTGCCATCTTTATGCCCCCTTCATACGCTTTGCTTCTGCAGGAAGATTCCGACTGCCGCTGTTTGAGTAATTAAGAGTACTGACTGCACGTTCCAGGGTGTCGCTGGAGATATGCAGGTAGCGGTTGGTGGTGGACACGGTGGAATGTCCAACGAGCCGGGCAATTTCCGCCAACGGGACTTGATGGGCCTCCAGATGGGTCACATAGGTGTGACGGCAGCAATGGGGGCCGAGCTTCCTGATGCCGGGGACCCGCTTCAACGCGGCATAATATTTGTTGCGGAAAGTTCCCACGCTATACAGCAAACTCTTCCGCGTGGAGGTCCAGATATAAGACTTTCCACCATGCGTTCGAAGGTATACTGCATATGGACGGTAGTCCTCGGGAATCGGTACAGTCCGACAACTCCGCTTGCTCTTGGGTGGGCCGATGGTTGGCTTTCCGTCTACCATTTTGATGGCCTTGTTGACACAGATCTCAGAGCCATCCTCAGCGATGTCCTCTGGCCGAAGCGCCAACAATTCCTGTACCCGCAGCCCACTGCCAAGCAGAAGCCTGATACTGTTGCCCAAAAGGTCATCGCGCAGATATTTCTTTAATAAGGCGACTTCCTCGTAAGAAAACGCATCCTTCCCAGTATCCTCTGTACTTTGAGTTCGAATGGCCTTTGCTTTGCGGGCGGGGTTCTTCAAAATCAGTCCATTGTTCTCCGCAGCATCAAAGATCTGAATGAGCATGCTTCTGCATTTGCTGATTTTGGAGAGGGAACACCCCTCCTTCAACAGCTTTGTCATGAAGCTGTTAATATGCTGAGGCTTAATTTCGCTCAGCACCATATGATCGAAAAAGGCCTTCAATAGTTTCAGGGTATACCGATAGCTTGAATAGGTGGAGGGCTGCACCTGAGTCACATAATCCTGGTACCACTGCTCGGCCCACACAGAGAACGACATGGAGCGGCTCAGAGTCGTCAAGCCGGCAGCCTTATCAGCAAGATACCGGCGGATTTTTTGCTGAACCTCACTTTTAGTCGGGGCGGTAAAACTGACGATGTTCCGTTTTCCGTCCGCTCTATACCCGTCCATAATCTGGCCCCGCCAAGTACCGCTTTTTAATTTGCGGAAGCAGCCTTCACCGTTGGAACGCTTGTTCATGTACGGCCTCCTTATGCGGAAGCCATATGGCGAGCCAGAGCTTCGGGGATGTGGGTGCGAAGCTCGACCCAGGCCAGAAAGGCCGATTTGGGAATCCGGATGCTACCGCCGATCCGGCATACCGGAAAGTCAGCCCGGTGCGTCAGTTCGTAGGCGGCTGCCTGGCTGATATTGAGATAGCGCTTGACTTCGCTTACTGTCATGTAGACACATTCCTGTCCGTTCATTTTCGTAACCTCCATTTTGAAGTACGAAAACAAAACAGCGTGCAGGGCAGTTACCTACACGCTGTGGACAGTTTCGTCTGGAACGCAGGCATCTTGTCAGATGAGCCAAAAGAAGATATAATATGCCTGCGGTGCGACATCAGTCGTTGTGTAGGTGGTAAGGCACCTAGCAGGTGCATGGGAGGTGCGAACTCCCATGCACTGCCGCTGTTGCTTAAAGAACCACTGGCTCTGCCAGTGGATAAAGAGCTTATAGCTATGGACAAAAAAAGGACTCCCCGAT
>NZ_CALXGI010000108.1 GCF_944387805.1 uncultured Pseudoflavonifractor sp. | reverse complement strand
CTATCGGGGAGTCCTTTTTTTGTCCATAGCTATAAGCTCTTTATCCACTGGCAGAGCCAGTGGTTCTTTAAGCAATAGAAAGAGAGCGCCGGGCAGATGCCCGGCGCTCTCTTGTTGGTCTCCTGTGTCCTGTGTCTGTTTTGCCGCTTAGCCGGCGCCGCCGACATCACTAATCTTCAGCTCCAGAGTCACAGTCTCACCGTTGATGGTAAAGGTGAAGCTCTCGCTGCCGTCGCTCAGACCGGTCTCTGCCTTAGTGGCCACAGCGCTCACCAGGGTAGTGTCCTCATCATTCTCCCAGTTGCTGCCCTTGCGGCCAGACTCACTTTCCCAAGTATAGTCCTTGCTGTCATAGCTGATGGTGGTCACGCTCTTGCCCTCGTCAATCCGCCAGATAGCGCCCAGCAGGCGGGCCAGATCGGCGGTAGCGCGGGTGGGATTCTCGTCGTCGCCACCTTTTTTAGTAAAATCATCCTGGCTGCCGGTGTAGGTCACCGTAGTCCCAGAAATTGCAGGGGTATGGGTGTACGTATAGGCGGGGTCGTACTGATAGTCAAGCGCCCACTGGAGGACTGTGGCAACATCGGCCTTCCAGGCGCTATCACGCCAAGTGTAAGTGCCGGCCTTCATGTCGCCGCTCATAGTACCCAGAACCAGCGTAGAGGTGGTATCTGTGCCCTTCAGAGTACCATTTACAGTCAGCTTAGAGCCCTCAGCAACGGTCAGAGTCGTCTCCTTAGGAATCGTCACGGTCGTACCCTCAGGAATCGTGACACCGTCGTTGCTGCTCAGCGTAACGCTGTCCGCCAGGGTGATCTGCTTGATACCGGCAGTAATAGCCTCCTTCAGGCTATCCTCACTATTGACAACAAAAGGAGTGGTGCTCCGGGTCACGGTAGCGCCGGTATAGGCAATCACTTTTCCGGTGCTGTCCTTCCAGGTAAAGGTGTAGGTGAAGGAGCTGTCCTCCACTGCTCCGCCCTCAGTGGTCGCGAAGGAGAGGTAATCAATGTAGTAGGTCTTGTCGTCCTTCTTGAAGATGTCGCCGTAATTTCCAGTAGATTCGCTGCCCAGCTTGAAGGTCAGGTTTTCAGCCTCAACTCCCTGATAGCCCGTGCTGGTCACGATCAGCTCAGCGGCATCCTTGGGGGCTTCAAAGGCAAAGCCCACATAGAGCTTATCGCCGTGGGTCAGATACCCCTTGTTGGTATTGTTATCACTGTTGCTCACGTAGCTCAGCACGGCCTTCTGGTCCACCGCGATGGAGCCGGTGCCGGAGCCAGAGGTCACAGTCGCGCCAGCCTTAGCATACTCCTCAGAATAGCTGAACTCGGGCGCAACACCCGCAACGCCATCAGGACGCACCTCAACATTCTGATCCGTCAGGGCGACATACTTAGCATAGACGGTAGTATTGGCACTAACGGAAGTGCTCTTGGTAAACTCCTTCTCATCGCTGTTGTCCATATAGTACCAGCCAGCAAAGACCATGTTGTCCTTAGTCGGAGCAGCAGGGAAAGAACCCTCAGCAACCTGGCCGTTTGCCTCAACCATCACAGAGGCAAGAAGGCTGCCATTCTGGTCGTCAAGGAATTCCACTTTGTTCTTGCCCTGAATGGTGACGCCAGCGGCGTTGAAGGTCAGGGTCACAGTGTCCTGCACACGGTCATTGGCATCCAGCAGCTGTACCTCATAGCTGGTGTTCAGCATCTGCTTCGCAGTATCATCATAGAACTTCGCATTGAGAAGCATTGCTTTGTCCAGACCCGCGACAGTGAAGTCAGTCAGGGCGTAGGTACTCACACCAGTTTTTATCTTTTTAATCACGCCGTCGGGATCAGTGACGTTGAAACCATAGAGGATATACCCGTTCGAGGTGGTTGTATCGGTGGCATCCAGCTTGTCAGTGGTGGTCTCGCCGGTCAGCGTCATGGTGTTCCCGGAGACAGCAGCAGTCAGGCCCAGTCCATCCGCAGTCTTATGGCGAATAGGCTGAGAAGCGTCATCATAGGCCTTCAGCAGTTCCTCAGGCAGCTCGCTCAGCATAGTGGTGGCATAGCTCTTAAAGGTCACATCAAAGGACACAATATAAGTAGTGGTGCTCTCACCGTTCTTGACCACTACATAGCCGCCCTTGCTCAGATCCTCATCTTTCAGGCCGAAGTAGACGGTGTTGTAAGTCTTTCCGCCCTCTTCATAGGTACGACCAGCAACCGATTCCACCGGAGAACCCAGGTCAGCGGGAACAGAACCGAAGCCAGCATAGTAGGTGTTACCCTCTTTGGCCTCAATGCCAAAACCAACCCAGTAGTCAGAAACCTGACTTGTATTATTGTGCATCATCAGATCTCTGGCCGTAATAGTCACATTAATAGTGTCGCCATTGACGATACCAGACACACTGTAATTGTTGGCCAGCTTCTCACTGGGGATTGCATTGTCAGCAGCCTGGTCAACCAGAGGAGCCTTCACAATCTGAGCATAGGACACCACAGGGCCAGTAGAACCGCTGCCGGTGGAACCGCCGCTGGTGGTGTTGTCCTTAATCTCCTCACCCTGGCTGTTGGTGGGGTTCTTGGTGCCCTCGGCCACGTCCACGGTGGAGGGCTTGGTGCCGTCCAGAACCACGTTGTCGGCATTGATCTCAGCCTTGGAGACAGTGCCCTTGTTGTCCACCTTCACTGCATCATTGGCGGTCAGAGTGGAAATAGTACCGTTGTTGGTCACAGTGGCGACATCGTTGGCCTCCAGCGTGCTCACCGTACCGCTGTTGGTCAGGCTCGCCGCGGCGTTAACCTCCACCGTATCAACGGTCACGCCCTGGGCGATCTCCACGCTGCCGGCCGCATTGACGGTCATGGTGTCCACCTTGCTGGCGCCCTCAACAGACACCTCGGCAGTGCCGTCCACCTTCAGGCTGTCGGCAGTCAGGTCCTTGGCGGTCACAGTGGAGCCGGCGCTTCCGGCGGCCACAACCACACCGGCAACCTGACCGGAGAGCTCAACCTCGCCGGCGGCGGCATTCACGACCACAAAACCGTTGGCGTTTTCCACCGTGTAGGCGCCGGGCTCGCTGATATAGCTCACAATAGCCTTGTCCAGCAGCGCCATGGTGGAAGCGCGGTCGATGTTCATGCCGGGCTGGATGCTGCCGTCGCCGCTGCCGGAGATAATCCCCATCTCAGCCAGAGGCGCCATATAGCCGGCCGCCCAGTCGGCCACAGCCGCGCCGTCGGTAAAACTGCTCATGTCGGGATTCGCCTCAGGCGTGACGCCCATGGCGCGGCCAAACATGACCATAGTCTCCTGACGGCTGATCACAGACAGAGGATTGGCGCTGACGCCATCACCCTGCATGATGCCCGCAGCGGTGCACTTGAGAATGGCATCTGCGTACCACTCGTCGCCCCGCAGGTCGGCGTAGACATTGGGCGCCTTCTCAGTCAGGCCGAACATATTGACGAAAATCTGGGCCAGCTCGGCGCGGGTAAGGGTTGCAGTGGGGTTGAAATTGCCGTTCTCGTCTCCGCTTACAACACCTGCCGCGCCCCACCGGTCGATAGACTCGCTTGCCCAGCTGCCCTCTGCGTCAGGGAAGTTCGGTTCCGTGTTCTCTGCGGCCATGGCCGGAAGTGACAGCATAGATGCCACCATCGCTCCCGACAAGGCCAGGGATAAGCCTTTCTTTGCGTTCATGTTAGTTCCTCCTGTTCTGTAACTTGTTTCTGCCTGCCGTTTTTATACAGGCTGTTTGAGCTTTCGGGGGCCTTGCTCCATGTGGGAAAAACGCCTCCTCCACTCCGCTGCGCTCCTCTTCGGTTTCACAGTTACACTTCCATATCGACAGCTGAACGAGTTTTGTAACCCTTTGGCAGAAATACTGCCAAATTTTTAAATCACCCCATCCGTCCTCTATACTTAACCCGAGGTGATTTCTGTGACTTTCCCCACGATTCGTGCGTTGCGTGAGGACCACGATTGGACGCAGCAGCAAGTGGCTGACATGCTCTATCTCAACCGGCGAACCTATTCCGCCTACGAAAACGGCGTCAATTCGATTACCCCTGAATTGCTCATTCAACTGGCTGCGCTTTACAAAACCAGTGTAGACTATCTTTTAGGCCTAACCGATGTGAAGAAACCTTATCCCCGAAAAGGTCAGCTGTCTTCGTTTTAGAGCGCTCCTTTGCTTCTATTGTTAATTCCCACTAAACCAGTATAACAAATTTCTTTATCACTTCAACCGGTAAAATTTTCTCTCTATTTTCCCTGCTTTCTTATATTTTTTATATCAGAGTCACAACCTCCGGCTAAGCCGGAGGCTTGATTAAGCCCTATAAGGGCATAATACAGACAATACCCCTAAAGGG
>NZ_CALXGI010000107.1 GCF_944387805.1 uncultured Pseudoflavonifractor sp. | reverse complement strand
CCCTTTAGGGGTATTGTCTGTATTATGCCCTTATAGGGCTTAATCAAGCCTCCGGCTTAGCCGGAGGTTGTGACTCTTTTATATAGCCAACACCGGCCCGGTAGTCCACTCCAGCCCGCAGGGGCGGGGCAGGGGGGAACAAAGGGCGTAGAGGTCGGTGCAGCGTGCCTCCAGATTAAAGAGCTGCCGGGCAGATTCGGGCAGCCGCCGGGCGTGGGCGCTCTTCACCAGCACCGGCAGGGCTGCCTTCTCCCGCATCTCCCGGAGCAGTGCCTGTCCCCGGCGGTTGAAGGCCAGTACCCGCAGATAGGGTGGAGCGAAGGGACGGTCAGCGGCGGTCAGGCCCAGGAAGGCCCACAGCACCAGACGCCGGATTCTGGCGTGGGTATACCGCTTGGTCTTGGTGGCATCGCAGAATTCCTCGATGGAGCAGCTGGTTTTGGCGGCCTCCGTCAGCCGCCGGGGCAGGCCTTCGGCGGCGCCGCTGTCTGGCAGGGCGGCGAAATCGTCCTCGTCCATGGCCCGCAGCCTTGCCAGCACCGCCCGCTCACACTGCTCCAGCCCGGCGGGGCAGTGGCCCTGTTCTGCCTCTTGTAAGAGGAGAGATGTGGTGGAAGATGGGAGATAGCGCCCGGCGTCTTCCCAACGGCTGTCTTTCAGCATGGCCCGAATGGCAGAGGCAGAAGCAAAGCCGCCGGCTGGAGCGGCAGCGTCGTGGCCGGCGCCCACCCGGGCCACGGCCAGAGGTGCTATGGGGGAGTGGAGCCGCTTCAGCGCCTTTAGATACTCCACAGCCAGGTTATTGTTTGGGGTACTCAGACAGCCGGCCTGAGGACCGATGAGCCGCTCCGCCGCCGCCTGCCGGGCGGCAGGGAAGGACACACCACGGCCCAGCTCCTCCCGGAGCAGCTCCCGATGGGCGCCGGTGAGCAGGCAGTCCGCCGCGGCAGACAGGGAAGCCGCGTCCCCGTTCTCACATCCGAAGGACAGCACATCCACCACGCCGGAGGCAGCCAGCAGGGCTACCGCCCCCTGGGCAAAAGCCTCTGCTGACGCGGCCGCCCACACGGTGGGCAGTTCCAGCACCAGATCGGCCCCACCCAGCAGGGCGCACTCCGCCCGCCGCCATTTGTCTATGACGGCTGCCTGACCCCGCTGGACAAAGTTTCCGCTCATAGCGCAGACGATACCGGCGTCACCGCCAAGGAGCCGCCTGGTTTCGGCAATATGCCAGCCATGGCCCAGGTGAAAGGGGTTGTATTCTGCCACAATACCGGCAACCTGCATGAAATTCCCTCCGAAATGAAGAATTCTTCGATTTGATGCAAAAAAAGTGTTGTCCTTTTGGAACAAAGAGGATAAAATAGAATATGCTTATTCTACTACGGAATCATCCTGCCCGCAAGGCGGAGAACGATTTGCAAAAGGAGAGACAAGTTACATGAAGGTACTCGTCATCAACGCAGGAAGCTCTTCCCTGAAATATCAGCTGATGGACCCGGCCACCCGGGATGTGCTGGCCAAGGGCCTGTGCGAGCGTATTGGCATTGACGGCCGCCTGACCCACAAGGTGCCCGCCAAGGACCAGAAGTTTGAGGCTGAGATCCCCATGCCTACCCACGCTGAGGCCATTGAGGCTGTGCTTCAGGCTCTGACCGACAGCGACCACGGCGTCATCGCCAGCATGGACGAGATCGACGCTGTGGGCCACCGCGTGCTCCACGGCGGCATGGCCTTTACCGAGAGCTGCATCATTGACGACGCCTGCATTGAGGCCATCAAGGAGTGCATCCCCTTGGGCCCCCTGCACAACCCCGCCAACCTGATGGGCATCGAGGCCTGCCAGAAGGTCATGCCCACCAAGCCCCAGGTGGCCGTGTTCGACACCGCCTTCCACATGACCATGCCTGAGAAGGCCTATACCTATGCCATCCCCTATGAGTACTATGAGAAGGACAAGGTTCGCCGCTATGGCTTCCACGGCACCTCTCACCGCTATGTCTCCGCCCGGGCCGCCGCCCTCATGGGCCGCGATCCCAAGGGCCTGAAGCTCATCTCCTGCCACCTGGGCAACGGTTCCTCTCTGGCCGCCATTGTGGACGGCAAGTGCGTGGACACCACCATGGGTCTTGGCCCTCTGGCCGGCGTACCCATGGGCACCCGCTCCGGCGACATGGACGCCACCATTCTGGAGTACCTGATGGGCCGGTATGGCTATGACATCAAGGAGATGCTCAATATCCTGAACAAGAAGTCCGGCGTGCTGGGCATTTCCGGCGTGTCCTCCGACTTCCGCGATCTGGAGAGTGCCGCTGCTGAGGGCAACCACCGCGCCCGCCTGGCTCTGGATGTGTTCTACTATGACGTGAAGAAGTATATCGGCGCCTACGCCGCCGCCATGGGCGGTGTGGACGGCATCATCTTTACCGCCGGTGTGGGCGAGAACGCTGCCGGCACCCGTATGGCCATTGCCTCCGGCCTGGAGTATATGGGGGTGAAGATGGATGAGGAGAAGAATAACACCCGGGGCAAGGAAGCCATTATCTCCGCCGACGATTCCAAAGTGACCGTCATGGTCATCCCCACCGACGAGGAGCTTATGATCGCCTCCGATACCGCCGAGATTGTCTCCAAGCTGTAAGAAAAAGCAAGATTTTCATCAGATCTGTCAGGGGCAGAACCGCTTAACGGTTCCGCCCCTGATACTTTTGCTTAAAGAACCACTGGCTCTGCCAGTGGATAAAGAGCTTATAGCTATGGACAAAAAAAGGACTCCCCGATAG
>NZ_CALXGI010000106.1 GCF_944387805.1 uncultured Pseudoflavonifractor sp. | reverse complement strand
CCGGTCGTCCGGGTCGGGGCCCGCCACGCCGGTGAGGGACACGGCCAGGTCGCAGCCCAGCACCTTCCGGGCGCCCTGGGCCATAGCCCGGGCCACCTGGGCGCTGACAGCGCCGAACTCATCCAGCATCTCCTGGGGGACGCCCAGCACCCCGGCCTTCACTTCATTGGTGTAGCTCACCACGCCGCCCTTGAACACGGCGG
Organism: uncultured Pseudoflavonifractor sp.; assembly: GCF_944387805.1. Classification (GTDB taxonomy): domain Bacteria; phylum Bacillota; class Clostridia; order Oscillospirales; family Oscillospiraceae; genus Pseudoflavonifractor. The sequence goes on along the minus strand of NZ_CALXGI010000106.1, from coordinate 2,861 downwards.
AGGCGCCGGGCAGGTCGGTGATCCGCTTGGCCACCAGGCCGCCGGTGCAGGACTCGGCGGCGCCCAGGGTGAGACCCTTCTCCTTCAGCAGGCCCAGCACCACCTCCTCCATGGAGGCCACGTCGGCGCCGTAGACCAGAGGGCCGAAGATGCCCCGTACTTCCTCCTCCACCGGGACGATGAGGGCACGGGCTTCCTCCACGGTGGCGGCCTTGGCGGTGATGCGCAGCTCCACCTCGCCGGTCTTGGCGTAGGGGGCCAGGGTGGGGTTGGTGAGGGCGTTCATCCGGTCCCGCAGCCTGGCCTCCACCGCCGACTCGCCCATGCCGAAGAGCTTCAGGGTCCGGGAGGCGATGACCCCGTCGGCAAGGGCCCGGAGATAGGGCACTGCCCGGTGCTCAAACATGGGGGTGCACTCGTTGGGGGGGCCGGGGAGCATGATGACCCGGACGCCGCCGGCCTCAAAGGCACATCCGGGAGCGGTGCCCCAGTCGTTGGAGAAGATGGTGCAGCCCTCGGGCAGGTAAGCCTGCTGGAGGTTGTTCTCCGTCATGGCTCCGCCGGGGTGGAGCCGCTGGAAGTAGTCCCGGATGCGCTGGGCGGACGCCTCGTCGTACACCAGCTTCCTGCCGAAGCACTCGGCCAGCACGTTCTTGGTCAGATCGTCGCAGGTGGGGCCCAGGCCGCCGGTGGTGATGATGATGTCCGCCCGGCCCTTGGCCACCTCCACCGCCGCCTTCAGCCGCTGGGGGTTGTCCCCCACCACGGTGTGGTAGTACACGTTGATGCCCAGGGCGCTGAGACCCTTGGAGAGCATCTGGGCGTCGGTGTTGGCGATATTGCCCAGGAGCAGTTCGGTGCCCACTGCGATAAGTTCTGCGGTATGCGTCATAACAAAAGACCTCCAAATCGCCAACACCGACAGCGGCGCAGGTGCGCCGGAGCCGTGGGCGGATTCATTCCGCCCGGCGATAAAATAAAATGGAACGGGGTCCCCGCGCAATTCTCAATTGTGCGGGGGATTGGCGATGCTGCCCAGGAGCAGCTCGGTACCCACTGCAATCAGTTCTGCGGTATGCGTCATACAAAAGACCTCCGAAACGCCGGAAAAACCCCGGCGAAGATATATAATAAAACAGGAGGGCGGCTCAGGGGTTGACCTGAATCCGCTCGATATTCTTGACCGCCTCATCCACCAGGGACTCGATGTCCAGCTTGGCCTCGGCGGCCTCGATCTCACCGGGCAGGGGGCGCAGCCGGGGGTGCCGGGGAGTGAACACGGTGCAGCAGTCCTCGTAGGGCAGGATGGAGGTCTCAAAGGTGCCGATCTTCCGGGCAATGCGGACAATCTCCTCCTTGTCCATGCCCACAACGGGCCGGAGGATGGGCAGGTCGCACACCGCGCCGGTCAGGCGCATGGCGGACATGGTCTGGCTGGCCACCTGTCCCAGGCTCTCGCCGGTGACCAGGGCGCCCGCGCCCACCCGGTAGGCCACCCGGCAGGCAATGCGCATCATGAAGCGGCGCATGAGAATGGTGAACAGCTCCTCGGGACAGGAGCGGCGCAGCTCCTCCTGGATTTTGGTGAAGGGCACCACGTGGACTGTCAGGCGGCCGCACCAGGGGGTGAGCAGCCGGGCCAGCTCGATGACCTTGTCCTTGGCCTCGGGAGAGGTGTAGGGGTAGGAGAAGAAGTGAACCATGTCCAGGGCCAGACCCCGCTTGGCCATCATCCAGGAGGCAACGGGAGAGTCGATGCCGCCGGAGAGCAGGCTCACCGCCCGGCCGCCGATGCCCACCGGCAGGCCGCCTGCGCCGGGCTCCGGGTCGGCGTGGACAAAGGCGGCGTAGTCCCGCACCTCCAGGTGGACGGTTAGCTCCGGGTGGTGCACGTCCACCGCCAGGTTGGGAAAGGCGTCGTGGAGCTCGCCGCCCACGTACTGGGAGAGCTCAATGGAGGTCATGGGGAAGGTCTTGTCGGCCCGCTTGGCCTCCACCTTGAAGGTGCGGGCGGCAGACAGCTTGTCGCGGAGATAGGTCTTGGCGGTCTCCAGCATGGCGTCCTTGTCCTTGGCGCAGGCCCGGGCCCGGCTCAGACCCACCACGCCGAACAGGCGCTTCATGGCCTCCCAGGCGGCGTCCATGTCGCAGCTGTCGTCCTTGGGCTCCACGTACATGGTGGACTGCTTGGAGTACACCTTGAAGCTGCCGCAGTGCTTCAGGCGGCGCTGGGCGTTGGCGATGAGCTTGTCTTCAAAGCTGCGGCGGTTCAGGCCCTTGAGCACCAGCTCGCCCAGCTTCATCAGGATAATCTCGTCCATGTCGTTTCGTTCTCCTTAATATTCACATAGCTATTTTACAAGATAAGCCCCGGGCCGGTACTGGAGCGCCTCGGCCAGGTGGGGCGCCTGGATTGCCTCGCTGCCGTCCAGGTCGGCGATGGTGCGCCCTACCCGGAGGATGCGGTCATAGCCCCGGGCGGTGAGGCCCATGCGCTGGAAGGCCCCCTTCATCAGCGCCTCACAGGCGCTGTCCAGCTTACAGAATTCCCGCAGCTCCCGCTGGCCCATGCGGGCGTTGCAGGAGGGGCCGTCGGGGCCGAAGCGGGCGGACTGGATGCGCCGGGCGGCGTTGACCCGCACCCGGATGTCCGCCGAGGACTCGGCGGGGGCGGCATGGGACAGCTCGTGGAACTCCAGGGGCGGCACCTCCACGTGGAGGTCGATCCGGTCCATCAGAGGCCCGGACACCCGGCCCTGGTACTTCTCCACCGCCGCTTCGGTGCAGCGGCACCGGCCCGACGGGTGGCCGTACCAGCCGCACTTGCAGGGGTTCATGGCGCACACCAGCATGAACCGGGC
>NZ_CALXGI010000105.1 GCF_944387805.1 uncultured Pseudoflavonifractor sp. | reverse complement strand
AGCTCCAGCTCCTTGGGGGGCGTATCCACCCGCTTGCCGTCCACCAGCAGCTCGTAGGAGTCCAGATTGATGACCAGCTTGTCAAAGGTGAGCTTTTTCTCTCCGCTCCCCTCCTCCTCCGCGCCGAAGCGGCGGAGCACCGCGTGGATGCGTGCCAGCACCTCCTTCATCTCAAAGGGCTTGACGATGTAGTCGTCCGCGCCCCCCTCCAGGCCGTTGACCTTGTCCTCCGTCTCGCCCTTGGCGGTAAGCATAATAACAGGGGTCTTGTCGCTCTCCCGGATCTTCTTGAGCACCGACCAGCCGTCCATCACGGGCAGCATAATATCCAGCAGCACCAGGTCGGGATGAAAGGAGCGGAACAGCTCCACGCCCTTTCCTCCGTCCGGCGCCACGGCGGTCTCATAGCCCTCTTTCTCCAGGTAGAGGTGGAGCAGCTCGGCAATGTTGGCCTCGTCCTCCACAATGAGCACCTTCTGCGCCATTTTTGTACACCATCCTTCCGCAGCCGGCCTCTGCGCCGGCGGTATCGCTAATAACATTATAGACATTTTTCACCCTATGGGGTGAATTTTTTGTAAAGACTGACCGGGTCAGACAGGCTCCTGGGTATAGGCCCGGTCCACCTGGATGACCGCAAAGCTGTTGGGGTCGGCGGCGCGGATTTTCCGCTCAATCTCCTGCCGCACCTCGTCGTCGCTGCGTTTGACGCTGTATGGCACCACCACATCGAAGATCAGGTTCCGGTGTTTGGGCCCGCTGGTCATGCGGAAGTCATGGATGGTCATGGCCGGGTCCACCTCCCGGACCAGATCCAGCACCATCTGACGGGCCTTGCTGATGGTCTCGTCCCCGGTGACAATGGGGTCCATATGGATGCTGGCCTCAATATGGTACTTGGCCTTCAGCTCCCGCTCGATGGCGTCAATCTCGTCGTGGACCTCCATAATATCCGACCCGGCGGGCACCTCGGCATGGAGGGACATCATGGACCGCCCGGGGCCGTAGTCGTGGATAATTAGGTCGTGGATGCCCACCACCTGGGGATGGGCCAGGATGGTCTGCTCAATCTCCCTCACCAGCTCCGGGTCCGGACTCTGCCCCAGGAGGGGATTCAGGGTGTCTTTGGCGGCGCCCCAGCCTGCCCGAAGGATAAAGACAGCCACCAGGATGCCCGCCCAGGCGTCGACGTTCACGCTGGTAAATCTGCCGATCAGGCTGCTGAGCAGCACGGCGGAGGTAGCCACCGCATCGGACAGGGAATCGGTGGCAGTGGCGGCCATGGCGGCAGATCCAATGCGCCGGGACAGGCTCCGGTTGAAATAGCTCATCCACAGTTTGACGCAGATTGCAGCCGCCAGAATGCCTGCGGACAGCCAGGAGAACTCCACCGGCTCCGGGTGGATAATTTTCTCCACCGAGCTTTTGGCCAGTTCCAGGCCCACCAGCAGAATGACCACCGACACCGCCAGGCCGGACAGGTATTCAATGCGTCCGTGGCCGAAGGGGTGGTCGTTGTCGGCCTGCTTGCCCGCCATGTGGAAGCCCACCAGGGTCACCACCGACGAGCCCGCGTCGGTCAGGTTGTTGAAGGCGTCCGCCGTGATGGCGATGGAGCCGGTGAGCACGCCGGCAATCATCTTGCCCGCCGACAGCATCAGGTTGAGAAAGATGCCCACAGCGCCGGACAGGGCGCCATACCGCTGCCGGACCTGGGGGTCCTGGACATTATTGCAGTCTTTTACAAAGGTCTTTACCAACAGATTAATCATATCCCGCACCTCGGAACCAAACACACAAATTTCTGCGTCTCAGGGGGAAGATCTCGTCCGCCCCGCCCCTGTGCAGCACAGCGGCCCGTATCAACAGACCGGCTTGGCATATTATCCCACGCTCCGCCGGGTCCGTCAAGTGGCCCCGACGGACAGCATCGTCCAGGCCGCAAGTCCCAGCTGGAGGAGCAGAATGGCGGGCAGGCCGTACCGGAAGTACCAGTGTCTGGTCTTGTGGCGGAAGCAGAACATGCCAATTACGCCGCCCAGAGCGCCGCCCAGCAGGGCCACGATAAAAAAGGTGCGCTCCCGCACCCGCCAGCCGTCCCGTCTGGCCCGGCGCTTGTCAAAGCCCATAAGGCAGAAATCCAGCAGGCTCATGATGCCGGCCCAGCCCAGCAGCCAGGGCCAGAATTGCAGCAAAAAACCTCTCAAGGCAGTTCCTCCAGCCACACAAAACCGCCCAGGTCCCGGGCGGTGTCATACCACAGCTTCAAGTCGATGGCAAAAATCCTTCCGTTGTCCACCACAGTGGCCAGCGTCCCCCGGTCCCCTTCCTCCAGCGCGGAGAGGAGTACCCAGTGCCACTTGTCCAGCTCCTCCACCGCCCCGTTGTCCAGGTTGAGAAAGGCCACGGGACAGTCGGAGTCCAGCCCCGCCCGGATAAAGGCCGCACAGCGGTCAAAGCCGGGCCGGTTCCCGCCGGCAGGCACCTCCAGAGCCCGGGGCGCCAGCCTCACGCCCCGGTCTCCGCAGAACCGGGCTACGCCGCCGGTATACATCTCCACCCGGTTGAGTCCGTGCTCTCCGGGCGTGACATACTCCCACACCTGGTCCATATAACCTACAAACGTCTCCTGTTCCCGTCCCTCCAGCGGGCACAGCGCCGCCAGAGACGGCCGCTGTGCGGCCAGATAGGCCATCTGGACTGATGCAGTGGTAGGGCCGCAGCCCGCCCGCTGCCGCCAGGGCAGCGTGTACCAGTCCTGGTCGGCGCCATGGGAGCGTCCGCCGTCCTGACGGCGGATGTCCATGGCCTGGGGGTGAGAGAGGGAGAGAATATGCTTCAAAACTGGTCAACCTCGGTTCCCGGCGCTGAGTGCGCCGTATTGATGCCGCCCTGCCGGAGCCGGCAGGCGGTTGTGCCCTGGGAATAAACTGCAGCGGTTTATTCAACAGACAGTATTATAGCGTATCCGCCGGAAAATGGGAACCTCCGCCGCGGACTTGGCCTAAGTCACAACCTCCGGCTAAGCCGGAGGCTTGATTAAGCCCTATAAGGGCATAATACAGACAATACCCCTAAAGGGG
>NZ_CALXGI010000104.1 GCF_944387805.1 uncultured Pseudoflavonifractor sp. | reverse complement strand
GTGTGCGTGTCCGCCGGGTCGGCCTGCCACCGGGGCAGGCCCAGCCATGTGTTTGCAGCCATGGGCCTGCCCAAGAATGAGATGGACGGGGCCTTCCGGGTGTCCTTCTCCCCCGACAGCACCCGTGAGGACGTGGACGGCCTGCGGGACGCCCTGGTCAAGGCCCGGGACAGCCTGTTTCCCACCCTGTCTTAATGCTCACACGCCATAAAGTGACACTAAGACAGCCACCCTATATTGGAAGCAGTGTGCTAAAGCAAATTGTAATGGCAGTGATAGCAAAGCCAGCCGAGCCAGTCAGCCCTCAGGATGAACGGCGCATATGCGCCGCCGTTAACAGCCCGCCCGTCCTGCTTTTGTGGTAATTAAGGGAACGACAGACTAAAGTATGTTGTTCCCGCCCTTTATGGAGCAAAAACGGCTGAACTATTTACATTTTTATGTCTTTTAATATATAGAGAACGACAAATCAGAAATTTTAGGGGAGAAAATGTGGTATTGTCTATCTTGTTTAATGGGGTTTTTGTTAAGCGGAGCTTGCTATGGGAGCAGTCTTTTTTTTACAGCAGTTCTGCATTAAGAAGACAATATGCTGGCTGCAGAGGATGAGCATGGTGGTTATATCCATCATTCCAACTATCATCATTGGCATTTGCTTTTGCTCTCACCCATTTCATTTCAGTTCAGTTTTTAATTGGAAATTGTGGTTATTTGCAATTGCAACTGTAATAGCGACGAGCCTTATCATTTTGTTCAAACATGAACGACATGAGGACGTACCTTTAGCACCTTTATGCCTAGAAGCTGCATGTATGGAAATACCTCAAAGAGTGATGATGCAGACATTTGTTTGTGGTATTTTATCAATACAGAAATTGAACACTTTATGGAGTATTTTTATAACGGCATTAATCTGGTGTGCGGAAATCCTGGTTCAAGCATTTGTTTGCAAACAAATGAATTTCAAACATTTATTTTTAGATGTGTTTGCTTCCTTTGTTTTCTCAATGGGCATAGGATATGTATTTTATTCTTCAAAATGCTTTGTTATTCCGATGCTGGCGCATGCTGCTGAACGATTTGTTACGAGGAAGTATCTGACAAAATAACAAATTTGCAACATGTTCATACACTATGGTGCGCAAGAAATTCTTTCTTATCCAGAGACGATTTTAATAAGACGGGGGATGTCTATTTCACTTGAGCCGTGTGCCGCGGCGGAAGGCGGGATGATGATGAAGGTTACGGTTCTGATGGAAAACACCGCTCCCAGCGGTCTTATCCACGAGCACGGCTTGTCCCTGCACCTCTCCTATGAAGGGCACAGCGTGCTGCTGGACGCCGGCTCCTCCGGCCGCTTTGCCGAGAATGCCGCCGCTCTGGGGGTGGACCTGTCCGCCGTGGAGAAAGCCGCGCTCTCCCACGGCCACTGGGACCACGCCGACGGCCTGGCTGCCTTCTTCGCCTGCAACACCGCTGCGCCGGTGTACGCCCGACCCGCCGCCCTGCTGCCCCGGTACCGGGAGCGGGATGGCGGCTACAACGGGATAAACCCGGTCCTCATTGAGCGGTTCCGCAGCCGCTTTGACCTGGCCGGCGGCCCCCGGGAGCTGCTGCCCGGCCTCCACCTCATCCCCGACCGCGTGGACCACGAGCAGTCCTTGGCAGCGGAGACGGACAAGGGCCTGGTGGTGATGAACTCCTGCTGCCACGCCGGGGCCGGATATATTGTAAAAGATATTCTCGCCCGCTTCCCCGGAGAGCGGGTATACGCCATTGTGGGCGGGTTCCACCTGATGGGACATGGCGGCGTCTCCACTCTGGGGGTGGCCCCCGGCATTGTCCGCAATCTGGCCCACTGGCTCGTTGATGAGCTGGGGGTGGAGCGGGTATACACCGGCCACTGCACTGGCGCCCCCGCCTTCGCCCTTCTCCAGGAGGAACTGGGGGAAACGCTGTCGCCCCTCCGGACTGGCCTGACGCTGGAATTCTGATTCACACCATCTGCCGCCGCGGCAGGGACGGAGCTTCCGCCTCTGCCGCGGCGGTCTTTTTCCCTTTTTCGCTGAATCTTAGCAATCCTCCCTTTCCTCTGCTTTTCCCGTTCCCGATTTTTTCTGTTCACAAATCATTTACAACCAACCTATTGACAACACGGGGGGATGGTGGTACATTTACGTTAGCACTCAGGAAGTATGAGTGCTAAAACAGGAGAGGAGGACGCACGATGGAACTGACAGACCGAAAGAAACGTATTCTGCGGGCTATCATTGAAAACTATATTGAATCGGCGGAGCCGATTGGCTCCAAGACCATCGCCGAGTCCTCCGGACTTGACGTCTCCTCCGCCACCGTCCGCAACGAGATGGCTGACCTGGAGGCCATGGGCTACCTGGAGCAGCCCCACACCTCCGCCGGGCGGATTCCCTCCCCCAAGGGCTACCGGCTCTATGTCAACGAGCTTATGGGCGACTACCGCCTCTCCCTTCAGGAGACCCAGCGGATCAACCAGGCGCTGCACATGAAGATGCAGGAGTTGGACCGGGTCATCGACCAGGCGGGACGGATCGTCTCCCAGCTGACTCAGTACCCCGCCTTTGCCCTCTCCTCCGTTATGGAGCGGGTGACCATCAAACGGTTTGACCTGCTGATGGTGGAGCGGAGCGCCTTTATTATTGTGGTGATGACAGACACCAATGTGGTCCGCAACCGGCTGGTACGTCTGCCCACCGATCTGAGCGAGCCCCAGCTCCAGCTGCTCAACACCCTGCTCAACACCACCTTTACCGGCCTCACCCTGGAGGAAATCACCCCCGAGCTGATGCGGGTGGCGCAGCACGCCGCCGGCGACTCCTACGGCCTTATCAGCCTGGTGGTCTCCTTCGCCATCGAGGTCCTGGAGGAGCTGGAGCACCGGAAGGTGCACACGGCGGGCATCGCCCATCTCCTCGAGCACCCCGAATACCGCAGCCTGGAGAAGGCCCAGTCCCTGATGAGCTATCTCTCTGAGGACAGCGATCCCAGCCGCTTCCCTGTCCCCAAGGACAACCCCATGAGCATCCTCATCGGTCCCGAAAACGTGGCTGACGCCCTGAAGGACACCAGCGTGGTGGTCGCCAGTTACGATATCGGCGAAGGGATGCGGGGCGTCATCGGCGTGGTAGGCCCCACCCGTATGGATTACGCAAAAATTACCGCCCGCCTGTCCTATCTGGCCCAGGGCCTGTCCAAGCTGTTCGGACAGGGCGAGCTTCCCCCGGTTGAAGAGAACCATGACGGCAAGAAATAGGAGTGAGCACATAAGCTATGAGTAAAAAGGATAAGGAAAAGGAGCCCGTCTCCCAGCAGGAGACAGCCCAGGCCCCCCAGGAGGAGGCCGTGTCCCAGGCCGGAACGGCTGACGCCCCCGACAGCACAGAGCTGACCGCCGCTCTGGAGGCCACCGAGAAGGCTATGGCCGCCCTGAAGGAGAAGGAGGATCAGTTCCTCCGCCTGGCCGCCGAGTACGACAACTACCGCCGCCGCAGCCAGAAGGAAAAGGAATCGGCATGGAACGACGCCAAGTCGGAGACCGTGCTGGCCTTCCTCCCGGTGTACGACAAT
>NZ_CALXGI010000103.1 GCF_944387805.1 uncultured Pseudoflavonifractor sp. | reverse complement strand
GCGCCGGTGAAGCCGCCGGTGGCCCTGGCCACGTCCTTCAGGTCCACATCCTCGGCCAGGGGCTTGTTGCGGGCGTGGATTTTCAGAATCTCCTCCCGGCCCTTGATGTCGGGGGCGCCCACGTAGATCTGCCGGTCAAAGCGGCCGGGGCGCAGCAGGGCGGGGTCCAGAATGTCCTGCCGGTTGGTGGCGGCCATGACGATGACCCCCTCGTTGGCGGCAAAGCCGTCCATCTCCACCAGCAGCTGGTTCAGGGTCTGCTCCCGCTCGTCGTGGCCGCCGCCCAGGCCGGTGCCTCTCTGGCGGCCCACGGCGTCAATCTCGTCGATGAACACAATGGCGGGGGCGTTCTTCTTGGCCTGGTCAAACAGATCCCGGACCCGGCTGGCGCCTACGCCCACGTACAGCTCCACGAAGTCGGAGCCGGAGATGGACAGGAAATGGACCCCGGCCTCGCCGGCCACAGCTTTGGCCAGCAGGGTCTTGCCCGTGCCCGGAGGGCCCACCAGCAGAATGCCCTTGGGGATACGGGCGCCCAGGGCCAGGAAGCGCTTGGGGTCCCGCAGGAACTCCACCACCTCCCGCAGTTCCTCCTTCTCCTCGTCGGCGCCGGCCACGTCGGCAAAAGTGACCTTCCTGCCCTCGTCGGAGACGGTGCGGGTGCGGGCCCGGGAGTACCGGCTGGTCTTGTCGGCTCCGCCGCCGCCGGCCTGCCGCTGGAACATGATGTACCACATGGCGAAAAAGACCACTACAATCACCAGCGTGGGCAGCAGGGCGCTGGCCCAGGCGGGCAGGCGGAAGCCCGCCGGGTAGTCGAAGGCCTGGATAATGCCGTTGGCGTGCTGCTTGACAATGGTGTCGTTGAAGTCCCGGTAGAACAGCTCAAAGCTGGGCAGCTTGTAGCTGACGGTATAGCTGCCCTGGTAGGGCTCCCACAGCTCCATGGTCACCGTGTCGTCCTTGACCTGGACGGTCTTGACCTGCTGATTGTCCAGCAGGTCGTGGATTTCGGAGTAATAGACTGCTTTCCCGGCGTTCAGCCCCATCAGCGCGTAGACAGTAGCGAGCAAAATGAGAAAAATAAACAGATAGAACACCAGGTCGCGGCCGGAAATTTTCTTCTTCAATACGGACCTCTCCCTCCACGGGGCGCCCCATGGGGGCGGGCCCGTTTCAATTCACAGCTTATGATACGCCGTTGGGGCGGACGGGGGACTCAGCCCTCGCCGCCGTACACCCGGGGCTTGAGAATGCCGATGTAGGGCAGGTTGCGGTACTTCTCCGCGTAGTCCAGGCCGTAACCCACCACGAACTCGTCGGGGATGGTGAAGCCGGTGTAGTCCACATGGACCTCCTTCACCCGGCGGTCCGGCTTGTCCAGCAGGGTGCACAGCCTCATGGACGCGGGCTTACGGGCCCGGAGCAGCTGCAGCAGATAGGACAGGGTGTTGCCCGAGTCCAGAATGTCCTCCACCACAATGATGTCCTTGCCCTCAATATCGTCGGACAGGTCCTTGGTGATCTGCACCTGGCCGGAGGAGGTGGTGCCCCTGCCGTAGGAGGAAACGGACATGAAGTCGACGGTGCAGGGCACCTCAATCTTCCGGATCAGGTCCGCCATGAACACAAAGGAGCCCCGGAGCACCGAGATGAGCATGGGCTCCTTCCCGGCGTAGTCCCGGTTGATTTCGGCGGCAATCTCAGCCACCCGTTTCTTCAGTTCTTCCTCAGAAAAAAATACCCGTTCAATGTCCTGTTCCAGCATCGTCGCTCATCCTTCCATTTTCTCTGTTTCTGTTGTAGTGTATTCTCTCTCCCGCAGGACAAAGCGCAGCGCAGCGCCGAAACGGGGGTGCTCCCCGTTCTCTCCCAGCCCGGCCACGGCGATGACGCCGTCGCCGTCGGCGGCCACGGGGATCCGCTCCCGGTCCCTCCGGGGGATTTTTTCGTCTATCATCAGCTTTTTCACCGTCCTGCTTCTGCGGCCGGGACGGGTCAGCTCGTCCCCCTGCTGCCGGGGGCGCACAATCAGCCCTGGCCAGGGCTCCTCCTCCAGCACCAGCTTCCAGTCGGTGCCAGGGATGGGGTTCTCGCCCCGCACCGGGGTCACCGGCTCAAAGGGAGGCCGGGGGTCGTCCCGGGTGGTGAGGAGCAGCTCCCCGTACACCCGCTGCGCCAGCCGCCCGCCCGGCAGAAAGGCCACCGCCGACGGGTCCTCCCCACGGCACAGGTCTACAATGGCCTCCAGGTGGGCGGCGGAGCAGTCAGTGTCCCCGTCCCCCATCATCTCCAGCAGCCGCCGGGCGGCCCGGGGGGCGATGGCCGCGGGGGCGTCGGCCAGGTAACGGGCCTCGATGACCAGGTCGTCCTCCGCCCAGCGGGCGTGGGCGCACACCTGGGCCGCCTGGGCGTTGAGAAAGTCGTTGTCCGAGCGCAGGTAGCGGGTGGTGTCCGTCATGCGCCGGACAAAGCCGGGGTTCAGCTCCTCCAGCAGGGGTATGACCTGGCGGCGGATGCGGTTGCGGGTGAAGCGCTCATCGGAATTGGAGCTGTCCTCCACATGGGGGATGCCGTACAGATCCAGGTACTCCACTACCTCCCGGCGGGTGGTGGTGAGCATGGGCCGCACCAGGTCCCCGCGGCGGGGGGCGATGCCCGCCATGCCCTGGAGTCCGGTGCCCCGGATGAGATGGAGCAGCAGGGTCTCGGCGTTGTCGTCGGCGGTGTGGGCGGTGGCGATGCGGTCGCAGCCCAGGCGCTGTGCCGTCTGGCGAAGGAAGGCGTACCGCATGTCCCGGGCGGTCTCCTCCAGCCCACGGCCCTGCCGGGCGGCCTCAGCGGCCACGTCGCCGCGGCCCACCGCCAGCTCCACGGCGGGCAGGGTGTGTTCCCCTTCCCGCCCGGCAATGCGCTGGGGACCGCACCATTTGGCCACAAAGTCCCGGACAAAGGCCTCGTCCCGGTCGGACTCCGCCCCCCGGAGGCAGTGGTTATAGTGGGCGGCAATCAGGCGGAAGCCCAGCATGTCCCGCAGCAGCCACAGACGGTGGAGCAGGTACACCGAGTCGGCACCCCCGGACACGGCGCACAGCACCGTGCCCCCACGGGGGAGCATGTCGTATTCCATTGCAAGGGTATTCAGGGCGTCTGTCATAGATTCTCCTTATGAAAACAGGGGAAAAGCCTCGCAGAGTTTCCTCCGCTGTACGGCGGAAAGAAAATTCAAGGAGGTGCGGAGCAGAACATGGCCTGCGCAGCACACCACTGCTTGCTCCGCCACCGGCGGGCAACCACCCCCGCCGTGCGGGGGTGAGGGGGGTATCGCGGGCATTGTGCCGCCCTAGCGGCGCGGTGCCTGCGTATCCAGGGGGGACAGCGTCCCCCCTGGAAGATATCACGCCTCGCGTCGTCCTCGCAAGCTGCATATCACTCGCCCCGGCATAAATGCCAGGGCTCGCTCACTCCGCTGCTCGTCCTCTCCCCAGAAAAGCGCTTCGCGCTTTCCCGGGGGCCCCGGTTTCTCCGCGCGGCGCATGACGGCTCGGACGCTCGGCATATCACGCCTCGCCTATGCGCTGCGCCCGGCGTATCACGCCTCGCCTGTTCGCGACGCGCGGCTTCCCTCCCACTCGGGCTTGAAACAGTGCCGCTGCGCGGCACTTCGGTTTCGCGCCCTCGGTCCGGTCCATCCGCGCTGCTCACGACGGCTCGGTCGCTCGGCATATCACGCCTCGCCTATGCGCTGCGCCCGGCTTCGCTGCGACTCCGGCTGGTCTGCGGGCCGCACAGCGGCCCTCCGCTCGCCGTCGCTCCGCTCCATCCGGGCGGCGCATGACGGCTCGGTCGCTCGGCGTATCACGCCTCGCCTGTTCGCGACGCGCGGCTTCCCTCCCACTCGGGCTTGAAACAGTGCCGCTGCGCGGCACTTCG
>NZ_CALXGI010000102.1 GCF_944387805.1 uncultured Pseudoflavonifractor sp. | reverse complement strand
CCCGAGTACATCATCGACCAGGGCTACTACAACAACCAGTACCGTGTGCCCAGCAAGGAGTTCAGGGACTTCCAGGCCTTCCAGCGCCGCGAGGTGGCCAAGCTGGCCAAGGAGATGGTGGACATCACCCACGAGCTGGGCAAGGAAGCCATGATGTTCCTGGGCGACCACTGGATCGGCACCGAGCCCTTCATGGATGAGTTCAAGACCATCGGCCTGGACGCGGTTGTGGGCAGCGTGGGCAACGGCTCCACCCTGCGCCTCATCAGCGATATCCCCGGCGTGAAATACACCGAGGGCCGCTTCCTGCCCTACTTCTTCCCCGACACCTTCCACGAGGGCGGCGATCCCGTGAAGGAGGCCAAGGAGAACTGGGTGACCGCCCGGCGCGCCATCCTGCGCAAGCCCATCGACCGCATCGGCTACGGCGGCTACCTGAAGCTGGCCTGCCAGTTCCCCGACTTCATCGACTATGTGGAGCGCGTGTGCAACGAGTTCCGTGAGCTGTACGCCAACATCAAGGGCACTACGCCCTACTGCATCAAGACGGTGGCTGTGCTCAACAGCTGGGGCAAGATGCGCTCCTGGGGCTGCCACATGGTGCACCACGCCCTGTACCAGAAGCAGAACTACTCCTACGCTGGCGTTATTGAGGCCCTGTCCGGCGCGCCCTTTGATGTGAAGTTCATCAGCTTCGACGACGTGAAGGCCGATCCCTCCATCCTGGACGGCATCGACGTCATCATCAACGTGGGTGACGGCGACACGGCCCACACCGGCGGCGCCGTGTGGGAGGACCCGGCTGTGACGGCTGCCATCCGTGGCTTCATCTGGAACGGCGGCGGCTTCATCGGCGTGGGCGAGCCCTCCGGCCACCAGTACCAGGGCCGCTATCTCCAGCTGGCGGGCGCCCTGGGCGTGGAGAAGGAGACCGGCTTCACCCTGAACTACGACAAGTACAACTGGGACGAGCATCCCGACCACTTCATCCTGGCCGACTGCACCAGGGAGATGGACTTCGGCGAGGGCAAGAAGAGCATGTACGCCCTGGAGGGTACCGAGATTCTGGTGCAGCGTGAGAAGGAAGTGCAGATGGCTGTTCACGGCTACGGCGCAGGCCGGTGCGTGTACATCTCCGGCCTGCCCTACACCTTCGAGAACAGCCGTGTGCTGTACCGCTCCATCCTGTGGTCCGCCCACGGGGAGGAGGACCTGAACAAGTGGTTCTCCAGCAACTTCAACGTGGAGGTCCACGCCTTTGTGGCCAACGGCAAGTACTGCGTGGTCAACAACACCTACGAGCCCCAGAGCACCACGGTCTACAAGGGCGACGGCTCCAGTTTCCACCTGGATCTGGCCGCCAACGAGATCAAGTGGTACGAAATCTGAGCCCTGTAAAGTCTGGCTGTGACAAAGCTCCCGGCTCCGCATATGCGGAGCCGGGAGCTCTTCTTTTCTTGTGCACAGTCTGAGCATCTGGTACAATAAATATAGAACAAAAGCGGAAAAAACTGCAGGCAAGCTGGGAGGAGAGCCGATGAAAAAGCAAAGCAAAATGCTTCTGGGGCTGGCCGCTCTGGCTGCCGCCTGTCTGCTGGTGTTCTGGCTGACCCGCCCCCTTGAGGGGACGGCCCAGTCCGCACCCTATGTACTGGAGGAGCAGCTTGAGGGGGAGCAGCAGCGTCTGATGGCACAGGGGCTGATTGGGGCGGAATCCCTGGTGCAGTCCTCCGGGGAAGGGGAGAGCATCGCCTATTATCCAACTCTGACCATGCCCACCCTGCCATTCTGGTATGTGGTCCAGGGAATGAATACGAAGAGCTATACTGAGACGGAATACAACGGAATGGAGTGCTATCGGTTTGAAGGAGAGGGCCTGACCGTGTATGTCAGCCGGTCTGCCTTTTCGCCCGGGGACGGATGGGATGCTGACCGGACTGGCTTCAATACCACGGATGAGGTCATCTCACAGCAGCTGACCGACCATCTCAACACAGAGATTACCTCCCCTTACTATTGGTGCGGCTGGCGGGTCTATCGCACCTGGGGGATTTCCCGGGTACAGCTGGCAGTCTATCGGGCGAGCGCTGGAAAAGTTGGGACGCACAGGGTTTGCCTGCAGTATTCCATCCCCTCCTCCCACGGTCTGGAACGGAGGGAGGAGCCCCTCACCGCCCGCCCCATCCTGGGCCTGCAGTTTGCCGGCGCTGAGGGGGGAAAACGTTATTTTGCCCGCGCGGAGCTCCTCTGGACAGGGCGGATGCAGAAGGATGGGGCAGAACTGGTGAGCCTGATCTGGCAGGAGAAGGACGGTCCGCTCCAGGAGAGCCCTTACAATGAGATTTTCACAGGGGAGCGCTTGAAGCTGGACGGAATTACAGAGGGAAACCGCCTTCTCAATCCGGTGGAGTTCCCGCTGTCCAACGCCGGGGAGGGCGTTTATGCCCAGGGCTGCCGGATTGAGTCCCCAGTGGTGGTAAGCAAGCCCGCCGACTCTTTGCAGATCACACTGGGGATGTCAGGGCCGCAGACAGACAAAAAATACCAGGTTTTCTTTTCCACCGGCACTCCGGACTGAGCCCGCAAAACCTTGGGCCGGAACGTCAACTGTCAACCTATCCAAAAAACGCCCGCCAAATTCGGCGGGCGTTTTTCGTCCGGGTATACGCCGGGCACTTGACGGCTTGTCCGGGATAGTATACTATATATGTACTCTGCAACAGAAACAGCACTACATCTTGTATACAATAAAATGGACTTTTGGCCCCGATTGCGGGGCGTTTTTTTGCGGCAAACACGGAAAGAGGAGCGGTGAACTATGACCATCAGCAGCATCCGCAAGCGCGACGGGCGGCTCATGCCCTTTGATGAAGAGAAGATTGTCCACGCCATTACCAAGGCCTTCAACGCCACCTACAAGCCCGGCCACGAGGACACGGCCCGCAAGCTGGCCGGCGAGGTGCTTTCCATTCTGGAGGTGGAGGGCAACCAGCAGCCCGACGTGGAGCACATTCAGGACCTGGTGGAGCGGGTGCTCATGGACGACGGATATGTCCAGACGGCCAAGGCCTACATTCTCTACCGCTCCGACCGCAGCCGGGTGCGGGAGATGAACACCCGCCTGATGAAGATCTACGAGGACATCACCTTCTCCGCCGCCAAGGACTCGGACATCAAGCGGGAGAACGCCAACATTGACGGCGACACCGCCATGGGCTCCATGCTCAAGTTCGGCTCCGAGGGCGCCAAGCAGTTCTACGATATGTTCGTCCTCAACCCGGACCACGCCCGGGCCCACCGGGAGGGGGACATCCACATCCACGACCTGGACTTTCTCACCCTCACCACCACCTGCTGCCAGATTGATATCAAGAAGCTGTTCCAGGGCGGCTTCTCCACCGGCCACGGCACCCTCCGGGAGCCCAATGACATCGCCTCCTATGCCGCCCTGTGCTGCATTGCCATCCAGTCCAACCAGAACGACCAGCACGGCGGCCAGAGCGTGGTGAACTTTGACTACGGCATGGCTGACGGCGTGCGCAAGACCTTTGTCAAGCGCTACCGGCAGAATATGGCCCGGGCGCTCATGCTGCTGTGCGGGGACGAGGATCCGGAGCAGGCGCTGAAGGGGATTATGGCGGAGATTCGGGAGGAGACCGGCCTCCAGCCCACCCTGGAGCACTGCGAGGACTACTTCGCCGCCGAGCTGCCCCGCCTGGCCGGGACCTTCGGTGCCGAGGGGGATATCAAGAAGGCCCAGCAGTTCGCCCACCAGCGGGCTGTGAAGGAGACCGACCGGGCCACCTACCAGGCCATGGAGGCCCTCATCCACAACCTGAACACCATGCACTCCCGTGCCGGCGCCCAGACTCCCTTCTCCTCCATCAACTACGGCATGGACACCTCTCCCGAGGGCCGCATGGTGATGAAGAACCTGCTGCTGGCCACCGAGTCCGGCCTGGGCAACGGCGAGACCCCCATCTTCCCCATCCAGATCTTCCGGGTGAAGGAGGGCGTCAACTACAACCCCGGCGAGCCCAA
>NZ_CALXGI010000101.1 GCF_944387805.1 uncultured Pseudoflavonifractor sp. | reverse complement strand
AGCAGTCAGCTACGCCCCGGCGGTGTAAAGGTGGTGTGGGATATGAGAGCATTTCTCTATTGCCGTGTCGCCCATGAAGATTCTTTCGCATTGGAACACCAGCGGTTTCTGCTCCAGCTCTACGCAAAGAAGGCGGGATATACCATCATCGGCGCTGCGGACGAATACGGCAGCGGGCTCACATTAGACCGCCCGGCGCTCCAGAAGGTAACCGAGGCCGTTGTCGCTGACAAGGTGGATGTGGTGTTAGTCCATAACCTGACCCGGGTAGGCCGGGAGTGGGGCATGACCCAAAGCTACATTGACCTGCTCACCCGGCATAAGGTAAAGCTCCTGTGCATCCGGGATCGGCTGCTGTTCGACGAAAACGGTGCCGCCCCAATTTTGACAATAAAAAATGCGGAGTGTCCTTTGTAGGATACTCAGATCCTATAAGGACACTCCGCATGGTCCGAGTGGCGGGATTCGAACCCACGGCCTCTTGGACCCGAACCAAGCGCGATACCAAGCTTCGCCACACCCGGATATGAACCTTCTGCCCGTACTGCAATGGAATATGCCCCGTACAGACTGCAATTAATTATAGTGACTTAGCCGCCAAATGTCAAGGCAATTTTTCCGGCGCCGGAGAAAGATTTTCCGCATAAGTGGGGCGGAAGGCGAATAGGGATAGTACGCAGGAAAATGGACAGACAGCGGTTGCAGTACGCCAGAGAAGGGGAGGACACAGGGTATGGAGAGCGCATATCGGCAGTGGGAAAAACGGCGGGATCGCCGGCAGAGCAGGCCGGCGGAACGACGTAGTGGGAAAAAGGTGGCGCTGGCGCCCAGAGAGCGCCGGCGATTGGTTCAGCTGGGGGTCTGCATTGCGCTGTTTTTGGTAGTATTTGTGGGTAAAGGTGTGTTTCCCGAACAGATGCTGAAAGCCCGGGAGAGAATTGTTCAGGTTATTCAGGGCGATACGAATTTCCGCGCGGCCTTTGCCAGCCTTGGACAGTCTATCTCAGCGGGAGAACCAGTGCTGGACACGCTGGGCGAGCTGTGGGTTGAAGTATTTGGCGGGGAGCAGGTTGAAGTGCCGGACAGCGGATGGGAGCCGCTGCCGCTCTACACGGAAACAGTGGCTAAACTTCAGAGCGGCGTGACAGTACAAGGCGTGTTGGATCTGAAGTTGGATACGGAGCAGCCGCTGGTGGAAGAAGGGAATCAGCAGAATGAGAGCGACACACCGACTGTGGAGGAGACTGCCCAGCCCGAGCCTGATGCAGCAGCAGAGACGGCTCAGTCCGCTCCAGTCCCGGAGGTCATTCACGTAGACTACGATGGTCCGGCACTGCCAGCCAACGCAACCATGGATCAGTATAATCTGGGGCTGCAAACGACGATCTCTCCTGTGGACGGAGCGGAAGGATGGTGGATATCCTCTCCCTATGGCTGGCGGGAGCATCCGGTGGACGAAGAGGAGAAGTTCCATAACGGCGTAGACATAGCGGTCAATACTGGTACCAGCGTCAAGGCTTTTGCGGATGGCGTGGTGGACTATATCGGAGACAGCCCTATCTATGGCCTGTATACGCAGATAGATCATGGAAATGGAGTGACCTCCTTTTATGCCCATTGCAGCCAGTTGTTAGTGCAGCAGGGGCAGACAGTGTCGGCAGGAGATACCATCGCCCTGTCCGGCGCCACAGGAAACGCCACTGGGCCGCACCTTCATTTTGAACTGAAAAAGGAAGGCATTCTGCTCAACCCGCTCTACTATATTCCCAGCGCGTGAGGCGAGCATGCTGAGGTGGAGGAGAGTTGAGGTGTCCGGGGGATTTTTGCTTCTGGCAGCACTGCTCTGGTATCTGGATGAGGACGGAACGCTGCTGCTGGCCGGGGCGGCCTGCGTGCTCCATGAGCTGGCCCACTGCGTAACCATCCGAAGTCTGGGCGGCAAAATTTCCAAGCTCAGGCTGTCAATCGCCGGCGCAGAGCTGGTGCTCTCCGGGGTTCAACCACTGGGGCCTGTATCCCAACTTCTGGCGGCAGTGTCCGGGCCGGTGGCCAATCTGGCAGCGGCGCTGCTGGCAGCCAGACTGGCAGAGCGGGGCGGAGGAGAGACGCTGTGGGTCTTTGCGGGGCTGAATCTGGGGCTGGCAGGCTTCAATCTGCTGCCCATGTCCCAGCTGGACGGCGGGCAGGCAGTGCGCAGCCTGGCCGGAATTTTTTTGCCTGAAATTGTGGCGGAACGAATAACAGCGGTGCTGTCCTGGACGGTGAGCATAGGAATTCTGGTCTTGGGGGCTGTACTGTTCTGGCAGAACAGAGCCAACTTCACCATGCTGCTGACCGCGCTGTGGCTGGCGTATGCCAACAGCCGGAGTCTGGGCGGATTGGGCACGGCGAACAGACGGCGCAGCCGTGTGGGAAGAAAACGGTGACAAACAGGGGAGAGCCTGTTATAATCCTTGTAGAAGAAACTTCATGCGCTTGCTTAGGGCGTACTGCGAATGCCGGAAAAAGAAAGAACGCGTGAAGGTTTCGCGCATGTGGGCCGCACCGGCCCACGCGCTTTTGATTTCCTGGCCGTGCCGCAGAAAGCGGCGTATGGCTGGGTTTGTTATGCTTTTACACAGCGAAACAGAAGTGAGGATGAGTCATGGACCTCTGTAATGTAAATGATATCAAGGCCCTGCTGGGCAGGCACGGATTCCGGTTTTCCAAGAGCATGGGACAGAATTTCCTGATTGAGGACCATGTCCCCAGGGACATTGCGGCGGCCTCCGGCGCGGATAAAGACTGCGGCGTGCTGGAGATTGGACCGGGTATCGGGCCGCTGACTGTCCGGCTGGCCGAGCGGGCCGGACGAGTGGTCTCGGTGGAGCTGGACAAGGCGCTGCTCCCTGTGCTGGCCGAGACACTGGCCGGACGTGACAACGTGGAGATTGTACCGGGAGACATTATGAAGCTGGATATCCCGGCCCTTGTGGCGGAGAAGATGGGCGGCCTGAAGCCTTTGGCCTGCGCCAATCTGCCCTACAATATTACTACGCCGGTGCTGACCGCCCTCATTGAGGCTGGGTGCTTCCGGGCCATCACGGTGATGATTCAGCGGGAGGTGGCACTGCGGATCTGCGCCGCGCCGGGCAGCGGGGACTACGGCGCCTTCTCGGTCTACTGCCAGTACCACACCGTGCCGGAGCTGCTCTTCGACGTGCCGCCCGAGTACTTTATTCCCGCGCCCAAGGTCACCTCTTCGGTGATTCGTCTGGTGCCCCGGCCCGCGCCGGAGGAGGTGAAGGACGAGAAGCAGTTCTTCCGCCTGGTGCGAGCGGCCTTTGCCCAGCGGCGAAAGACCCTGCTCAACGCCCTGTCCTCCGCCTATGGAAGCCAACTGAGTAAGGATGAGCTGCGGGACGCCATCGCCGCCTGCGGCCTGCCTGCCGACGTGCGGGGAGAGCGGCTTGGGATCCCGGAATTTGCCGCCCTGGCCGACGCGCTGGCGCAGCGGACGGCGGACAGCAACTGAACGAATATAAAAATTGCTCCTCTCATGTGAGAGGAGCAATTTTTCAACGCAAAATATACGACATATCGCTCATGCGTTTAATAAAGCGTTTTCTATCGTTGGTAGTGTCAAGGATTTTTCGCAAAATGGTTTGCAGGCTCTGGCATGAGAGAAGTCAGCCGGCAATAGAGGCATCCTCAAGGGCGGCCTCCAGGTGCTTCATGTTCATGTACTTCTTGTTGCCCCACTGGGTGCCGGCCAGATGGCGCAGCCGGGCGCAGACCAGCATGAGGGCAGAGTTGCCGTCCGGGAAGCTGCCCACCACGCGGGTACGGCGGCGGATCTCCCGGTTCAGCCGTTCAATGACATTATTAGTACGGATGCGGGTCCAGTGTTCGCTGGGAAAATCGCAGTAAGTCAGCGTCTCCTCAATACCGTCCTCCACCTTCTTGGCCGCCTCTTTCAGCTTCATAGAGCGCAGTTGCTCCACCACGGCTTTGGCTTTCTCCCGGGCCGCTCTTTTGCTTTCCTGGGCGTGGATCGCCTTGAGCATCTTTGCCACCAGCTTTACTTTGGAACGAGGTGTGACCGAGAACACATTGCGGTAAAAGTGGACGGTACAGCGCTGGTACTTGGCTTCGGGGAATACTTCTCCCACAGCCTCCAGCATACCGGAACATGCTGCGCATGTTCTGCACTTGCCGCCAACCACCAGTTTTACTCCATCCAGGCCACGGCCACGCAGCCACTGAAAGAAGCTGACCCAGCTGGACTTGTCCTCTTTCATGCCCTCGGCGGCACCCAGAACTTCACGGTATCCGTCCTCATTCACCGCAATCGCCACCAGAATGGCCACATTTTCAAACTCTCCGCCCCAGTTACGACGCAGGTAGATCCCATCCACATAGACATACGGATAGCGCCCACCTTGCAGAGGGCGGTTCCGCCAATCCTCAATGTGGACATACGCTTTCTTGTTCAGCTCACTGATGGTGGATGGAGATACTTTACTGCCCCAAAGCGCTTCTGTGATGTCCTCCACACGCCGGACGGATACTCCGGCCAGGTACATCTCAATGAGAGCTTCTTCCACACTGCTCTCCCGACGGCGATACCGCTCAATGATAGCGGTCTCAAAGGAGATCCCTTTGAGCTTGGG
>NZ_CALXGI010000100.1 GCF_944387805.1 uncultured Pseudoflavonifractor sp. | reverse complement strand
GCCCCCTTTAGGGGTATTGTCTGTATTATGCCCTTATAGGGCTTAATCAAGCCTCCGGCTTAGCCGGAGGTTGTGACCCGCCCGGAAATGGCCGTTCCCTTCCCGGCTCCAATGTGGTATGATATCCCGGAAGGAAGTGAGGCCATGCGCTACGACCACATCTGCCGGGGGATTTTCCTGGCCCGGCCCAACCGGTTTATCGCCCATGTGGCCCTGGCAGGGCAGGAGAAAACCGGAGATTTTGTAATATGTCATGTAAAAAATACGGGGCGTTGTCGGGAGCTGCTGATTCCCGGCGCAACCGTCTACCTGGAGAAGAGCGCCAACCCGGCCCGCAAGACCGCCTATGACCTCATCGCGGTGGAAAAGGGCAGCGCGGAGGGCGGCGCTGTGACCCTGATCAACATGGACGCCCAGGCCCCAAATCTGGTGTTTGCCCAGTGGGCGAAGTCGGGGGCCTTCCGGCCCGGTCTGACTTTGCTCCAGAGGGAGAAAACATGGGGGAATTCCAGGTTTGATTTCTACTATGAGTATTCGGAAAACGGGGAAAACCGCCGGGGCTTTGTGGAGATAAAGGGGGTCACCCTGGAGCGGGATGGGGCGGTCTATTTCCCGGACGCCCCCACGGAGCGGGGCGTGAAGCACGTGGAAGAGCTGATGGCCTGCCGGGCCGCCGGGTATGAGGCGGCGGTGTGCTTTGTCATCCAGATGGAGCGGGCGGACTTCTTCTCCCCCAACGACCTGACCCACCCCGCCTTTGGCGGCGCGCTCCGCCGGGCCCGTGCGGCGGGGGTGGAAATCCTGGCCCGCACCTGTCATGTAACGCTGGACAGCCTGACTATGGCCGGACCGGTGGAGGTGCGGCTGTAAGGCCGGCGGCACAACAGAGCGGAAAACCTGCTTTTTGACGGGAATAGGTGCGCATTGACTGCCGGAAATGCAATTTCAAAGCACAAAATTATGAAAATACAACAGCGGTACGGACTTGCGCAGTCCGTACCGCTGTTGTATAATAAAAATTCATCCAATACAGAATAGAGCGGGAGGAATGGGCCATGCAGCCTGAGCTGGAGCTCATTACAAAAGAAATCCCGGCCAAAGGAAAGGGATATATGAAGATCCGCCGGTGCTGGCCCGACCAGGTGGACAGCCTGCTCCGCCAGGGCGCCCGGAGCCTGCTGCTCCAGGGCGCCACTGAGATCTACGCCGCGTCCGTGGACCCGGCGGCGCCGCTGGCCGAGGGCAGCGGCGAGGGCTACCGGCTGGAGTTCCGCCATGACATGCTCCGCCTGGAGCGGCCGCTGGACGGCACCTGTCCCCCGCCGGAGGGAAGGCTCACGCTGGAGCCCCTGAGCCGGGAGAAGGTGGGCCAGTGGCTGACCCTGTATAACGAGTGCTTTTTTGACGTGCCGAACTCCGCCAGCTGCGGCCGCACCGACCTGGAGCGCATGCAGGCCGAGGGCAGCCGCTGCGGCCTGGCCCTGGCGGACGGGGTGCCGGTGGGCATCTACCTGCTGGGGTTTCAGGAGGCCGACCCGGAGATTGAGAGCATCGGCCTGTGCAAGGACTTCCGCGGCAAGGGACTGGGCCGGGAGCTGCTGCGCGCCGTTCTGGCCCTTCTGGCCGGCGAGGGCTTTGCGCGGGCCTGGCTCAGCGTCTCCACCGCCAACGACCGGGCCTATCAGCTGTACCAGTCAGCCGGCTTTGTCCAGACCCGGCTGCTCTCCCACTGGTATCAGGTGATCTCAGAGGGAGATCTGCTGGCCTGACAGACGGCGGGATAGAGAGAAGGGTGAGTATATGAATCGGACCATTGTGGCCCTGGGAGACGGGAACACCCGTTACTTCCTGGGAGATGAGGGAAAATGCGGCCCCCTGGAACAGGCCTGGCCCGCCCAGATGGAGGCCATTCTGGCCGCGCTGGGGGCCAAGGCCGCGGTGCGGAATGAGGGCGTGCCCGGCGAGACGGCGTCTGACGGCCGGGAGAACTTTGCCGCCCGGAGCGCGGGGGCCAAGCTGTGCGTCCTGGGCTTTGGCATGGAGGACATCCGCCGCCCCGATCGGACCATGGCGGCCTATCTGGACGAGATGGCGGACATGTTCCGCCAGGCCAGGGAGCAGGGGACATGGATTATTGCCCTGGGCATCCCCTGGTTTGACAAAAATTACGCCGGGGAGCTGGTGCAGAGCCGGCTGCCCAAATGGAACGCCGGGCTGAGCCAGCTGTGCGAGGAGCGGAACGTCCCCTTTGTGGACCTGTACCGGGCCTTCCGGGACGACCCGGACCGCTGGTATGGCGAGCGGAAGCTGCCCCGGCACAATCTGTCCGCGGCGGGCGAGCGGAAGGTGGCCGAGATGGTGCTCCCCTGGGCGCTGCGGATGCTGCGGTAAGTCACAGGGGCAGGTTCCGGGCCACGCCCCAGAGCAGAAGGACAGCCGCCATACCCCAAACCAGGGCGGATTCCCCCCGGCTGAGGGCGGACCGCCCGCTTTTTACGTACCGCGCTGCCTGCCGGGCCAGCAGCGCCGCCAGAACGGGCAGCAGGAGCAGCAGCACCGGGTTGGCATCCCAGGCGGCGGCAAAGTCCAGCCTCAGCAGGGCCATGCACAGCCGGGTGACCCCGCAGCCGGGACACAGCAGCCCGGTGAGGGCGCGGACGGGGCAGGGAATGGAGAGACCGGTCAGCCCCACAAAAACAGCATAGGCGAGCCCGATCACCAGGATCAGGCCCGCCTGCAGGAGCAGCCGCTTCAGGCGGCTTTTGGCCTCAGAAGTCATCTCCGTTGAAGGAGTACTTGTTCAGCTCGCTCTGGATCAGGGCCCAGGCGATGATATCCAGACCGAAAAGGGACAGAATCAGGTAGATGACAGCCTGGCTGCCGGTGGGGACGCCCCGCTGAGCCCGGGCCATGTCCAGCTTTTCACCCATCTTGTAGCACCAGTAGATGCTGTATATGCCGCAGGTGATCAGGGTAAACACCAATGCCATGCCGCCGCTGGTGCGGCCCATGCCGGTAACCTCGGTGGAATCATCGGTGAGGCAGACCATCCAGTAGAGGCCGTAGATTCCGCAGGTAATGATAGTAAGGACAATGCAGAGGGCAACATTGCGCTGATGCATAACCTCTCCTCCGTTCAGATTGATTTCTGCATTTAAGTATAGAGGATGCTGGGAGGAATTGCAATTAAGATTTCCTTAAAAGAGGGATAGGGATTTATGAAAAAGATTTTGCTTCTCACCACCGGGGGCACCATTGCCTCCCGGCCCACGGCGGAGGGCCTGGCCCCCGGTCTGGACGGCGGCAGCCTGGCCAAGCGGCTGTACGGCCTGACAGACAATTACGACCTCACCATCCGGGATCTGCTGAGTATGGACTCCTCCAACATCCAGCCGGAGGAGTGGCAGGTTATCGCCCGGGCGGTGTACGAGAGCAGAGGGGATTTTGACGGCATCGTCATCACCCATGGCACCGACACCATGGCCTACACCGCCTCGGTGCTCTCCTTCATGCTCCGGGGCATTGAGCTCCCCGTGGTGCTCACCGGCTCCCAACTGCCCATTGAGCATCCGCTCACCGACGGGCTGGAGAACCTGCGCACCGCCTTTGCCATGGCGGCCAGCGGGGTGGGCGGCGTGTTCGTGGCCTTTGACCGGAAGGTGATCCTGGGCTGCCGGGCGGTCAAGACCCGCACCACCGGCTTTGACGCCTTTGAGAGCGTCAACTGGCCTCTGGCCGCCCAAATCAGCGCCGCCGGGCTGCTTCTGCGGCCTGAGGCGCTGCCCGCCTCTGGCGGGGAGCCCTGCACCCTGCGGGATGCTCTGTGCCGGGATGTATTTCTCATCAAGCTGACCCCGGGCCTGAACCCGGAGATTTTCGACATGCTCCTGTCCATGCACTACCGGGGCGTGGTCATCGAGGCCTTCGGCGCCGGAGGACTCCACTTTATCCGCCGGGACCTGATCTCCAAGCTCCACGCCGCCGTCCAGGCGGGCATGGCGGTGGTGGTGTGCTCCCAGTGCCTCTATGAGCGCAGCGACTTCTCCCTCTACCAGGCGGGGCAGAAGGCTCTGGCCGAGGGGGTCATCCAGGGCTACGATATGACCACCGAGGCCGCCGTCACCAAGCTCATGTGGTCCCTGGGGCAGACAGACGACCCGGAGCAGGTGCGTGCCCTCTTCACCCGCAGCCTCTGCGGCGAGGTGACTGTGGACAAGGGAATTTGAGAAAAGAAATAAAAGGCCGGCGGCGCAGATATTGCGCCGCCGGCCTTTTATAGTTGGAAACGGTGAGATTACTCCTGCCCCTCTTCCTCCTCGCGAAGGTTTTCCAGGGCCACCTTTGTGGCTTCAATGACAAAGGCAGAAAAGGAGATTTTTGTTCCGCGGATGGCCTCTTCTACCTGGTCAATTACATAATTGGGAAAACGGATATTCTTTGGCGTGGTTCCAGGTTCGGCGGGCAGCTTGAATTTTCTTGCCATACTATCACCTGCTGTATACATTTGTACTTTATAATGTATATTATTGCGTGTATTATGTATGCAAAGCAAACTAGCACATAAACGTATATACAAGGTGAAGAATATGAAAAGATTAGAACTGATTCTGGCCAATATGATTCGCAGCGGCAAGGTGACAGTGGAAATCCCGGGGATAGAGCATATTGAAGCGGCGATGCGGGAAAAGAGCCGGCAGATGCTGTGGGAAATAGCGGGGATTGTGTTCAGCGACGAGATGGAGGACGGAGAAAAGATTGCCTGCCTGCGGCAGATACTGGAACCGTAGAAGAAAGTCACAACCTCCGGCTAAGCCGGAGGCTTGATTAAGCCCTATAAGGGCATAATACAGACAATACCCCTAAA
>NZ_CALXGI010000099.1 GCF_944387805.1 uncultured Pseudoflavonifractor sp. | reverse complement strand
CCTTTAGGGGTATTGTCTGTATTATGCCCTTATAGGGCTTAATCAAGCCTCCGGCTTAGCCGGAGGTTGTGACTTTTGAAAAAATTTTTTCAGAGGGCTTATTTTTTCCCGCAGGACAGCCGACATACACAGTGAGACGGTTGAGCCGCGGCCCAGCCGTCCGGACCAGACAGCCCGGCCGGTCCGTAAAGGCCTGCGGCCCCGGCGGGCGGAACGATTTAGACGGGCGAGAAGGAACTTGCCCTGCCAACCTTCAAGGAGGAAAACATCATGCGTATCCAGCACAACATTATGGCGATGAACGCCTACCGCAACTACACCAACAACACCAGCGCGCTGAGCAAGAACCTGGAGAAGCTCTCTTCCGGCTATAAGATCAACCGCGCCGGCGACGACGCCGCCGGTCTGGCCATCAGCGAGAAGATGCGCGCCCAGATCACCGGCCTGGAGACCGCGCAGAAGAACGCCAAGGACGGCATCTCCCTGGTGCAGACCGCCGAGGGCGCTCTGACTGAGGTCCACGACATGCTCAACCGCATGGTGGAGCTGGCCGACCAGTCCGCCAACGGCACCTACGACGACGCCACCGACCGCGACAACCTGCAGAAGGAGTTTGATCAGCTGAAGAACGAGATCAACCGTATCGCTGACTCCTCCAACTTCAACGGCATCAACCTGCTGGACGGCTCCATGGACAGCAACACCAAGGGCATCGACATCACCAGCAAGCTCAGCGGCACCATCGGCAAGGCCGCCATTACCGCCGGCACCCAGCTTGACCTGAGCGGTACCTTCGCCGCTGGCGATAGCGTCACCATCGACGGCCGGACCTACACCTTCTCCGCTGCTGCCGACGGCAGCGACGGCGCCACCTTCAGCAACCTGGCCTCTCTGGCCACTGCTGCCAGCAAGAATGGCGTCACGATTGCCACTGGTACCCCCACTCAGGTGACTCTGACCAAGGACGGCGCCGACCTGACCCTGCAGATTGGCGACACCAGCGCCAGCTACAACCAGCTCCAGGTGGGCATCCAGGACATGCACGCCGATAAGCTGGGCCTGACCGATGACATCAAGATCAGCGACCAGGCCAGCGCCCAGGCGGCTGTGGACACCATCAAGAACGCCATCAACACCGTGTCCTCCGTCCGCGGTACTCTGGGCGCCACCCAGAACCGTCTGGACCACACCATCAACAACCTGTCCGTCATGACTGAGAACATCCAGGACGCCGAGTCCACCATCCGCGACACCGATGTGGCCGACGAGATGATGGCTTACACCAAGAACAACATCCTGGTGCAGTCTGCTCAGGCCATGCTGGCTCAGGCCAACCAGGTGCCCCAGGGCGTGCTGCAGCTGCTGCAGTAAGTCTTAATTTTCATAAGGCGCGCGGTCGTTTCCGCCTGGGACAGCATGGCCGTCCCGGGCGGGGGCTCTGCCGCGGGGATATGCCGAAATGGATTGCAGCCTCCCAAGGCGAGGGGCCGGTTCTCTGGAACCGGCCCCATTTTTTAAGGCGGCCGGAGAGACAGCCGCTGTATATCCCCGCCCCGCCCCGCCGGAGGGACTGGGATATATGTCAGTTGTCAAATTTGAACCAAAAGGTGTGCTTTATCATGGGAAAACCGCTTCTCTCTATTGGAATGATTGTAAAAGACGAAATACGCTGCATTGAAAAATGCCTCCAGGCGCTCCAGCCCCTGCGGGACGCCGTGCCCTGCGAGCTGGTCATTGCCGACACCGGCTCCGCGGACGGCACCCGGGAGGTGGCGGAGCGGTACGCGGACATTTTCTTTGATTTTCCGTGGAAC
Organism: uncultured Pseudoflavonifractor sp.; assembly: GCF_944387805.1. Lineage (GTDB taxonomy): Bacteria > Bacillota > Clostridia > Oscillospirales > Oscillospiraceae > Pseudoflavonifractor. Next base: position 3,125 of record NZ_CALXGI010000099.1, on the reverse strand, counting down.
GACGACTTTTCCGCTGCCCGGAACGCGGTAATGGACCGCTGTGCGGGCAAGTGGTACCTGTCGGTGGATGCCGACGAGTATCTGGTTCCCGATTTGAGGGAGCTGAGAGAATTCCTCTGGGCAAAGCACCCCAAAAACCTGCTGCTGGCCTTTGTCATCCAGCGCAATTACAGCTCAAAGGACATGGAAGGAAGGTACGGGGACTTTCCCGCCCCCCGGATGCTGCGCCTCGACAGCGGCCTGCGCTACCATGGCAGCATCCATGAGAGTTGGATGCTGCCCGCCGATGCAGACACAAAGATTCTCAGTAAGACGGTTTTTGACCACGACGGCTACGCCCCTCAGAGCCTGAAGCAGGCGCAGAAGAAAGCGGAGCGGAACATGAAGCTCCTCCGGGCGGAGCTGGAGAAGAACCCGGATGATATGCGGCGGCTCAACCAGTGTGTAGAGTCTTCTGTGCAGTTTCCACAGGAGCGGATGAGCTACATCCTGCGGGCGATGGAGCTGTTTATGGCCCAGCCCCAGCTGGTGCAAAGCCCCTTTGGCCTGGCGCTGTGCCGCACTTGCCTGCAGGCTGCGTTACTGGACCGCCTGCCCCAGGCGGCCCGGTGGCTCTCCTGGGGAGAGGAGCACATTGGGCAGAGCGTTTATTTCCGGGTGGACGTGGCGTTCAGCGCGGCAGTTTACTTTTTGAAAGACAAGGAGTACGAGACCGCCCTGTCCTGGGCGGAGCGCTATTTGAAGGCCCAGGAGGAGTGCGCCCAGCGGCGGGTCGCGGTGCTGAGAGAGACTATGGCCTCTTCCCTCAACTGCCTGGCAGAGGATGACCGGCAGCGGATGCTGTGCATCAAGGGCGAGTGCCTGGCCCGGCTGGGCCGGGAGGAGGAGGCGCTGGCAGTGCTGCTGCCCGTAGAGGCGGAGAAGCTGGAGCAGGCCTCGCTCGCCTTCTATCTTCAGGCCATGGACTGCCTGCGGGAGTGCCGCCGGGCCCAGGTGCGGATAGGGGAGCTGCTGGGCCCCGTCCTGACCGCCCCGCCGGAGGAAGAGGAAGAGCGGGAGAAGCGGCGCAAAAACGCATGGAACAAGTGGCTGATGCTGGTGGGAGAGCGGTTCCAAAAGCCCGGAGACGGGGAGGACGGCGGAGAGGAGCAGCTGCCCAACCGCTGGCATCTGTTTCGGGAGGTGCCCTGTGAGCTGGGCTGGGCCGCCCGGCTGATCGATGCGGACGAAGAGGAGGGACGGGCCCTGCTGGAGCGGATTCAGGACTGGCGGCAGGTGCCTGTTCTGGCCATCCGGCACGCCGTGGAGCTGAGGCTCCCTCTGCCCGAGTCCTTCTTCCGGCGCAGCGCCCAGGAAATCCGGGATGCCGCGGCTGCGCTTGTGGACCCGGAAAGGCCGGAGCGGATCGGCGCCCTTCTGGATTGGATGGACGGCTGCGACTTTACCGCCTCCATGCCGCGGTTTCAGTTCCAGTTTGAGCTGACCATGGCCGCGCTGCGGGCGGAGAACTGGAGGAGACCCGGGCGCGCCAAGCGGCTGTGCGGGCTGTTTATCAGTCTGGCGGCGGACTACATGCCCAACTATTATAGCGCCGCCCTTCTGGAAAGCGAGGAGGACTGGAACGCCCTGCCCGGAATGCACCAGTTTGCCCTCCTGCTGCTGAAGGGACAGCGGGCCTGGAACAGCGGAGACGAATTGGGCTGGGTGCGCGCCCTGCGCCAGGGGCTGAAGGCCGCTCCGGCCATGAAGGGCATGGTGGAGTTTATGGGCAGGCACCGGCCCGCCCGGCCTGTGGATCCCCAGCTCCGGGAGCTGGCGGACAGGGTGCGGGCCGTGCTGTCGCAGTACGCCCCCGGCGATCCGGCGGTACGCGCGCTGAAGGAGAGCCCGGCCTATCAGAAAGTGGCTCCCCTGCTGGAAAGCGGAGCGGATGCTGTGCCGTGGGAGCCCGCCTCTGCCGGCGTGGAACAGGAATTCGCCGCGCTGGAGCAGGCGTGCAGCTTTTCCAGCCTGGAAGAGGCGCAAAAGGCCGTCAAAGACAGCTTTTTCAGGCTGAGCGCCAGATACCAGAAGGGGCTGACCGCTTATTGGGCGAAGTTCCCGCTCTGGGGCAGCAGCCGGGATCAGGTGCTGGACGGCATTGCCCGGGCGTTTTTTGACCACTGGCGGGATTTTGCCTGGATGTACCGCCGCCTGATGGACAACCGTTCCCGCCGCACCCTGCTGGCTGTGCTGCGGAACTGGCGGAATTTCGAGGTCGAGCCGCTCAACAGCGTGATCGACAATCGCTTTGACGATTATTTCGATCTGGAGGTGCTGTCCTGCGATGAGACTGACGTCGTGGCCGATTTGGGCGCATATACAGGCGATACCTTCCTGTCCTACGTGAAAAACTATGGCGCCGAGGGCTATAAGCGCTATTACTGCTATGAAATTACGCCGGAGAATTACCAGAAGCTGCTCCGCGCCACGGCGTCCTATTCCAATGTGGTTTGCCGCCGGAAAGGCGCCGGAGCGGGACCTGGTGAGATGTTCCTCTCTCTCAACAGTGACAGCTCGGCCAACGGCCTGGAGCAGCAGGGCAGCGAGCGGGTAGAGGTGGCTGCGCTGGACGACGATATTGAGGAGCCCCTGACGCTCATCAAGATGGATATTGAGGGCGCTGAGCAGAGCGCATTGGCGGGCTGTATGCGTCATATCCGGCAGGAGCGGCCTAAGCTGGCTCTGTCGGTCTATCACAACTTTGAGGACCTCTGGAAGCTGGCCCGCATGGTGGACCAGGCAGCGCCCGGGTACCGCTTTTACCTGCGGTACCACGGAGGGAACCTGTGGCCCAGCGAGATCACGCTGCTTGGCGTCCCCGGCTGAGAGACAAAAGAGAATGCCGCTGCCGGCATTTCGGCGGCTGAAGCTGCCGCGCAGGTTTTCCTAAAGTGTCATTTTTTTAGGCGTTCCCGCCCCCCTGAGAGGGGCGGGAACGCCAAGAAGGAATACGGTATTGAGAATTTTCTAAAAAGGCGAGCGCTCCTGCACGGAGCGCTCGCCTTCCTCTTGCTTAAAGAACCACTGGCTCTGCCAGTGGATAAAGAGCTTATAGCTATGGACAAAAAAAGGACTCCCCGATA
>NZ_CALXGI010000098.1 GCF_944387805.1 uncultured Pseudoflavonifractor sp. | reverse complement strand
CCCCTTTAGGGGTATTGTCTGTATTATGCCCTTATAGGGCTTAATCAAGCCTCCGGCTTAGCCGGAGGTTGTGACTCCGGGGAGAAATTACCCGGCGTAGTCAGCAGCGGACTGGCCGGAGATGCGGCCGAAAACGATGAAGTCGGCCACAGCATTGCCGCCCAGACGGTTCGCGCCGTGGATACCGCCGGTAACCTCGCCGGCGGCGAAGAGGCCGGGGATTACATTGCCCTCAGTGTCCAGTACCTGGGCGCTGGTGTCAATCTTGATGCCGCCCATGGTGTGGTGCACGCCGGGGGCAATCTGGATGGCGTAGTAGGGGGCGGTGTCCAGAGGATTGGCAAAGCTGGTGCGTCCAAATTCGTCGTCCCTGCCGGCGGCCACAGCGGCGTTCCACTTCTCCATGGTGGAGGCAAAGGCGTCGGCGGGAACGCCCATGGCCTCAGCCAGAGCTTCGTAGGTGTCGCCCTGAACAGTGTAGCCCGCCTTGATGTACCCGGCGATGACGCTGGAAGCGTCCACCATCTTCTGGTCCACAACCAGCCAGGCATAGCCGCCGGTCTGGGCCAGTTCAGCGGCGGACACGGCGTCGCGGGTGCCTACTTCATCGCAGAACCGCAGGCCCTCGGCATTGACCAGAATGGCGCCGTCGCCCCGGAGGCCCTCGGTGATGAGAGCGGAGGTCTTTTGCTCAACAGTGGGGTGGATCTGGATCTGATCCATATCCACGGTGGCGGCGCCTACGGCCTCAGCCATCTTGATGCCGTCGCCGGTGATGCCAGGGGCGTTGGTGGTGACAAAGCCCTTCAGGTCAGGGCGTAGCTCGGCCACCATGTCCAGGTTGGCGCCGAAGCCGCCGGTAGCCAGCACTACGCTCTTGGCGTTGACGGTGTAGCCGTCAGCCTTGACGCCCACAGCGGCGCCGTTGTCCATCAGAATCTCGGTGGCAGGGGCGTTGTAGATGATCTGCACGCCGTTATCCTCACAGGCCTTCTGGAGAATGGGAACCACATAGGAACCCACGGAAACAACTTTGCCGTCAGCGTCCACAGGACGGTGGATACGCTTGACGCTGGCGCCGCCGAAGGAGCCCACGTTGTGCAGGTCGGCGCCGATGGTGGAGAGCCATTCAATGGCAGGGGCGGAGTTCTCGGCCAAGGTCTTGACCAGGTCATAGTTGTTGATGTCCTGGCCGCCTACCATGGTGTCCAGGATAAACAGCTCCACGCTGTCAAAATAGCCGGTGGGGTTGGCCTTGTAGGCGTCATACTGGGCCTGAACAGTGGCCACCAGATCGGCCAGGTCAGGGTAGGTCTCAGCGGCGGTGGACAGGGTCTTCTCCACACCGGCGTCCTCAGTGAACTCGTTGGCATCCTGCCACGGAGTCTTGGCGGCGTTCATGCCGCCGGTGGAACGGACGGAGTTGCCGCCCACCATGGAGGTCTTTTCCAGGATAACCACGCTCTTGCCGGCCTGGGCGGCGGTGATAGCGGCGGTCATGCCGGCGCCGCCGGCGCCCACGACCACTACGTCAACGTTCAGGGTCTGCTCCTCGGTGCCGGTATCATCACCGCTGGAGATGGGCGTCAGGGAGGCGGGGTCCACTCCGGCCAGGGTCAGAGCGGCATTGACGGCCTCAATGAAGGCGTTGCAGGTGATGGTGGCGCCGGAGATGGTATCGATCTGGCTGGACTGGGCGTCCACCACGGCCTGGGGCAGGGACTCCAGAGCGGCCTCGCCGATGGCGGGGGTCTCGTCAGACTCCAGAACCTCTACCTTTTCAATCTTGTCGGCAGACAGGGTGACGGCTACCTTGATGGTGCTCTCCATGCCCTTTGCCTCTCCCTCATAGGTGCCGGGGGTGAATTTGCCTGCGGACACGGGGGCGGAGCCGCTGGGCTGGGCGCTGCCGTCAGGTGTGCCGCCGGTACAGGCGGTCAGGCTGAAGACGAGAGCGAGCGCCAGAAACAGAGCGCTGAGTTTCTTCATCATTCCACGTTCTCTCCTTTAAATGGTATAGGATGGATTTCATACCAAAACACTTACTGTTTTGGCGGCACCCCTTTATACCATAGGATGGGAGAAAAAGCAATAACTTTGTCGTTAAATTATCAATCATTAGAATACAATTGGTTTATATACACAAAAGGAGACTATATTTGCAATGTAAAATGGGTAATGTAAAGAAAGAAGAGGACTTTACAGACCCTTTACAAACTGCTGTGGGACAACTTTACAAAGGTCAAGTATACTAGTCCATGTTCGAAGGAACAACACGAAATGAAGAATGAACAAGACGATTGGAGAATGAACGAAATGAAAAAGATTTCCGCACTCTTCCTTGCCCTGGCCATGTGCGTGGGCCTGATGGCCGGCTGCAGCAGCACCGGTGATACGCCCAACAGCGACCAGCCTGCCTCCTCTCCCTCCACCAGCACTCAGACCGATGTCCAGACCAGCACCCAGCCCAGTGAGAACACCGAGCTGTCCGGCGTTGTGAACCTGAACGGCTCCACCTCCGTGGAGAAGCCCATCCTGGCCATGGCCGAGGCCTTTAACGAGATGTACCCCGACGTGAAGGTGAACTACGACCCCACCGGCTCCGGCACTGGCATCAACGCCGCTCTGCAGGGCACCTGTGATGTGGGCCTGGCCAGCCGTGACCTGAAGGAGGAGGAGACCTCCCAGGGCCTGACCGCCACTGTCTTTGCCCTGGACGGCATTGCCATCATTGTCAACAGCGAGAACCCTGTGGCCGACCTGACCCTGGACCAGATTGCCAAGCTGGCAACCGGCGAGATCTCCAACTGGAGCGAGGTCGTGGACGGCTATGACGCCCCCGTAGTCCTGATCGGCCGTGAGGCCGGGTCCGGCACCCGCGACGGTTTCGAGTCCATCACCGGCACTGAGGACACCTGCGTCTACACCCAGGAGCTGACCTCCACCGGCGCTGTCATTCAGGCTGTTGCCGGCAACCCCAACGCCTTCGGCTATGCCTCTCTGTCCGCCGTTGAGAGCGCGGACGGCGTGAAGGCCGTCTCCGTTGAGGGCGTGGCCCCCAGCGAGGCGACGGTTCTGGACGGTACCTACAAGGTGCAGCGTAACTTCAACTTTGTGTTCAACAGCAGCAAAGAGCTGTCCCCCGCCGCTCAGGCGTTTGTGGACTTCGCCCTCTCCGCTGACGCCGCCGACTTGATTGCCGGCGCCGGCGCGGTGCCCCTGGCCTGATAAAACCCTGAATTGTTGGCCTGAGGCGCCTCCGCACAGCCTGCGGAGGCGTCTCAGGCTGACTGAATGTCCGCCCGAAAGGAGCTTTTTCCAACTATGGATGAAACGCTGCATATCTCCAACGCCCGGGAGTCCCAGCCCCGGAAAGCTGAAAAAACCAGAGAGAAGAAGGATGGGGGACCCCGGCCCGGCCAGCGCAGTCCGCTGCGGGTCATGGAGCTGGTAATGAACGGAGTCTTTTTCTTCTGCGGCATTGTTGCTATCGTCTTTGTACTTTTCATCAGCATCTACCTCATCATCTCCGGCCTGCCCGCGATTTCCAAAATTGGCCTGGTGGACTTTCTCTTCGGCCAGACCTGGGCCTCCACCGCCAAGGACCCCCAGTTCGGCATCCTGCCCTTTATCCTCACCTCTATCTACGGCACTGCCGGAGCGGTGGTGCTGGGCGTGCCTGTGGGGCTGATGACCGCCATCTTTATCTCCAAGGTGGCGCCCCGGAAGCTGGCCGCCGTTGTGCGTCCCGCGGTGGATCTGCTGGCCGGTATTCCCTCTGTGGTGTACGGCCTTATCGGCATGATCGTGCTGGTTCCCGCCGTGCGCAAGGCCTTTAACCTGCCTGACGGCGCCAGCCTGTTTGCCGCCATTATCGTGCTGGCCGTCATGATTCTCCCCTCCATCATCAGCGTCTCCGAGACAGCCCTCAACGCGGTGCCCCGGGAGTATGAGGAGGCCTCCCTGGCCCTGGGGGCCACCCACATTGAAACTGTGTTCCGGGTCAGCGTGCCTGCGGCCTCCAGCGGCATTGCCGCCTCGGTGGTGCTGGGTATCGGCCGCGCCATCGGTGAGGCCATGGCCATCATGATGGTGGCGGGCAATGTGGCCAACATGCCGGGACTGTTCAAGTCGGTCCGCTTCCTCACCACTGCCGTGGCCAGCGAGATGTCCTACGCCGCCGTGGGCTCCCTCCAGCGTCAGGCCCTGTTCTCCATCGCGCTGGTGCTCTTTGTGTTCATCATGCTCATTAACGTGGCGCTCAACGGCCTGCTGAAAAAGAACCGGAAGGATTAAATGTCCGCCGGTTCCACCTATGAATTTTCCCAAAGGGATGGTATACTAAATGGAAATGAAACGACTTTCCGGACGGCGGCGGGCCTACGACAGGGGCCTGCGGTTCCTGCTGTACCTGTGCGCTTTCCTCACCTGCGCGCTGCTGGTGGGCATCATCGGCTACATCTTTATCCGTGGCCTGCCCAATGTGACCTGGCAGCTCCTCTCCACCAAGCCCAGCACCATCAAGGGCACCATCGGCATCCTCCCCAACATTCTCAACACCCTCTATATCGTCTTTATAACCCTGATTATCGTCCTGCCTCTGGGCGTGGGCGCGGCCGTGTATCTGACCGAGTACGCCAGGAACCGGAAGCTGGTCTCCGCCATTGAGTTCGCCACCGAGACACTCACCGGCATCCCCTCCATTATCTACGGCCTGGTGGGCATGCTCTTCTTCGTGCAGTTCTGCGGCCTGGGCACCTCTCTGCTGGCTGGCGGCCTGACCCTGGTGGTCATGACCTTGCCCACCATCATCCGCACCACCCAGGAGAGCCTGAAAACAGTGCCCCAGTCCTACCGGGAGGGCGCGCTGGGTCTGGGCGCGGGCAAGTGGCACATGATCCGCACCATCGTCCTGCCCTCCTCTGTGGACGGCATCGTCACCGGCTGCATCCTGGCCATCGGCCG
>NZ_CALXGI010000097.1 GCF_944387805.1 uncultured Pseudoflavonifractor sp. | reverse complement strand
CAGATGGAGCGGGACATTGAGAACCGCTGCCTGCGGCTGCTCCTCCAGCAGCAGCCCGTGGCCCGGGACCTGCGCACTATCTCCGCCGCGCTGAAGATGGTCACCGACCTGCAGCGCATTGGCGACCAGTGCGCCAACATCGCTGAGCTGTCCGACCTGCTGGGCAATACCGGCAGCAACCAGGCCATGAAGGATATCCGTACCATGAGCCAGAAGGCGGGCGTCATGGTCAAGAGGGCCATCTTCGCCTATGCCAACCGGGATACCTCCTCCGCACGGGAGGTGGTAAACCTGGACGACGAGGTGGATCACCTTTTCCAGGCCATCAAGCACGAGCTGGTAGAGCTGATCGTGGACAACCGCAGCGAGGCCGATCAGGCCATCGACCTGATTATCATCGCCAAGTACCTGGAGCGAATCGCAGACCACGCGGTCAACATCGCCCAGTGGGCCATCTACTGCGTAACCGGCGAGCTGGCCGGCTGAAAAACCGGCAAATTTTGTGTGGGGTGATTCCATGTCCCAGGTGATACTGGTTGTTGAGGACGATGAGAGCATCCGAGAGATGCTCCGCTATTATTTCCAGTCCGTAGGATATGATGTCCGGGCCTATGAGTCCGGCGAGGCCATGTTTGAGGGGGAGCAGGGAAAGGACTGCCCGGTGCTGTGTATCCTGGATATCATGCTCCCCGGCATGGACGGACTGGAAATCCTCCGCCGGCTCCGGGCTGACCGGGACCGGGAGAACGTGCCCGTCATCCTCCTCACCGCCCGCACCGCCGAGATGGACCGGGTTAACGGCCTGGAGGCCGGGGCGGACGACTATGTGGTCAAGCCCTTCGGCATTATGGAGCTCCAGGCCCGGGTGAAGGCGGTGCTCCGCCGCACCCAACGGAGAGAGGAAGATCGACTCATCCGCTGCGGAGATCTGGAAATTGATCCGGCTGCCCGGGTGGTCCGCCGGGGCGGGCAGCAGGTGGACCTGACCTTCAAGGAGTTTGAGCTGCTCCGCCTTCTGGCCACCCACCGGGGCGTAGCCCTCACCCGGGATGAGATCCTCCAGGCCGTCTGGGACTACGACTATACCGGCGAGACCCGCACGGTGGATATGCATGTCAAAACTCTGAGACAGAAGTTGGGAGAAGAGTACATCACCACCGTCCGCGGCGTGGGATACAAGATGAACTGAACGGCGGCCGGGCAGTGCCGGGGATAGGTCCCGGAAGCTGCCCGGCCCTCTGAGTACAGGGGGGAATTCTGATGAAAAAACGACTGATCTGCGCCACGCTTCTCACCGTTCTGGCGGCGCTGCTGGTATCCGGCGCCATGGGTATCTGGGTGCTGCGGGAGCGGGAGATGGGCGCTGCCCGGCAGACCCTTTATGAGCTGCTGATTCTTATGGACGCCCAGAGCGCCATCACCGATCCGGATGGGCTGACCGACCAGTTCAGCCAGGCGGCGCCGGAGAAGCGCCTGACTATTATTGACACGGATGGTACTGTGGTGGCGGACACTGAGGCCGATCCGGCCACTATGGAAAATCACGCCGACCGGGAGGAGTTCAAACAGGCGGTTGCCACCGGCTGGGGCGAGTCTCTCCGCTCCTCCGACACGGTGGACACCACCATGCTCTACGAGGCCAAGCGCTTTGCAGACGGAATGGTCGGGCGGGCCTCCATGCCGGTCTCCTCCATCGACAGCCTGGTGTGGGACAGTGTGGGCGGTTTTGTGGTGGCCGCCCTGGTGGCGCTGGTACTGGCTTTCGTCATGGCCAGCCGTATGGCCCGCCTGGTACTCAAACCCCTGACTGTGGTGGGAGACGCCCTTCAGGGCGTACTGGACGGCGAGGAGGAGGACAAGGCTGCTCTGAACGCCTATGAGGCGGACGACGAGGTCCGGCCTCTGCTGCGCTACATCGAAAAACTGATGGATCGCCTGAGCGCATATATCGGCGAGATCCGGGCAGAGAGGGACAAGGTCAGCCTGATTCTGGAGTGCATGGACGAGGGGCTCATTCTGCTGGATGAGGAGGGCCATGTCCTCACCCTGAACCGGTCCGCCCGCCGCCTCTTTGGCCTGAGCGACGACTCCGATGGCAGCGGCATCCTGCTGCTCACCCGTTCCCGCCGCCTGCGGGAGGCACTCAAGACTGTCCGCACTGAAAAAACCCCCGTGGTGCTGGACCTGGATGACCCGGCCTTTAACGGCAGAAGCCTGCGCATGTTCCTCTCCCCGGTCACGGGCCGGCAGTATGAGGGGGAGACTGTGGGCGCCTCCATCCTCATCTCCGATGTGACGGAGCTCAAGCGGGCCGAGGGGATCCGCAGCGAATTTACAGCCAATGTGTCCCATGAGCTCAAAACACCCCTCACCAGCATCAAGGGCTTTACCGATATGCTCGCGTCGGGCATGGTCAAAAGCGAGGATGACCAGAAGCGTTTCCTCACCATGATTGGCGTAGAGGTAGACCGGCTTATTGAGCTGATTAACGACATTCTGAAGATCTCCGAGCTGGAGTCGGTGGCAATCGACCAGTGCGAGGAGGCCAGCGACGTGCTCTCTGCCGCCCAAGAGACTCAAATCCTGCTGGAACCCACTGCCAAGGAGGCGGGTGTGACGTTGTCCGTGTCCGGTGAGAACGCCATGGCGGCTATCCCGCTGAGCCGGCTGAAGGAGCTGCTCCTCAACCTGATGGAGAACGGCGTGAAGTACAACGTGAAGGGCGGCAGCGTCAGCGTGACGGTCTCTGCTGACAGCACCTGGGTTACCACCGTGGTGTCCGACACTGGAATCGGCATCCCCGAAGATGCCCAAAAGCGCGTCTTTGAGCGGTTCTTCCGGGTGGACAAGGGCCGGGCAAGGAAAAACGGCGGCACCGGCCTGGGACTGGCCATCGTCAAACACATTGTCCAGCTCTATGGCGGAACTGTTACTCTGGAGAGCGCTCTGGGCGAGGGCAGCACTTTTACCGTGAAGCTGCCCCGGGCGGCCGTTCAGAACGGAAACTGAATCATCAACACCGGGAGCGGCGCTTCGGAATCACCGGAGCGCCGCTCCTTTTGCACCCATTCCGGCGGAGAGAATAGGATAAAGTAGTCGCGGTGAATGGAGGAACGACCCATGAGACAAGAACTGAATTTCTGGGTGATTGGCGGGGATATGCGCCAGGTCCGTCTGGCCGGGCTGCTGGCTGCCGACGGACACAGCGTCCATACTTTTGCCCTGGAACAGGGGGAGAGAGCGGAACAGGTAAAGGAGGAGGCCACGCTGCGGGAGGCGGCGCTGGCCGACTGCGTTATTCTCCCCCTGCCGGTGGAGGCGGAGAGCGGCATGCTGAACGCGCCCCTCTCCGCCGGACGGTACAGTCTGAGCCAGGTGCTGGGAGCGCTCCGATCGGGGCAGGTGATCTGCGGCGGCCGGGTGTCCCGGGAAGCGGCGGCACTGGCAGAGGAGCGGGGTCTGGTGCTTCGGGACTATTTTCTGCGGGAGGAATTGGCAGTAGCCAATGCGGTACCTAACGCATGGGGGATTTTGCAGCGGAAGCGTGCTTTTCATCCGCCCAATGGCATATGCTCTCCTGAAAACGGAAGGAGGGCGGCACCATGGAAAAAGGAAAGACCATGGAACGGGAGCTGAGGGCCTCAGTGCGCCGGGGGATTGTGCGTCATTTATATAAGAAGGGCGTTATTACCCGGACGGAAGGAGAGAAGCTGCTGGGGGAGGGGAGACTGTGACAGACAGGGATGCGCTGCTGGTGGCAGCCTACTGCCGGGTGTCTACCGACCGGGCGGACCAGGCCAACTCTCTGCGCAGCCAGCGGGAATACTTCCATACTTATATTAAAGGGCATCCCGGGTGGCAGCTGGCCCAGGTGTATGCAGATGAGGGCCTGTCAGGTACCAGCATCCGCCGCCGGGCGGCCTTTCAGCAGATGATGGAGGACGCGGAAGAGGGAAAGTTCGGCCTGATTCTCACCAAGGAGGTATCACGTTTTGCCAGAAACACGGTGGACACTCTGGCCTATACCCGCAGGCTGAAGGCACTGGGAGTGGGGGTGGTGTTTCTCAGCGACAACATCGACACCAGGGACAACGACGGGGAGCTGCGCCTCACCATCATGGCCAGCATAGCCCAGGAGGAGTCCCGCAAGACCTCCCAGCGGGTGAAGTGGGGCCAGCGCCGCCGGATGGAGGCGGGGGTGGTCTTTGGCAGCGATTCTGCCTACGGCTTTGAGACCAGAGGGGGCGTCCTCACCGTCCGCCCGGAGGAGGCCCGGGTAGTCAGGCTTATCTACCATAAATATCTGTATGAGGGGAAAGGGGTCCACGTCATAGCCCGGGAACTGAACCAGGCGGGGATCGCACCGCCCAAAGCGGAACGCTGGTCGGAGAACACCCTCCTCCGTATCCTCCGAAATGAAAAGTACGTCGGAGACCTGCGCCAGAGGAAGTATGTCACTGTGGACTACCTGACCCACCGGAAGATAGAAAATCGGAATATGGAGGAACAGATTTACCTCCGCGATCACCACCAGGCCATCGTGGACCGGGAGACCTGGGAGAAGGTGCAGCAGGAGATGGACCGGAGGAGGGCAGTTCAGCAGAGGGGCACGCGATATTCCGCACGCTGTTGGGCCTCGGGCCAGGTGAAGTGCGGCGGGTGTGGCGGGCTTTACATTCCCCGGACCAGCCGCCGAAAAGGCGGCACGGCGTATAAAAGCTGGGGCTGCCGGAACAGCTGCGGCATGGGGATGGTCAACGACAAGACTCTTCTTGCCTGCGGGCAGTTTGCTCTGGAGCGGATGGGAGTTGAGCTGGAAGAGGAACTGACGGAACTGGCCGGCCGGCTTGAACAAATCAGAAGAGCGGAGGAGCGCCTGTCAGCCCGGCGGGAGAACAAACTCCGTGAGGTGGAACGGCGGCTGCGCCGGGCATTGGAGGGATATCTTGAGGGGGTGATTACGGCGGAAGAGCTGAAGAACGTGCGGATGCAATATAAAATAGAATCGGAGCGAACTGTGGAGAGAGAGAAAAGCAGCGAGGTATTCATACCCGGTGCTACCCGGGAACTGTGGGAGGATATTTTGTGGGAGACGAAAGCCCGGGTGACTGTATTCTCTGACAGCCTGGAGTTCCAATTCTGCGGTCAGAGGAAAGGGATAGTCATCTGGTATATCACAGAGGGGAGAGGGGAACAATATAAGACAGTTTTCCAACGCTGGGAGGTCCGTGAAAAATAAAACAGAAAAAAGAGAAGAAAAGTGTTGACAAGAGAGGGAAGGGGTGGTAATATAGACAAGCTCTCCGCGAGAGGGCAGCTGAGCGAAAGAGTACAGCGTTTTGGGCGCGCCTGACGGCTGACGACAAAATGAAAAAAGTACTTGACAAGCGAAGCAAAAGATGGT
>NZ_CALXGI010000096.1 GCF_944387805.1 uncultured Pseudoflavonifractor sp. | reverse complement strand
CTCCAGTTCGGCGCCTTCGTGGAGCTGGCCCCCGGCAAGGACGGCATGGTCCACATCTCCAAGCTGGCCGACCACCGGGTGGAGAAGGTGGAGGACGTGGTCAACATCGGCGATATGATCTGGGTCAAGGTCACCGACATCGACGAGAAGGGCCGCGTGAACCTGTCCTACAAGGACGCGCTCAAGGAGATTAAGGCCAGACAGGCCGCCGGCCAGAGCGCAAAGTAAGAAAAACGGGTATAATAGACCGGGCGGGCATCAGGTGCCCGCCCGGTTTCCGCATCTGCGGGCCCCGGCCCGCGCCCAAGGAGGACCTTGCCATGTATGAAAAAATAACCCTGCCCAACGGCGTGCGCATCCTCACCGAGCACGTCCCCGCCGTGCGCTCGGCGGCCCTGGGCATCTATGTGGGCGCCGGAAGCCGCCAGGAGAAGGCGACGGAGAACGGCGCCGCTCACTTTATTGAGCATATGCTCTTCAAAGGCACCGCCCGGCGCACCGCCGCCGACCTGGCCGGAGAGATGGACGCGGTGGGCGGCCAGATCAATGCCTACACCACCAAGGAGTCCACCTGCTTCTACGCCCGGGTGCTGGACACCCACCTGCCCCAGGCGGCGGACATCCTGTGCGACATGTTTTTCTCCTCCAGGTTCGACGAGAGCGATGTGGAGACCGAGCGGGGCGTGGTGCTGGAGGAGATCGGTATGTACGAGGACAACCCGGAGGACCTGAGCGCCGAGCGCCTGGCCGCCGGGGTGTACCGCGGCTCCGCCCTGGCCCGGCCCATCCTGGGCCGGAAGGCCACCCTGGAGAAGATGACCGGCGCCTGGCTGAAGGAGTACATGACCTCCCACTACCTGGCCGGGGACATCGTGGTGGCTCTGGCGGGCAGCTTTAGCCAGAAGGACGTGGACGACCTGACGGCCCGCTTCTCCGCCATGCCCGCGGGAGGTCTGCCCCAGCCCAGGGCGGCTGTGTACACCCCCTGTGTCACCGTGAAGAAAAAGGCCATCGAGCAGAACCACCTGACCCTGGCTTTCCCCGGCCTGCCTTACGGGGACAGCCGCCGCTTCGCCCTCCAGCTGCTGTCCTCCATCCTGGGCAGCGGCATGTCCTCCCGGCTGTGGCAGCAGGTGCGGGAGCAGCGGGGCCTGTGCTACTCCATCTACTCCTACGGCGCGGGCCACGCCGACACCGGCCTTTACGCCGTCTACACCGCCCTGGGCCGCGAGACCGAGGAGGCGGCCATCCGCACCATTGTGGACGCGGTGAAGGACTTCCGGGACGGGGGCGTGACCCGGGAGGAGCTGGACCGGGCCAGGGAGCAGTCCAAGGCCAACGTGCTCATGGGGCTGGAGTCCACCCAGGCCCGCATGTCCCACCTGGGCCGCAGCGAGCTGATGATGGGTGAAGTGCTCACCCCCGACCAGATTATCGCCGCCTACGACGCGGTCACCGCCGAGGATGTGCGGGGGCTGGCGGAGGAGATTTTTGACTTCTCCCGGGCTTCCCTGTCCGCTGTAGGCCGGGTGCGCACCGCCGACGAGTATCGGGCGCTGCTGAACTGAACAAAAAGCGGACGGCTGGGCTCAGCCGTCCGCTTTTTCTGCCTTTTTCTCTTCGGGACGGCCTGAGAACCGCCCGCAGGCCGGGGTGTCCGCGTCCTTGTCCCGCAGGCGGGGCGCGGCGCAGTGGCCCCGGTCCAGGGGGATGTACCGCCGCCCGCCCTGGCACACATAGTGCCGCCGGAAATGACGGCACTGGGCGCAGGTCTTTTCTTCGTCTGAATTGGACATACCTTCACCTCCCAGTGCCTATTATACATATAATAGACACTATTTTCAACTAGTTGAAACCACATTCCATCCTTGGTATGCTGGATGCAACTAGGAGGGAATGCGCATGGCCGATCCGATTCTGGTGAACCGCACCCGGTTTACCTCTTCACTGAAAAATGAACTTGTACCCAAGTGGAACAAGCTGGCGGAGGATACCCGCATCCCCAAATCCCGGCTTCTGGACGAGGCCATAGAGGATTTGCTGAAGAAGTACGAGAAAAAGAACGGCTGACCGAGGTCAGCCGTTCTTTTTGCTGTTCTGAAGGTTTTTATGCGTCGAACCCGTTCGGGCGGAGACTGTAACACGGCGCAGGGACTTGGGGCGGCATTGAGATCGCCAATGAATTGCAGGGACTGACAAGTCTGGGTGGGTAACGCTGCTCGGGCGACGCAGGAACGAAACCGGACAGCCGAACCGGCAAGCAACTACTTTCAGGTACGGTGGCTAATTGAATTTTGCCGCCGCAGGACGCGTCCCCGAAAGGGGGTACCAGGGGGAAACGGGGGCGTTTGGCCCTAACAGGGCCCTCCGCGCCTGTTGCCCCATGGCGAGCTTTGCCTACTTTCCCTCGTTGGAAAGTAGGCCGTCGGAGACCGTTTCCTTTGAGAGAAAGTCCAAAACAAGGCCGGCGGAATTCTCCGCCGGCCTTGTCAGTCTTACGAAACAGACTTACTTCTTTTTCTTGCTGTACGGCGTGTCCGCCAGAGGCAGGCTGGTGCGGAACTTGCCGTCGTAGTTGTAGTAGGCCAGCTGCACGGCGGGGGCGGTGGGGATGGAGCAGATCTCTCCGATACCCTTGGCGCCACAGGCCAGCTCGGAGTGGTTCTTCTCCACAATGATGGCCTTCACGTCGGGGGTCTGGTGGGCCCGGAACAGGCCCAGGGAGGCGTACCCCACCGTGGGGCGTCCGTCCTTGAGGGGGAAGTCCTCGGTGAGGGCGTAGCCCAGGCTCATGACCACGCCGCCCTCAATCTGGCCCTCCACGCTCACCGGGTTCACCGCCCGGCCCACGTCGTGGGCGGCGATGACCCGCTTGATCTTGCCCTCGTCGTCCAGCTCCACCAGGTGGGTGGCGTAGCCGTAGGCAATGTGGCTGATGGGGTTGGGCCGGGGGGAGCCCAGCTTGTCGGTGATGCCGGTGTACTCCTGGTGGAAATCCACGCCCTCCACGGCGGACAGGTCCCGGCCTTCCAGCGCCCACTTCAGCTCGGTGGCCGCCCGGCGGGTGGCCTCGCCGGTAAACAGGGTCTGGCGGGAGGCGGTAGTGTTGCCCGAATTGGGGGCGATGGAGGTGTCGGGGGCGTCCCAGGTGACCTGGTCGGGCCGCAGGCCGGTGACCTCGCAGACAATCTGGCAGGTGATGGTGCCAATGCCCTGGCCGATGCAGGCGGCGGAGGTGCGGA
This sequence comes from uncultured Pseudoflavonifractor sp., assembly GCF_944387805.1. Taxonomy (GTDB): domain Bacteria; phylum Bacillota; class Clostridia; order Oscillospirales; family Oscillospiraceae; genus Pseudoflavonifractor. Next base: position 2,347 of record NZ_CALXGI010000096.1, on the reverse strand, counting down.
CGTGGACCACGCCCTTCTCCACGTGGAGGGTTACCCGGCCCGTGTCCGGGATGCCCACGCCCAGGCCGGCGTTCTTCATGGCGCAGGCGATACCCGCCTTGGGGTTGGCCTCGTAGTAGGGCCGCACCGCGTCCAGGGTCTCCACCAGGGCGGTGCCCTCGTCGGCGATCTGGCCGTTGGGCAGCACCTGGCCGGGGCGGATGGCGTTGCGGTAGCGGATTTCAAAGGGGCTGATGCCCACCAGCTCGGCCAGCTTGTTCAGGTTGCATTCGGCGGCAAAGCAGCTCTGGGTCACGCCGAAGCCGCGGAACGCGCCGCAGGGCGGGTTGTTGGTGTAAAAGGCCTTGCCGTCGATGATGATGTCCTGGTAGTTGTAGGGACCGGCGGCGTGGGTACAGGCCCGCTGGAGCACCGGGCCGCCCAGAGAGGCAAAGGCGCCCGAATCGGTGCGCAGGATGGCGATCATGGCGGTCAGGCGGCCGTTCTCATCGCAGCCGGTGGTGACTTCCATCTCAAAGCCGTGGCGCTTGGGGTGGCAGAGCATGGACTCCTTGCGGGTCATGGCCACCTTTACGGGCCGCTGGGTCAGGTGGGCCAGCACGGCGGCGTGGTGCTGGACGGACATGTCCTCCTTGCCGCCGAAGCCGCCGCCCACGCACTTGGCTACCACCCGCACCAGCTCCTGAGGCAGGCCGGTGGCGTCGGCGCACTCACGGCGGGTCTGGTAGATGCCCTGGTCGCCGGAGTAGACCACTACGCCGTGGCCCTCAGGCGCGGCCACAGCGGTCTCGGTCTCCAGGAAGGCGTGCTCGGTGGGGGGTGTGTGGTACTTGGTGGTGACCACATACTTGCTGGCCTTCAGCTTGCCCTCGGCGTCGCCCCGGACCAGGTGCTCGTGGGCGAAGCAGTTGCCCCCCTCCTGGAGCACGGGGGCGTCGGGGGCCATGGCCTCCTCCAGGGTGAGCACGGGCTTGAGCACCTCGTAGTCAACCTTTACCAGAGCCCTGGCCTGGTTCAGGGCCTCGGTGGTCTCGGCGGCGATGAGCACGATGGGGTCGCCGCAGAAGTGGACCTCGCCGCCGATGGGCACCAGCACCCACTGGTCCCGCTTCAGGTGGCCCACCTTCAGTTCTCCGGGCAGGTCGGCGGCGGTGACAATCTTCACCACGCCGGGCACCTCCAGGGCCTCGCTGATATCAATTCCTTTAATAATGGCGCGGGGGTAGTCGGAGCGCACCGCGCCGCCCAGGAGCATGCCCTCCATGCGGATGTCGTCGGCGTACTCCGCCGTGCCGATGGCCTTGGCGGGGGCGTCCACCCGGGGCAGGTTCTCGCCCACCCTGCCGGTGAAGGCCTCGTGGGGCACACCGGCGCCCTCCCGGAACATCCTGGCGGCCAGCAGCACCGCGTCCTCAATCTTCTTGTAGCCGGTACAGCGGCAGATATTGTTGCGCAGGGCGAACTTGACCTCCTCCCGGGTGGGGTCCGGGTTGGCGTCAATGAGGCCCTTGGCACTGATGACCATGCCGGGGGTGCAGAAGCCGCACTGCACCGCGCCGCAGTGGGTGAAGGCGTAGGCGTACACGTCCTTCTCCCGGTCGGTGAGGCCCTCGCAGGTGATCACCTCTCTGCCCTCCATTTTGGAGGTCTTCTGGACGCAGGCCTTGGTGGCCTTGCCGTCAATGAGAATCATGCAGGTGCCGCACGCGCCTTCAGAGCATCCGTTCTTGACCGAGGTGAGACCCAGTTCCTCCCGCAGGAAGGTGAGCAGGCGCTCATCCCGCGCTGTGGAAACGGTCTTCCCGTTGACGATGAAGGTATACATGGCAAAAAGCCTCCTTACTGTAATCGGGTCTTTTCCCACCCGGGTTTCTCTGCCTCTTTTTCTATAGCTTAACACCAAATTAAAAAGGTATCAACCGAAAGACATACGTCAAAACCACCAAATATCTAAAAAATTTTTTGGCATTACAAAAATTTTTTAGCAAACCACTTGACTTGTGGCCCCGGCATGATATGATAGGGCCATAAAGATTGTAATCTGCTGGATTCAACAGATTTTATTCGGAGGCGAGGCACATGAAAGATCCCATCCGCTGGACACTCAACCGTATGCCCAAGAGCGAGGACAAGGAGCTGTCCATCATGGCCCTGGACAATGTGGCCAAGGCCCGCTCCTTCCACGGCAGCTTCCCCCAGTACTCCATCACCCCCCTGGCCAAGCTGGACGGCATGGCCAGGTACCTGGGCCTGGGCGGCGTCTATATTAAGGACGAGAGCTACCGCTTCGGCCTCAACGCCTTCAAGGTGCTGGGCGGCTCCTTCGCCATGGCCCGGTACATCGCCA
>NZ_CALXGI010000095.1 GCF_944387805.1 uncultured Pseudoflavonifractor sp. | reverse complement strand
ACCAGCGTAGAGCGAAAAGGAATCCAGTATTACCGCACACGGATTCTGGACGCCGATGGAAAGCAGGTCAGCCTGTACGCGACAACCTGCGAGGAACTTTACGAGAAGCAATTAGCGGCAAGACGCCAAGTGCAGGAGATCCTCTTTCACCGCCAGCATCCGACCGTTGAGGAGTATTGCGAGAAATGGCTGATGATGCAGTCAGCAAAAGTTTCGGCAGCCACTTTGAAAGGATACGCCTCCAACATGAGGAACTACGTCATCAAGCCGATGGGCGATATGTATATGGAGGAAGTGACGGCGGATGACATCCGGCTGGCGCTGGTGCCGCTGTCCAAGAAGTCAGAGGGCCTGTATAACAAAGTGAATATGCTCATCAAGTGCGTTTTCTATTCGGCGGAGCGCAGCCAGCTCCTTGAAGATAACCCCTGTGCTGGAATATCAGGTAAGGGCGGTAAGCCGGCACAGAAGAAGGAGGCCCTGAGCGACCAGCAGGTTGCGGTACTTCTGGAGACCATCAAAGGATTGCCGCCTTATCTCTTTGTGATGATCGGCCTATATGCTGGCCTGCGTCGGGAAGAAGCCCTTGCCCTCCAATGGGATTGCGTGTTCCTGGATGTTCCCACTCCGTACATTTCGGTACGGCGGGCTTGGCGGGCAGAACACAACCGGCCGGTGATCTCTACGGTTCTAAAGACCAAAGCGGCCCGGAGAGACATTCCCATTCCCAAGTGTCTGGCTGACTGTCTGCGGGAAGCGAAAGCAACCTCTACGTCTGACTATGTGATTGCTGACAGCGAGGGCCAGCCCCTGTCTTACTCACAGTTCAAGCGAGTGTGGCAGTACATTGTTGTCCGTTCCACCAAGGAGCGCACCTATTATAAATATGTGAACGGACAGAGTATCAAGTACACGGTAAAGCCGACGCTGGGAACCAGCCAGAAAAATAACCCCAGGATCGTCTATACCCTGGATTTTGAAGTGACGCCCCATCAGCTCCGGCACACCTATATTACAAATTTGCTTTATGCAGGCGTTGACCCCAAGACGGTCCAGTACCTTGCCGGACATGAAAACAGCAAAACAACTATGGACATTTATGCAAAGGTCAAGTACAATAAGCCCGAAGAACTTTTTGACGTAGTAAATCAGGCGCTTCACCCATCCGGCACCGCAGATAATGCCGCCGGTTGATTGGGTTAAGGGGTAGGACAACCGGGAGCCGTTACCTCAAAAAAGCCCGTAAAATCAAGGGAAAACGGCGCTAAAACGATAGCAGTACGGCCTCAAGGCTGCCCGCCGCGCTCCCCAGTTCAGCAAGCGCTGAGTTTATCTGCAAGTTTTCAAAATGCCGCCCGGAACGGGCGGCATTTTTTTACGCTCTTTCGGACTCCGGCTCCGGGCGGGGCGGTTCTGCCGCCCTGAGCATTAGAAAAGAAGGGGGCGCTCCGGGTCTCCAGCCTACTGACGCTCTACGACCACAGTGAGCAGGCAGAGATCTTCGCTGCCGGTGTTGATGATGCTGTGTTCGGAACCCCGCTTGCAGATATGGCAGCAGCCCGCGGACAGAGCCTCCTCCGCCCCGTCGCAAATGGCCGTTCCAACGCCGGAGAGTACATAATTGATGTCGTCGCTGGTTTCATGCCTGTGCAGGCCGATAGAGCCGCCGGGACGGATGCGGCAGGGGATAATTTTCCCGTCCTCCCCCATATACATCCTTGCGCATACCTCACCGGTGCCGTGATTCATGCCCGTAACAGTCCGTTCCGGGATATCATGAAAGCGAATTAACATATTGTATGCCTCCTCAATATTATATCAGCATTATATCAGTTCCGCGCCCAAACAGCAGGATTCTTTCAGGGCGACCGCCGGCGGTTTAATCGGGATAACAGGGCCTGCGCAGCCCGCGGACAGTCCCGGCATTGCGTGGGGGCGTGTCTCCGGGGGACGCGGGCGTCACAGATACCGACCGGTGATGCTGTCCCTGCTGCCGCGGATTTCCTCCGGCGTCCCGCAGGCCACAATCCTGCCGCCGTCCTCACCGCCGCCGGGCCCCATGTCGATGATATAGTCTGCGTTTCGGATCACATCCAGGTCGTGTTCAATCACAACCACCGTGGCGCCGTTTGTAATCAGCGTCTGGAATACCCCCAGGAGGACCTGCACGTCCAGAGGATGAAGCCCGATAGTGGGTTCGTCAAAGACAAAAATGGAGCCGGACTGCGCCCTGCCCATCTCGCTTGCCAGCTTGAGCCGCTGGGCCTCGCCGCCGGAGAGGCTGGGAGTCTCTTCTCCCAGGGTGAGATAGCCCAGGCCAAGGCGCTGCAGTACCTGCAGCCTGGGGGCCACGGTCTTCATATCCCTGCAAAATTCAATGGCGGCGTTGATGTCCATGGACATAAGCTCCGGCAGGGAGCGGGACTGCCCCGCCCTGTTGGTCAGCCTGACACTGTGGGCCGCTTTTGCATACCGGGAGCCGCGGCACTCCGGGCAGGGGATCTCCACGTCCGGCAGGAACTGCACATCCAGACTGATGGAGCCTGTTCCGTCACAGACAGGGCAGCGGAGTGCGCCGGTGTTATAGGAGAAATCGCCGGCCTTGCAACCCTGCTGTTTGGCGTCCGGCGTCCGGGCGTAGAGCTTGCGAAGCTCATCGTGCACATTGGCGTAGGTGGCCACAGTGGAGCGGACGTTGACGCCGATTGGGGTGGCGTCAATCAGCTTGATCTGCTCGATGCCGGGGGCATCAATGGAGCGGATATGCCCCGGCAGCCGCCCGCCCCTGGCGACCGCATCCACGGCGGGCACCAGGCTCTCCAGCACCATGGTAGTCTTGCCGGAGCCGGAAACCCCTGTGACAACGGTCAGCCTGCCCTTGGGGATCTTCACGTCCAGGGGCTTTACCGTATGGATTGGACCGGTGGAGAGGGCGATGGTCCCCTCTGAAAACAGGGCCTGGCGCTCCGTACGCTGCGCCCGCACCACATCCGCCCTGCCTGCCAGGAACGGGCCGATCCGGGACGCCTTGTTCTGCTGAATCTCGGCGATGGTGCCCTCCGCGATGACCTGGCCGCCCTCTGCGCCTGCCTGGGGCCCCATTTCAATCAGCCAGTCGGACGAGCGCAGGATCTGCGTGTCGTGGTCCACCAGGACGACGGAGTTTCCGTCCGCCACCAGATCGCGCATGACGCCGTTCAGGCCCACGATATTGGAGGGGTGGAGGCCGATGGAGGGTTCGTCCAGCACATAGAGCACGCCTGTGGTCCTGTTCCGCACCGCGCGGGCAAGCTGCATCCGCTGCCGCTCCCCGGTGGAGAGGGTGGAGGAGGCTCTGTCCAGGGAGAGATAGGAGAGCCCCAGATCCATCAGCCGCTTGGCGGGGCCCTGGAAGGACTCGCAGATGCTGTTTGCCATGGGGCGCATCTCGCCGGGGAGGGAGGACGGAACTTTCCCCACCCAGGCGAACAGGTCCTTCAGCGTCATCCTGCAGGCCTCATCCAGAGAGATTCCCTGCAGCTTCGGCGCCCGGGCAGCGGGAGAGAGCCTTGTGCCCCCGCACTCGGGGCAGATATCCTCTTTCAGGAACTTCTCCACCCGCTTCATGCCCTTCTCGTCCTTGACCTTGTTCAGAGCGTTCAGCACGGTGGCCGTGGCGCTGTAATAGGTGAAGTCCATCTCGCCGGCAGTGAGGCTCTCCTTGTTCTTCGGCTTGTAGAAGATGTGCTTTTTCACCATAGGACCGTCATAGACGATCTCCTTCTCCTCCTCCGTCAGATCCCGGAAAGGCACGTCCGTCCTGACGCCCATGGCCCGGCAGACGTCTGTCATCAGGGACCACATAAGGCTGTTCCAGGGGGCCACCGCTCCGTTGTCGATGGTCAGGCTCTCGTCTGGGATCAGCGTGGATCGGTCCACGGTCCGCACCGTCCCCGTGCCGCCGCAGCACTTGCAGGCGCCCTGACTGTTAAAGGCCAGCTCTTCCGCGGACGGCGCGTAGAAATGGGCGCCGCATTCGGGGCAGACCAGCTCCTGCCCCGCTGCGACGGCCAGGGACGGCGGGAGATAGTGGCCGTTGGGGCAGCGGTGGCTGGCGAGCCTGGAGTACATCAGCCGCAGGCTGTTCAGAAGCTCGGTCCCGGTCCCGAAGGTGGAACGGATGCCGCCCGCTCCCGGCCGCTGGTGCAGGGCCAGCGCGGCGGGAACGTACAAGACCTCGTCCACGTCCGCTCTGGCCGCCTGGGTCATCCTGCGGCGGGTATAAGTGGACAGGGCGTCCAGGTACCGCCTGGACCCCTCGGCATACAGCACGCCCAGGGCAAGGGAGGACTTGCCGGAGCCTGAGACGCCGGCAATCCCCACGATTTGATTCAGCGGGATGTCCACGTCAATATTCTTCAGATTGTGTACGCTGGCGCCCCGAACGCGGATCTTCCGTGGAATTTCCTTTTCCTGGCACATAGAGACAGATACATCCCTTTCCAAATTATATTCCGATTTTCCGGTGTGCGGCGTCCAAGCTGCGGCGCAGGCCGCCTGAGGCCGCATTTTTCTCCATTGTACTAGGAAATGATATGTTTGGCAACAGAAAGGCGGGCTTAGTCCTCCTGGGAGGCCTTTTTGACAAATCGAAAGCGGATGATGGAAAAGAGGGGGAAAGAAGGGCTTGTATTGCGGCGGCGGTTTTGCTACTATGAAATTACAGCCGTATCCCAGCTGCGGCGGGATACGAAAAAAAGAAAAGGTGGTATGCTCAAATGAAGGGAAAAAAGAAGCTCCTCACGCTGCCCCTGGCCGCGGCTATGGTCCTGAGCCTGACGGGGCCGGCCCTGGCCGCGGAAGAAGCGGCCAGCCCGGAGGAGAGCGCCAGGGCGGCCTTTACCGACGTGGCGGACAACGTTTGGTATGCCCCCGCCGTCTCCTATGTGACGGAGAAGGGCATCATGAACGGCACGGGCGAAGCGCGCTTCAGCCCGGACATGACCGTCACCCGCGGCATGGTCTATCAGACTCTGTACAATATGGCCGGCAAGCCCGCCGTGGCTGAGGCGGCCACGTTTTCCGACGTCTCCGGCCGGTGGTACGCCGATGCCGCCGCCTGGGCGGAGGACGAGGGCCTGACGTCGGGCACCGGTCAGGGCGTCTTTGACGGCGAGCGGGCCATGACCCGGCAGGAGCTGGGCAAGGTCTTTGCCGATTATGCGGACGCCCAGGGCGCGCACGCGGCCAACGCCGATCTGAGCACCTATGCCGACGCCGCCTCCGTGGCCGACTGGGCCAGGGACGGCGTGGAGCGGGCCGTGGCGCTGGGCCTCCTCTCCGGCAGCCAGAACAGGCTTAACCCCACTGGCACTGCCCAGCGCTCCGAGCTGGCCCAGCTTCTGATGAACTTCGGCTCTCTCAGCCTGGAGAGTCCCGCCGAGGCGTACATCCAGGCCCATGCCGATGACTTTTTCCTCACCGGCAAGACGGAGTACACCATCCAGGGCATGATGGTCTCCAGGGAGATCAGCTTCCACAACGATCTGGAGAACGTGGACTACACCGTCACCGACGACGGCGAGAGCGTGGTGCTCAAGGGCACCGTGGGGGAGCAGTGGGTCACCAAGATTGACAAGGTCATCGAGACCTA
>NZ_CALXGI010000094.1 GCF_944387805.1 uncultured Pseudoflavonifractor sp. | reverse complement strand
CGTTTACGCCCTGGAACTCCAGGTATACCGTCTGAGTCTCCGGGTCAAATTCGGGCATGGGAAACGTCTTTTCATAGGTACAGGTGCCGCGCCAGTAGTCGTTTCCGCCGTCCTGCCCGTCAACCGCATTCCAGGTGTGAGGCAGATCGATGGTCTCCGGCGCACCCTTGGGGCCGTGGAAGGTCCAATTCCCATTCATGTTGATCTTCTCTCGTGTCATATGTACACGTCTCTCCTTCCGCATTCGTATCACTGCTACCGGAACTTCCCTCTCTTGCGCCTCCTTCAGGAATTTCTTCTTCCGCCTCTTCCTGAAGAACTTTTAGAAATTTTGATTCAGATATGCAGCCGAACGTTGGATACTTTTAATGGCGCTGTGCTCCACATGGTTTCGGTGGCTCTCCAGCACAACGGCCTGAATGCCATTGGCCCTGGCCTGCCGCGTCAAGCGGTCTAAATTCATATTACCGCACCCGAGTTCCATGCTGTCAGACTTCAGGATCGGGGTTATGGAGGGGCCGCGCTGGCGCGACCCCCGGTCATTGATGTGCCATAGGCGCATACGTCCGCCCAGCTGCTCCATCCACTCCGCAGCGTCAGCCCCGGCCTCCGTAAACCAGTAACTGTCGAACTCAAAGCCGACCGCTTCCGGGTCGGTCTCACGCAGGATGTACTCATAGGCACGCTCTCCGCCCTCAGAGATCCGGCACAGCTCCACATTGTGATTATGATAGAGCAGCTCCATCCCCGCCGCGTGCAGGCGTGCGCCGCACCTGTTCAGGTCGGCGCACAGCCCTGCCAGCGCTGTGCGGTCGGTGTAATCAAAGCGATACATCCCGGTGACTACCACTTTGTCGGTCCCCAGCTCTGCGGCCCGCTGCGCCACAGCCTCCGGGTCCGCCTTGAGCGTACCCAAATCCTCGTGCAGGGCGACCACCTTTAAACCCGCTTCCCGGGTGAGGGACGCCCAGTCATAGGCTCCGCCCCGCCCCGCCGGCATCCCGGCGGCGGCGGTAAGCGCCCGCACCAGGATGCCGGTAGGCCGGATCATGAAGCCGTTAAGTTCAATGCCGTCGTAACCAGCAAATTTGATGGTCTCCAGGGTAGTAAAGGTCTCCTTTTCTGTTCGGGTGACCTTTCCCAGCATGATCTGCTGAACCGCTTTGACAATCACTTTGCTTACCTCTTTTCTGTTCCAGTAAAACAGGACACAGTGCCCAGGACGGCACACAGCAGGAACACGCCGGCAAACGTCATGCCCAGCACGGCGTTTCCACCGATGAAATTGACCTTGTTCCATAGGTCAGACAGGCTGGGCAGCGCCAGCCGGAGCACAAGCGCGCTGGCTGCGGCATAGAGAGCAGTGGGCACCAGAGGCGCGAACTTCAGCCGGGTGAGCACCGCCAATATGGTGGAGACTGCCCCGGCCAGCGCCAGCAGGAATCCAAGGATGGTAAAGGTGCGATCTCCCCCGTCCAACACCAGATAGAGGATAGCTCCGGCCAGTGCAACAAGCGCCGCTGCAAAAAGTACATAAAAGCCGAAGTTCCGGCCTTCAAAGGGCTTTTTCATCTCACTTGCGCTCCTTTCTGAGATATGCCTTCCCGAAAAACACTGCCAAAGATACTACTGCCAGCACACCGACACCTATACAGATGCCAATGAGGGTGGGCTGCCACCAGTAGATAGTCTGTTCAATGACAGTCTCCGCGGAGAGGCCGTTGATGAGAACACTCCGGCTGTGGGCGTAATAGAAGTGCTCATTGGCGGTCTGCATCCAGCGGAGGATGTTGCCGTCCCGCTCTTTAATCGCCAAATTGGTCAGCTGGCTGGTGCGGCCTGTGTCGGAGAGGAACAGGTCCGTGCCGCCGGTGATACACTCGGCAGTAAGCACATAGTCGGATGCATCTTTGGACGAGTCGGTAATATTGATGCCCTTAAAGCCCCATTCATTGCGGAGGATCTCAATTTGGGCGCCCCGGTGAGCCGGGGAGGCAGTCAGCCCGATGCGGTTGTAGCTGGTCATCACGCCCAGCGCGTTATCATCGGACATGGCGCCCTCAAAGGCCCGGAAGTAAATCTCCCGGCAGGCCTGTTCTGTGGAGAACGTGGCCACGCCGTGGCGGTTCACCTCCTGGTCGTTGAGGCAGAAGTGCTTGAATCCGGTGATGATGCCCTTCTCTGTCATGGTCCGGGCAGTGTCCCGGCTCATAAAATAGCTGAGCATGCCATCTTCAGAAAAATACTCGCTGTTGCGCCCCAGGTAAGCGGTGCGGTGGATATTGGCCCCAGGCCCAAAGACCATGGTCACGTCGGCGTACATCGCCTCCTCCGCCATGAGGGCACCCCGTTCAGCGGCCAGCTCCAAATTAAAGGTTGCCGCCTGGATGGGCTCGTCCACATAGAGCGTGCAGGCTTTTCCGCTCCCCTTCACATAGCTGCCCTGGATACCGCAGGGGCCGTTGGTGGAGGCGTTGGCCGGCTTACCCACCTCAGGAATGGCCACATTGCCCCGGTTATCGCCGCAGATGGTGGCCAGCTGGTTGACGGAGAGCTGCTCGATGAAGGTCTGCCACGCTTCGTCGCCATAAGGCACATCTTTCATATCTACCAATTTGAGTCCCGCGTCCTCTCCGAAGGTCATATCCCCGGTGTCAGGCGCGTCAGCGGGCTTGACATAGGTAGCGCCCACCATCCCCTCAGCCATGGCATCCGTGGCGGTGAGCCCGGTAACGCTCACGGGGAACGTGTTCCAGTCCGCCCGGGTCAGGTAGGTAACCGCGTCGGGCAGATGTTCATTGAGGTCGGCGTCCTGGAGCTGATTGGACACCACGGTCCCGGTGCTGGGGTGCACAGCCCAGGTGGTATTGTCGTAGGCTGCCAGCTCTGCCTTGACGGCCTTGGAGCTGTCCCCGGGGACAGTGTTGCCCTTTTCATCAAACATTCCGCTTGCGCCCTTGGCCGCGAGGATGTTGTTGAGGGCGTCGTGGCTGCTGTCGCCAATGGCGAAGTAGTACTCCCCCGGATCGAGGATGTAGCACCCGGTTTTGGTGCTGTCGGCCCCGTTGACGGCGTTTTCGTCATAGGAGGCGAAGTAGTAGTCCGGCACCGTGATGGTTACTGTCTCACTCTCTCTGGCGGCCAGCTCTCCCGTCTTCTGGAAGCCGATGAGCTGCACGGCGGACTTCTCCACCTGTCCAGGCTCCCAGGGCGCCTGGGCATATAGCTGCACCAGAGACTTGGAAACGCCGTCAAAGCCGCCGTCATTTGTGACCTTTACCTGCGCGGTCACGGTATGGGCATCCTGATCCCAGGTGATGGACTCCACCTCCTGGGTGAACTGGGCATAGGACAGTCCGTAGCCAAAGGGATAGGCCATCTCAGCGGCATAGTCCCAGCCCTCCGCGCTGGCAAAGGCTCCTGCGGTGCTGCCGGCATTGTTGACCCCCAGGACCTGGTCCTGATAGCGGGTCTCATAGTACTTGTAGCCTACATAGATGTCCTCAGCATAGACCAGGTAGCGGTCGCCGTACATCTTCTCCAGGTTGGTGAACTGATAGTCGCCGAAGTTCTGCATCGCGGGGGCGGAGAGGGAGCTGCTGGCCCAGGTGTCGGGCAGGTGCCCCGACACGTCGGACGCGCCGGTCAGGATATCAGTCAGGCCGATAAAACCGTAGTCTCCCACCGCGCCAAATACCAGACAGGCGTCTACGCCGTACTCCTCCTGCTCGATCCATTCCACGTCCATAGCGTAGGGGCTGTTGATCAGCACCACGGTTTTGGCAAACGCCCCGCTGTCGTGGATCATTCTCAGCAGATCAGCCTCTTCCTGATGGAGAGAGCATGGGTACGCCCTCGGCATCCATTGGATCCAGATCCACCCCTTCGCCGCCGTACCGGGTGAGGAGGACAAAGGCCACATCGTTGTAGTTGTCGGCAAAGGACGCCTTCAGGTCATCGGTATAGAAGCTCACAGGCACCTCGCCGATGCTGGAGGTCCCCCGGGTAGCGGCCGAGGTGCGGGTGACGCCGCTGTTGGCATAGGCCTCCCGCAGAACGGGGTTAATCTCAAAGCCGGCCGCTTCAAAAGCGGCGTAGAGCTCGCCGCCCCGGTCCGCATTGAAGCTGGCGTTGCCGGCGTTGGACTTGTATACCGGGTCCTTCACCGAGTTGCCGAAAAAGGTAACGCTGCGCTCCTCCGCACTCAGAGGAAGGGCGTTGTTTTCGTTGCGCAGCAGCACTGCGCCTTCATGCATGGCGCGGATATTGTGATCCCTTGTGTCGGCCAGGAGCCGCTCAGAGTTCTCTGCATTCAGCTCTCCATAGGCAGAGGGATAGTAATTGGTATTCCCGCTCACCTCGATGCTCTGTCCTCCCGTTAAGCCCAGGAAGCTGTTTACATAGCCGCTGTAATAGAAAGCGGTGCTGGTGAGGCTCACCGCCAGGGCCAGCACCACCGCCAGGGCGGCCGTGATGCCCAGCCATTTCTGATAAGTCCGTTTCACTGGTTTCTCTCCTTTTATTTTCCTTCCTCATTTGAGGATACATCCTGGGCGGCAGACTTTGCCTTTTTCCCGGTACGCACCGCCATCAGCGCGCACAGCACCGTGAGAACGGCCAGCACGCCGGTGGCCGAGTAGAGGGTCACCTGCCACCAGGGCATGATGGAAACCACGGTGGCGTCACCCACATTCATCACGTTGGTCCGGGTCACGCCGTAGACGATGTGCTTTACTGCATTGCGCACCGCGGTGGCGAGAGCGGGGTCGTCCTCGCTCCCATCCAGGGTCCCCATGCTGCCTTTTTGGCCGCACCAGTAGTCCTGTCCGGCCAGCACACCCAGACGATAGTCCATCCAGCTGGCGTTCATGGACATATCGGTGATGGCCGCGCCTTCCATGCCCCACTCATCCCGGAGGATGCCGGTCATCAGGCCGTGGTGGGCGCCTGCCCATACCACGCCAATGCGGTTGAAGGAGCTCATGACATTCATGGCTCCACCGCGGACTGCGCCCTCAAAGCCCTCCAGATACAGCTCCCGGATGGCCTGTTCGTTGCTCCAGGTGGAGATGCCGTAGCGTCCCTCCTCCTGGTCGTTGAGGGCAAAGTGTTTTACAAATGCCAACATTCCCCGATCTCGGATGCCCTGCACCTCGGCGGCGCAGATCTCTCCGGACAGCCAGCCGTCCTCGGAGTAGTACTCATTGTGACGGCCAAGATACGGGGTGCGGTGGATATTGGTTCCGGGCGCGTAAATGCCCGCCATAAGAGTGACCGTATTATCCGACTGGGCATGGAGCATATCCTCGCCGATACACTTCCCTACCTCCTTTACCAGTTCCGGGTTGAAGGTGGCCGCCATTACGTCCTCCGAGGTGAAAGCCATGCCGCTGCTGCCCCCCAGCAGGCTCTTGGTAAAGCCGGTGGGTCCGTCCGACTCCCGGGTCCCGGGCAGCGAGATCTCCGGCAGGGCAGCCGTCTGATAAGCGCCATTGTAAACCAGATTCAACATTGCCTCATAGGGAATCTGGTCCACCAGGTCCAGCCAGGTGGGGTCATCCGCCGGGACGTCCACAAAGTCGATGGCGCTCAGGGTGCCGCTGACGCCCACCTCCGGCGCCTCAGTGACGTCAGACCAATAGAGTTCCTTGTACTTTTCCACCAGGGCCGCCCGGCCGGACTCCTCGTGGGTCAGTCCGTCGTCCCACATCGCCTGGGTCACCCGCAGGGATACCGGCTCCTGGGGGAAGGTGCCCACCCAGTCATTGCGGGTGAGGTAGGTAATCTGCTGGTCCTCCGCGCCCTCGTACTTGTTCAGGTC
>NZ_CALXGI010000093.1 GCF_944387805.1 uncultured Pseudoflavonifractor sp. | reverse complement strand
AGGGCGCCCGGAAGGTGCTGGGCTGCGACCTGGCCGTGTCCCTCACCGGCGTGGCGGGCCCCGACCCGGACGACCGGGGCAACCCGGTGGGCCTCGTCTATGCGGCCCTGGACACCCCTGATGGCACCCGGCTGCGGGAGCTGCACCTCATCAACGGACGGGCCCGCATCCGCACCGTGGCCGCCACCAACGCCTTCGACATGGTCCGGCGCTATCTCACCGGCCTGCCCGATCGGGATGCATAACCCTATAAAAGCCTGTGCCCGGCGCACCCGAAGGTGCGCCGGGCATTTTTACGCCCTGGGATAGGGCTCCCGCACATTGGTCAGGCCCAGAATATAGTCCACGCTGGTGTGGTAAAACTCCGCCAGCTGGATCAACACCGGCGCGGGCACGTTCAGACGTCCCAATTCATAGTCGGAATAGGTGGTCTGGTGGAGATTGAGCATGGCCGCCAGCTCCTTCTGCTTCAGGTCGGCGTCCTCCCGCAGGGCGCGGATGCGCGCATACATATCCATCACCTCAATGGATAGTATGGAATAAGGGAATATCCCTTATTTACTTTTAAGGGATATTCCCTTATAATAGATAAAAAGCGCGTCTTGGGAGGTGTCGTCACATGAGAGAACTCTGTCTGAACCTTGCCGCCGGACTGGCGGCATCCAGCCTGAGCCTTGCCGTTCTGCTGCTCTTCCGGCTCTGACTTTTCCACATCCGTCCGCACTTTTGTGGATGCATACGCAGGCCCGGAAAATTTTTTCCGGGCCTGTAACCTTTCCCACCCCTCAATTGTATAATCAGTGAAAGGCCTTTCAATCCAGGTAAGGAGCGCGCCTATGAAGCCATCCCTCGAAGCAGTGGTGAAAACCTACCAGAACCATCTCTACGCCGCGGCGTTCAGCGTGTGCAAAAGCCCTCAGGATGCCGAGGACGTAGTACAGGATACCCTGCTCCAGTACTGGACGCAGAAAAAGGAGTTTGAGACAGCGGAGCATGTACGCGCGTGGCTCCTCCGGGTGGCGATCAACAAGGCGAAAAACAAGACCCGCACCTTCTTCCGGCGGAAAGCGCTGCCGCTGGAGGACTATATGGAGACCCTGGTCTTTGATTCGGAGGAGTCCTCCGGGTTGTTCGAGGCGGTAATGGCGCTGCCGGAAACGTACCGCATTGTAATCCATCTGTTTTATTATGAGGATTACACGGTAAACGAGATTGCGGATATTCTGCGCATCACGCCGGGAAACGTAAAGACCAGGCTGTCGCGGGGCCGGGCATCCCTTCGCAGCGCATTGAAGGAGGCATGGGAAGATGACGAATCATGAGAAATACAAGCGGGCTTTTTCCGCCCTTCATGCCTCTCGGGAATTTTCTTTGGAGGCTGAGACCATGAGACATCCTGTACGGTACCATCGATTTAAGGCCGCAGCGGTTCTGGCCGCCGCCTGTATCCTGCTGGTAGGCAGCGCCACAGCCGCCTACGCCGCCGACGTGGGCGGGATCCAGCGCACTGTCCAGCTCTGGATCAACGGCGACCAGACCACAGCCACCATTCAGCTCAACGAAGACGGCAGCTACCGCCTGGAGTACCCCGACGGGAACGGCGGGATTCAGGAGCAGTCCGGCGGTGGCGTGGCCTTCACTTCCGACGGGAGCGAGCGGCCCCTCACAGAGGAGGAGATCCTGGAAGAGCTGTCCATGCCGGACGTGGAATACCGGGAGGACGGTTCGGTGTGGGTCCACTGGTACGGCCAGAGCATCGACATCACGGACCGGTTTGACGGCGGCGTCTGCTATGTAAAGCTGGAGCACGGCCAGGATACCCTCTATATGACCGTGGAGTATGGAAAGGGCTATACCACCAGTCCCCACCGGTATGTAATCCCCTGAAAAGCAGCATAAAACAGCAAAGCAGCGCACCCCTGTCCCGCTTTGGGACAGGGGCGCGCTGTTTTCTTACCGCAGTTTTGTGGCGTCCTCATCCGCCCAGATAGGCCTTCTTGACGCTCTCATCCTGGAGCAGGGCGGCGCCGGTGCCGGTAGTAACCACCCGGCCGGTCTCCAGCACATAGCCCCGGTCCGCCACGGACAGGGCCATCTGGGCGTTCTGCTCCACCAGGAGGATGGTGGTGCCCGCCCTGTGCAGTTCCTTGATAATGTCGAAAATCTGGTCCACCAGGATAGGGGCCAGGCCCATGGAGGGCTCGTCCAGCATCAGCAGCTTGGGCTTGGACATGAGGGCCCTGCCCATGGCCAGCATCTGCTGTTCGCCGCCGGACAGGGTGCCGGCCACCTGCCTGCGCCGTTCCTTCAGCCGGGGGAACTGGGCGTACACCCGCTCCAGGCTGCCGGGAATCTCGGCGGCGGGGCGGGTGTAGCCGCCCATCTGCAAATTCTCCTCCACGCTCATCTGGAGGAATACAGCCCGGCCCTCGGGCACCTGGGCCAGTCCCTTTGGGATGAGCTTATGGGCGGGAATGCCGCCGATGTTCTCCCCCTGGAAGGTGATGGATCCGGTGTGGCTGTGGAGCAGGCCGGAGATGGTTTTGAGGATGGTGGACTTGCCGGCGCCGTTGGCGCCGATGAGGGTGATGATCTCCCCCTCCTCCACGGTGAAGGATACGTCTTTGACGGCGTGGATAGCGCCGTAATACACATTGATGTTCTCTACGTTCAGCATGGCCACGGCGTCACTCACTCCTTCCGGTGCCCAGATAGGCCTTGATGACCTCCGGGTTGTTCTGAATCTCCTGGGGGGTGCCCTTGGCGATGACCTGGCCGAAGTTGAGCACGCAGATGCCCTCGCAGATGCCCATAACCAGGTTCATATCGTGCTCGATGAGCAGGATTGCAATCTGGAAGGTGTCCCGGATTTTGACGATGTTGTCCATCAGCTCGGAGGTCTCGGAGGGGTTCATGCCGGCGGCGGGCTCGTCCAGCAGCAGCAGGGACGGGTTAGTGGCCAGGGCCCGGACAATCTCCAGCCGGCGCTGGGCGCCGTAAGGCAGGCTTCCCGCCTTGGCGTCGGCCAGGCCCTGCATGTCGAAGATGCTCAGCAGCTCCATAGCCCGGTCGTGGGCCAGCTTCTCGCTCTTCCAGTAGCCGGGCAGGCGGAAAATGCTCTGCCACATGCCGCAGCCTACCTGATTGTGCAGGCCGATTTTCACGTTGTCTTCCACGCTCAGGTTGGAGAACAGCCGGATATTCTGGAAGGTGCGGGCGATGCCCGCACGGTTGACCTGGACGGTGTTCATGTTGTGGGTATCCACGCCGTCCAGCAGTACAGTGCCCCGGGTGGGCTGGTACACCTTGGTCAGCAGGTTGAATACCGTGGTTTTCCCCGCGCCGTTGGGGCCGATAAGGCCGGCAATCTCAGTGCGGCCGATGGCCATGTTGAAGTCGTCCACGGCGGTCAGGCCGCCGAAGTCGATGCCCAGGTGCTGGGCCTCCAGGATGGGGTCCTTGTCGATGTCCCGCTCGGGGATCATATTTTTGCTGGGCACGGGGACCAGCTTGGTCTCAGGACGAGGTGGTCTGCTCACTGTGCCGCGCCTCCCTTCTGCTCTTCCCGGTCCGCCCCGGTGATGCGGCTCTTCACCTGGGCGAAGAAGCCCCGGATGACGGGATTATTGGTGGCAATCATGACCAGGATCAGGACGATGGCGTACACCAGCATCCGGTACTGATCCAGGTCAAAGCTGCGCAGCAGCTCGGGCAGCACGGTGAGGAAGGCCGCGGCGATGATGGAGCCGCGGATATTGCCGATGCCGCCCAGCACCACAAAGACCAGAATGAGGATGGAGGTGTTGAAGTCGAATTTCTTCGGGGCCATAGAGGAGTAGTTCATGGCGTACAGCACGCCGGCGGCGCCGGCCATCACAGCGGAGGTGACAAAGGCCATGAGCTTGTACTTGGTGGCGCCGATGCCCACGCTCTCGGCGGCGATGCGGTTGTCCCGCAGGGCCATAATGGCCCGGCCGGAGCGGCTGTGCACCAGGTTGAGGGTGACGGTGAGGGCGATGAGAATCAGGATGAAGCCGGCGGTGAAGCTGGCCAGCTTTGCATTGCTGGTAAAGCCCATGGGCCCCTTCAGGATGGCCTTGCCGTTCTCGCTCAGGTGGAGGGCCGCCTCGTTCTGCAGGGAGAAGTGGAGGCCCTTTTCATCCACGCCCACATAGAGCACATTAAAGATATTGCGGATAATCTCGCCAAAGGCCAGGGTGACGATGGCCAGGTAGTCGCCCCGGAGGCGGAGCACCGGCACGCCCACGATGACGCCGGCCACGCCGGCCATCGCCGCGCCCACCACCATGGCGATGGCCAGCCGGATCACATCGCTGGGGATGACGCTCTGGAGGGACATGGCGGCCACCACGCCGGAGAAGGCGCCCACGCTCATGAATCCGGCGTGGCCCAGGCTCAGCTCGCCGGAGATGCCCACCACCAGGTTCAGGGCGATGGCCATGACCACATAGGCGCAGATGGGCACCAGCTGGCCCTGGATGGAGGGAGAGAGCAGGCCGCCCGCGTTGCAGACCTGCATCACAATGAACGCGGCAATGACAATACCGTAGGTGATGGAGTTGTTGACCAGCCGTTTGCGGCCGGGAGAGAGCTTTTTCATGCGGGCCACCTCACACTTTCTCGCGGATGGTCTTGCCCAGCAGGCCGGCAGGCTTGACCAGCAGCACAATGATGAGCACGGCAAACACCACCGCGTCGGAAATGTTGGTATTGATCACCTTGGCAAAGGTCTCGATGATGCCCAGCAGGATGCCGCCCAGCATAGCGCCGGGGATGGAGCCGATGCCTCCGAACACGGCGGCGGTAAAGGCCTTGATGCCGGGCAGGGAGCCGCTGGTGGGAATCAGGTTCTTGTAACTGGAGAAGAGCAGGGCGCTGGCAATGGCTGCCAGGGCGGAGCCGATGGCAAAGGTCATGGAGATGGTGCGGTTGACGTTGATGCCCATGAGCCGGGCCGCGTCCTTGTTCTCAGAGCAGGCCCGCATGGCCTTGCCCAGCTTGGTCTTGCTGGTGAACCAGGTGAGGGCCAGCATGATGATGATGCAGACCAGCACGGTGACCAGGGACACATAGGTGATGTTCACCCCTTCAATGGGCAGAGAGCCCTCGGGGATGACGGAGGTAAACACCTTGGGGTCGGCGCCCCACAGCAGCAGGGCGGCGTTCTGCAAAAAGTAGCTGACGCCGATGGCGGTGATGAGCACCGCCAGGGAGGACGCCTGGCGCAGGGGCTTGTAGGCCAGGCCTTCAATGACCACGCCCAGGACGGTGCACACCACCACGGCCAGCAGAATCCCCACAATGGGGTTGAGGCCAAAGCTGCCGGTGGCAAAGAAAATCACATAGGCGCCCACCATGATAATATCGCCGTGGGCAAAGTTCAGCATCTTGGCGATGCCGTATACCATGGTGTAGCCCAGGGCGATGATGGCGTAGACGCTGCCCAGACTGATGCCGGTGATGAGATTATTGAGGAAACTCAAGCCATTCACCTCTCTCTGTGTATTTCAGGCACTGTGTATGGCAGAAACATCAGCGGCCCGCCGGGCTGCGGATGTGTCCGCCATACAAACGGATAATACGGGGAAAAGCGGGCTGCCGGGCGCGCCGGCAGCCCGCTTTCAGGCCTATGTCAGCGGACGCTGATGAACTTACTGAGTGACGTACACGCCGCCCTCAACCTTGACCACCACGGGGGCCTTGGAGACCTCGCCGTTGGCGGACCAGGTCATGCCGGTACCGGTCAGGCCGTCGACGCTGAAGTCGCCGGAGGTAAACTGGGCGATGAGGGCCTCGCAGATGTCCTGGGCGCTCATGTCGGCGGTAATGCCGGCGGCCTGGCAGGCCTCATAGATGGCGTACATGCAGTCATAGCCGTCAGCGGCGAACTGGTTGGGGATACCGCCGTAGGCAGACTCGTACTCATCCACGAACTTGACGGTGCGGTCGTCCGTGGCCCAGGCGTTGAAGGGGGTCATGAGCATCAGGCCCTCGGCCAGGGAGGTGTCAAAGCCCTCCAGATCCAGGATGCCGTCCATGCCGTCACAGCCGAAGAAGGTGGGCGCATAGCCCATGCTCTTGGCCTGGGACAGAATCAGGGAAGCGGGCGTGTAGTAGATGGGCATGAACACCAGGTCGGCGCCGGCGTCCTTGGCTGCGGTCAGCTGCACGTTGAAGTCGGTGTT
>NZ_CALXGI010000092.1 GCF_944387805.1 uncultured Pseudoflavonifractor sp. | reverse complement strand
GGCCCCATGCTGGCCGGACGGCTCCAGGACGGCCGCCGCTCCTGCCTGAGCCACATGTTTGAGGCCGTGGGCGCCTACAAGGCTGGCAAGCTGGACGAGGCCGGCGTGGAGGACTATGAGAACAACGCCTGCCCCACCTGCGGCTCCTGCTCCGGTATGTACACCGCCAACTCCATGAACTGCCTCACCGAGGGCATCGGTATGGCCCTGCGGGGCAACGGCACCATCCCCGCGGTCATGTCCGCCCGTCTGCGGCTGGCCAAGCACACCGGCATGCAGATCATGGAGCTGGTGAAAAAGGACATCAAGCCCCGGGATATCATGACCGAGGCCGCCTTCCACAACGCTGAGACCCTGGACATGGCCCTGGGCTGCTCCACCAACTCCATGCTCCACCTGCCCGCCATCGCCCACGAGTGCGGTATTGAGCTGGACCTGGAATACGCCAACCAGATCTCCCGTAAGACCCCCAACCTGTGCCACCTGGCCCCTGCGGGCGACACCTACATCGAGGATCTGGACCGGGCGGGCGGCGTGTACGCGGTCATGAAGGAGCTGACCAAGAAGGGCCTGCTGGACACCTCCGTCATGACCGTCACCGGCAGGACGGTGGCTGAGAACCTGGAGGGCGTGGAGAACCTGGACCCCGAGCTTATCCGGCCCATCGACAACCCCTACTCCCCCTACGGCGGCATCGCCGTTCTCAAGGGTTCCCTGGCCCCCGAGGGCTGTGTGGTCAAGCAGTCCGCCGTGGCCGAGGAGATGATGGTCCACACCGGCCCCGCCCGTGTCTTTGACAGCGAGGAGGACGCCATCCAGGCCATCTACCAGGGCAAGATTGTCCCCGGCGACGTGGTGGTTATCCGGTATGAGGGACCCAAGGGGGGCCCGGGCATGCGGGAGATGCTCAACCCCACCAGCGCCATCGCCGGCATGGGCCTGGACAAGGAGGTGGCCCTCATCACCGACGGCCGCTTCTCCGGCGCCACCCGGGGCGCATCCATCGGCCACATCTGTCCCGAGGCTGCCCAGGGCGGACCCATCGCCTTTGTGGAGGAGGGGGATACCATCTCCATCGACATCCCCAACTGCAGGATTGATCTGCTGGTGGACGCTGACACCCTGGCCCAGCGCAAGGCCAAGTGGGTGTGTCCCGAGCCCAAGGTCAAGACCGGCTATCTGGCCCGGTACGCCAAGCAGGTGACCAGCGCGGCCCGCGGGGCGGTGCTGGAGTGAGAGCTGTCCGGGCTTGACCTTGTCCGCCCGTGAGGGCGCACAAGCGTTTTCGCAACGCGAAAACCTTGGCGCAGGCGGGATTCATTTCCGCCGAGCAAATTCCCGCGGGGCCCCCGCGGGGCCTGCCCCGTGGGGGCAAGGCCGGCTGTCTGGCCCGGTACGCCAAGCAGGTGACCAGCGCGGCCCGCGGGGCGGTGCTGGAGTAAAGCGAGAGAAAATGCAGTACGGCGGGCCCCGTTCAGACGGGACCCGCCGTTTTTCACCGTTTGGGCGGCCTTTACAGGGGCGGGCCCGCTTGCAACGGACAGGGAAATTTGCTATGATGAAACAAATTCCCTATCATTTCGGTATATCAGCGGGGCGATCTGACGGGAAAGGGGGGCGCGGAGATCAGTGCAACAGAATATGGACCAGTGGTTCAGCGAGCTCTACCGGCTCAACGCGCCCAGAATGGTGCGGTATGCCTACGCGCAGCTGCGGCGGATGGAGATCGCCGAGGAGCTGGTAGAGGACGCCTTTGTCCTGCTCCTGCGCAAGCAGGAGCAGGTAGCAGGACATCCCAACCCGTCAGGCTGGCTGTGGAAGACCCTTCAGCACCTGATTCTCACCGAGGTGCGGGCAGCTCGAAACCGGATGGAGGTGCCGCTGGAGCAGGACTTTGATCTGGCGGCTCCGCATCGGGAGACCGAGGCCCTGGCAGACTGCCTGCCCGAAGGACTGACACCCCGGGAGCGGGCGATCCTGCTTTTGTACTATGAGGAAGAGCTCAGCCATGAGGAGATCGCACGGAGACTTGGCATCTCAGAGCTCAATTCTCGCACCAGGCTCTTCCGGGCCAGAGGACGGTGCAGAGAACTGATGGAAAAAATAAAAAAGTCTGACGCCCTGTAACGAAATGACGCTGTGATGCAATATTCTTAATGAAAGGGGCGCGGAAAGCGCCATATGGCGCTTTTATCGTCCGTTTTGCGGACGATAAGGAGGAGGTGAACAAGGATGCCTGAACAACGGTGGAACGACATGGCGCTGGAGGAGCGGACCGAGGCCCTCTCCGACTATCTGGACCGGATGGAGGAGGAGTCATTTGACCCTGCGGCAGTGGATGACTTCCTGGCCGCCATGGAGAAAATGGAGCCGGAGGCATCCAAGTTTGACACGGAGGAGGCGCTGAGAACCTTCCGCGAGAAGCACAGGGATCTGATCCGGGGAGACAGGGACGCCGGGCGGGAGCAGCCCGCTTTCACTGTGCTCCCCGCGTCCGGCAGGCCCCGGAGGCGGCGGCTTGCCGCCCGTATTGCAGCTGTGGCGGCTGTGGCGGCCGCCAGCTGCCTGCTCATCTGCCAGGCTGCCGGTATCGACGTGCTGGGCTTTTTTGCAAAATGGGGCAGGGAAGAGTTCTGGTTCCCAGGCAGCACAGCCGCCCAGGAGAGCAGCGCCGCTGTGGAGGGCACCTATACCACGCTTCAGGAGGCGCTGGATGCCAACGGAATCACAGTCCCTATGGCGCCCACCTGGACTCCGGGAGAGGAGGAGGGGTTCGGACGGCTGGAAGAGACCGCTCAGGTTTCTCAGGAAATGCAGTCCACCTTGATTACGGCCCAGTGGCAGGACGGTGCAGGTAAGGGGTATTCTTTGGAGATTGTCCGTTATGACCTGGACGGCGTGTCCACCTCCCTTGCTGTGCCAGGGGAGCAGAACACAGAACAGTATGTCTGTGACGGCACCTCATATTATATTACGGTGACAGGGGACGAAACTGCCCGGATTTTGTGGAACCGGGAGAACCTAACCGGCGACTTGACCGGCAACCTGACGGTAGAGATGGCGGAGACGCTGATAGAGTCCATCACCCGTCCGGCGGGAGAACCGGTCTACACAGCCCCCAGCACCGACTATATCCCTCTGGGCAACAGCATCCAGTCCATGCTGACGGCCTGCAACCTGGATGTCCGCATGGCCCCCAACTGGCGGCCCGCCGGCTTTGAAAAATGCGATATCAGCAGCGGGTTTGACAGAGGAGTAACCACAGTCCACGCGGTCTATGACAACAGCCGGGCCCAAAAGACCCTGACCATCCATCTGGAGTGGTGGGATAATGAGACGGCGGTGGAGCCCCCTGTGTTCGCAGGCATTACCGGAGCGCCGGCGTATTACATGCACAACGGCGTGGAATTTGGCCTTTACTCCTGTGACACGGGTTATGCGGTTGCCTGGCAGGACGGCCATGTCTCCGGCTACATCAGCGGCGGCATCACGCTGGAGGAGGCCAAACGGATGGTGGATTCCATCCCCAGATGGTCCCAGGAGCGCCCCAAAGAGGAGAGCAGCGGCCAGGTCATCAGACCGGAATATAAGCAGTATGACAGCCTGACCCAGGCGCTGGAGGACTATGGCCTGGACCCGGGGCTGTTGCCCGCCTGGGTGCCGGAGGGCTTTGTGCCCGAAGAGAGCGAGGCCGTGGAGCTGCGGAGCGGCGTGGAGTTTGACGGCGTCTATGTGAGAGACGGCGAATGTCTCATGGTCAATCTCAGCCTGCTCGGGGACGGAGATGACGGCCGCACCACTGTGTACATGAAGGACGACTGCCCTGTGACAGAGTACGAGCACAACGGCGTCACCTACTACATCATGACCAACGGGGACTGGCGCACCGTGGCCTGGAAGAGCGGCAATATTGAGGGCTCCATCAGCGGCAGCTTTACCCTGGAGGAGGCCAAACGGATGGTAGACTCCATCGCCGCGGTCCCAGGCAACAGCTGAACAGGCACCGCATAAAACAGCCGGGCGCGGAAGCGCCCGGCTGTTTCTCAGGCCGCCGGAAAAGTCCAAGGACTCTTCCGGCGGTTTTCCAAAATGCAGCTGCCCTTGCGCTGCGCTGCGTAAAAGTTTGCGCTCCGCGCGCCGCAGGCCCGGCGGGGGCGTTTTTGTCAGGAGGCCTGTTTCCGCTTCTGACTGTGCCCTACACGGAGGTACCAGCGCAGTGCTTCAGTGCTCCGTTCCCGACGCAGGACATAAAAGGTGAGAACGGCGTCGGCAGTCACCAGGACGGCGGCGGGGAGGGTAATCCAGCCGGGAATGGCGGGGAGGAGCACCGAGGCCCAGGGCTGGATCAGCCCCATAAGCCCCAGGGAGAGCAGGCCCCACAGCCCGGAGAAGAGCAGGCACACCCTGCCCCCCAGATGGAGGGGCAGGTGGCTGTAATCCCAGAAATCCACCCCGGCAGCGTAGTGGTACACCACCGCCATGGCGTACTCGGCGGCAGTGGCGGCCAGGGAGCCGCAGAAAAACAGCAGCAGGGGATTGGACAGCACCGCCGGGGGCAGCAGCAGGATGAGCACCGCACCCAGGCCGTACACCGGGCAGAACGGGAGAAAGAGGTGGCACTTCCGGTCCCGTTTTGGGTTGCCTGTGACCCGGGCAAAGAGCACCTCCAAAACAAAGCCCACGAAGCTGTACAGCACAAAGTACCAGAACCACACCGCCATGCCTGCACCTCCAGAAAGGAAATTGCCTTTAGCATGGTCGGAACGGCGCAAAACATACGGGCAGTTTCTGACAAAAGACAGGCCGTCCGGGCTGCCGGTAGAGTTCGACAGAGTGAAAAAGGAAAAACGAAGGAAATTGGTGAAAACACTCCTTGTCCCCGGCGGAGAAATATGATATCATAATCCGAATAATTAAAATGGGGGAAGATGGGCATGCGGCATCTGATTGATTTTGGCGATTTGCCTCGGGCGGAGTGGGACGCACTGTATAAGCGGTGCAGTGACATTATCGACCACCCTGCCGATTATATGGACGCTTGTAGGGGAAAGGTGATGGCCAGCCTCTTTTACGAGCCCTCCACCCGGACCAATTTCTCCTTCCAGACGGCTATGCTCCGGGTAGGCGGCTCGGTGTTCGGCTTTGCCGACCCCAAGTCCACCTCAACTGCCAAGGGCGAGACCCTGAAGGACACCATCAAGATGGTCTCCGGCTACGCCGATGTAGTGGTAATGCGCAATCCCCGTGAGGGCGCGGCCAAGGCGGCCTCCCTGTACTCGGACGTGCCGGTGATCAACGCCGGTGACGGCGGGCATATGCATCCCACTCAGACTATGGCCGACCTGACCACGATCACCCGGCTCCACGGCGGCGTGGATGGCCTGTCCGTGGGATTGTGCGGCGACCTGAAGAACGGCCGCACCGTCCACTCCCTCATTAAGGCGATGGCCAAGTTCAGGGATATCAAGTTTTACCTCATCTCCCCCCGTGAGCTGGCAGTGCCTGAGTATATGCGGGCCTTCATGCGTGAGAACGGTATGTGGTTCGTGGAAGTCACCGGCCTGGAGACCGTTATGCCCCAGCTGGACGTGCTCTACATGACCCGTATTCAGCGGGAGCGCTTTGTAGACCCCCTGGAGTATGAGCGCAACAAGGGAATCTATATCCTCACCCGCAGCAAGCTGGAGCGGGCCAGGAAAGATCTGCTGGTGATGCACCCCCTGCCCCGTGTGGACGAGATCTCCATCGACGTGGACGACGATCCCCGGGCGGTCTACTTTGAGCAGGCCCGGTACGGCATGTTTGCCCGCATGTCCCTCCTCATTGAACTGGCCAACCAGCCCCGCATGAGTCCCGGCGCGGTGGAGATTGGCACTCAGCCCGTGTGTCATAACCCGAACTGCATCACCCAGACCGACCACTATCTCCCCCCGCTGGTGAAGAAGAACGGCGGCGTGGACTGCTGCGCTTTCTGCGACGCCCAGCTGGTGTAAATATGCAGACGTCAAAGCTCCGGCTTCCATTGGAAGCCGGAGCTTTGACGTCTTTGACCCGGAAGTCCGGCCTGCCGCCATATTGCCGCAGCGCCCTGTGAGACGCTTATGCCGTCTGCCACAAGCGGACCGCTTCAGCGAAAGAAAAAGCCTGTCCGGGGAGCGACTGGCTGCTTTGACCATGGGGGCGAGATGTGATATAATCGGGAAAACGGCGGCGCCTGCGGACAGACCCGGTCCTGCTGCCGGATGGAGAAAACCATGAAAAGGAAGCGGCGACATGCACAACGAATTGACCCAGAAAGATCTCCAGCTGATGCGGGAGGAACTGGATTATCGGCGGATTACACTGCGGCCCAAGCTGCTGGAGGCAGTAAAGGAGGCCAGGGGCTTTGGTGATCTCAGCGAAAACTTTGAGTATAAGGCGGCCAAGCAGGAGAAGAACCGGAATGAGAGCCGCATTCGATTCCTGGAGAACATGATCCGCACGGCGGTGGTTATCTCGGAGCAGACTGCACCGGACATGGTGGGACTTTATGACAAGGTGGACGTGTACCTGGAGAAGGATGACGTAACCAGGACCTATCAGGTGGTCACCACCATGCGGCAGGACGCGCTCCATGGACGTATCAGCAAAGAGTCCCCTGTGGGCGCGGCCCTGCTGGGCAAGCATGTGGGGGAGCGGTTTTATATCAAGGTCAACGACAACTATGGCTACTATGCGGTGGTGAAGGCCATAGAAAAAGGGGAGGATGACGGCTCTGTGCCGCTTAACCGCTTCTGATTGTTTCTGCGCGAAGTTGTTTTCAAATTGTTCACAAGTTCTTTATAAATTAGTCAATCTTTTTGAGAGGAATCATGGTATTCTCTTACTGTCAGCAGATGACAGAAGTTTTCCCTCCTCCCTCTCTTTTCTTACACACACAGGAAAGCGGGTCCGCCGTACGGCGGACCCGCTTTCTGCTGCTTAAAGAACCACTGGGTCTGCCAGTGGATAAAGAGCTTATAGCTATGGACAAAAAAAGGACTCCCCGATAGATT
>NZ_CALXGI010000091.1 GCF_944387805.1 uncultured Pseudoflavonifractor sp. | reverse complement strand
GCGCGCCTTCGGTTTCTCGCCCTCGCTGCGGTCCATCCGCGCTGCTCACGACGGCTCAGCGCTTCCTGTCACGCTTCGCGCGCCTCGCGGGCGGGTCGCCTTCCCTGCGACTCGGGCTGGTCTCCGGACCGCTCCGCGGCCCTTTGCCCGCCCTCGCTCCGGTCCAGGCTCCCCTGCTCGGCGGCTCAGCGCTTCTTGTTACTCGACGATGGCGAGAATGTCGCCCTGGCGGACGATGGTGTACTCCTCGCCGTCCACCTTGACCTGGGTGCCGGAGTACTTGCTGGTGATGACCTTGTCGCCTACCTTCACGGTCATGACCACTTCCTTGCCGTCCACCATGCCGCCCGGGCCCACGGCGATAACTTCAGCCACTTCGGGCTTCTCCTTGGCGGAGCCGGTCAGGATAATGCCGCTCTTGGTGGTCTCCTCGGCCTCCACCATCTTGATGATCACACGATCAGCCAGGGGTTTGAGATTCATAGCTGGTTCCTCCTTGCATCTATGAAAAATTTACTTTGTAAACTGTCCCATGTCTTAGCACTCATTTTACCGGAGTGCTAACGCACTTATAATAATAGCTTTGGAAGGCAAAATGTGCAAGTAAAAAAACGCTGGATTTTCAATCAAATTTCATTGAAAATCCAGCGTTTTTTAAAATAACTCATTTAAGATACTGAGAGCTCCGTTTTTCTCCTGATATCACAGGATTTCAGAAAAAGAACCTTTGCAATTGTTAGCAGTCTGTAAACTTTCACGCCAAAATACATCAGAGGGATAAAAAAAGTTAACTTTCTTCTCTGAAAGCCGGACGGTAAAGCTGCGGGCGCGCATAACCTCGCCGTCCACCACGGCCACCAGCTCCTGGGGGGAGGAGAAGGAAATCTCCCGGCAATGGAAGTCCCGGATGAGCTGGGGAAACTGGCGGTAGAGACCCTTGGCGTACTTGCCCACCAGGCGGAAGAAGGTGAAGCGGCTCACCTTGGGCACCACCAGCATGTCCAGAATGCCGTCGTCGGGCTGGGCGTCCCCTACGGGCATAAAGCCGCCGCCATAGTAACGACCGTTGCAGATGCAGATAATGGTGCTCAGGCCGTCCAGGGTCTCGCCGTCCACGCGGATTTTAGTGGGACGGGTCAGGCCCTTGAACACGTTGACCACCAGAGACAGGATGTAGGCCCCCACGCCGGACACCAGAGGCAGAGCTTTGTACTTATACACGTCGGCGGCCACCCGGGCGTCCACGCCGGCACAGATAACCCCCAGTCCCAGCTTTCCGTTGCAGTCCATCAGATCCAGGGCGGCCTGGGGCCCCTCCGCCAGGGCGGCCAGATCGGAGAACCGGGCCCGGTAGTTTTTGCCGAAGATTTTCAGAAAATCGTTGCCTGTGCCCTTGGGTACGTTGGTGACGGCGGCGTTGTCATACCCGGCGGCGCCGTTGACCACCTCGTTGAGGGTGCCATCCCCGCCGCAGGCGTAGATGCGCACCGGCCCGCCGGACCGGGCGGCATCCCGGGCCAGGGCCGTACCGCTGCCCGCGCCGCTGGTAAGGACAACTTCATAGTCCAGTCCCGCGCCGCCGAATATTTCTTCAATCTGGGCGGTGAGGGCGTCGGTGCTGCCGTGCTTCCCGGCAGCGGGGTTGATGATGAACAGGTGCTTCAAAGGGCCTTCAGCTCCTTATGAAAAAGTAGAGGCGGCAAGCTGAATTCCGGCGGCGTGGTAGTAGGTGGAGGAATTGTTGGCGGGCCAGAGGAGAATGCGCTGCTCAGGCCGGGCAATACGGGCCGCCATGGCGGCCACCTCGCTGCGGGTGATGACGGCCTCAGGCCGGAAGGTGAGCTGCTTGTCGCTGCCGCTGACAATACCCTTGGCGTACAGAGCGTAGATGGAGCTGGCGGCAAAGTCGCCGCCGGCTACGTCTGGGATGGAGGAGGCCACCCGGCCGGCGTCATTGATGTCGTCCGCCTCCTGCACCGGAGAGGTGGCGGAGAACACCAGGGCCAGCTCTGCCCGGGTGATGGGGCGGGTGTAGCTGTCAAAAGTGGCGTCCGTAATAATGCCGTAGGTCAGGCAGTAGTTCACCGCGTTGGCGTACCAGGGGTCGCCGCCGCTGGTAAAGGGCCTGCCGGCGTAGGCGCTGTCCAGCACGGCGGCCATCTTCAGGGCCTCGCCCACGGTGAGGGTGCTGTAAGGCATAAAGGTGCCGTCCCCCGGCCCTTCCATCAGGCCCAGGTTGTAGGCCAGATCCACCCACAGGTCAAACCAGTCCTTGCCGGACACATCAGAAAAGGCGGCTGTGCGGCCGGAGCGGAGGGAGAAGGCGGCGAAGGGCACTCCCAGGCTGGAGAGAGTCCGAGGCAGGGAAGAGAGGCTGATACGGGCGCTGTCCTTGTCGGTCCAGCTGATCACAATCTCGTTGCCCGCGGCGCCCTGCTCCACGGCGATGGAGCTGGCGCCGGTATACAACTGGTGGGAGGCGCCGTCCGCGCCAGGCACAGGCACCACGGTCAGCAGCTCCCACACCCCGTCCCGCCGGGCAATGTACACCCCGCAGTCCACAGCGGTCAGGCTGTCGTACAGGGGCTCCAGCAGCCACAGCCCGTCCTGCCGCAGCAGACCGTACTTGCCGTCCTCCTTTGCCCGGGCCACGCCCAGGGAGAAGTCGGAGGCCTCCTCAAACCGGATGGGAATAGCCACTGTGCCCGAGGCGTTGACATAGCCCCAGGCAGAGCCGTCGGTGGCGGCGGCCATGCCCTCGGTGTAATTGCCCCTGACCTCCAGCCCCAGGGCGGCAGGAGAGGTTAGGGAGAGGGCCAGGGTCAAGACCAGAAGGAGGGGCAGCTTGCGGATGGTTCGTTTCATTTTAGACTCCTTTTAGACAGCCTCCCGGATTGGAGGCGCGGCTTACCGCTTGTTGTACTGGAACAGGTCGCACTTAATCATGCCGTTGTACAGCTTCCGCTTTTTGTCGGCTGTGCGGCCGAAGGTGCGCTCAAACTCCGTGTGGGAGGACAGGATGGACACCCGCCACCCGGAGGGCAGGCCCCGGACAGCCTGTCCGAAGGCGGCGTACAGGGTTTCGGCCTCTTTTTTCTCCATAATGCGCTCGCCGTAGGGAGGGTTGGTCACCACCCGGCCGTAGGGCTCGCTGCGGTGGAAGCGGGTGGCGTCGGCCACGTCGAAGCGGACCAGGTTCTCCACTCCGGCCTTCTCTGCGTTGGAACGGGCGATTTCCACCGCCCTGGGGTCGATGTCGCCGCCCCAGATGTCGTACTGACCGTCAAATTCCCCATCCATGGCCTCCCCGGCGGCGGCCATCCAGCTCTGGGCGGGCAGCCAGGGCCACTTCTGGGAGGAGAAGGACCGGTCCAGGCCGGGGGCACGGTTCTTGGCGATGAGGGCGGCTTCGATGGCGATGGTGCCGGAGCCGCAGAAAGGGTCGCAGAAGGGGTCCTTGCCCCGGTACTGGGAGAGCATCACCATGGCCGCGGCAAGGGTCTCCCGCAGAGGGGCCTCTACGCCCACCGCCCGGTAGCCCCGCTTGTGAAGGCCGGCGCCGGTGGTGTCCAGCAGAATGGTGGCAGTGTCTTTCATAATTGAGAATTGGATCTGAAACAAAGTTCCGGTCTCCGGCAGGGTCTCCAGCTTGTAGGCCCTGCCCAGCCGGGCGGCTACCGCCTTCTTTACAATGGACTGGCAGGCGGGCACCGAGTGGAGGGCGGAGTTGAGGCTGTAACCCTTGACGGGGAAGGCGGCGGTGCGGGGAAGATAGTCCTCCCACGGGATGGCCTTCACCCCTTCGAACAGGGCGTCAAAGTCAGGGGCGTGGAAGGAGCTCATCACCAGCAGCACGCGCTCGCCGGTGCGCAGATTCAGGTTCAGCCGGGGAATGTCCCGGAGCTGGCCGGAGCAGAGCACATGGCCGTTCTCGGCCCGCACATCAGAGAGCTTCAGCCGGCGCAGTTCGTTGGCGGCCAGCCCCTCCAGCCCGAAGAGAGTGGGAATGAAAAATTTCAGCCGGTCCATAGCAACCTCCATGCGCCTAAGGCGCGCCTGTGGGATAAAACGCTGCGGACGAGAGTCCATGGAACGCAGCGCCATATGAGCGGAGTCATACATAGCTAGTATATCTTACTTTACGGGGAAGCGCAAATATTTTAATCCGGAAAAAATTTTTGAGCAGGGCGGGAAAAATCCGGCTCTTGCATTTTGCACCCTGCTGTGATATCATCTCTGTAAATAAGCAGGAAAGGAAACGGTGAGCCCGCGTGGACGAACCTCCCTTACCCAATTACATAGCGTCAATGGTTGAGGACAGCGTTATCCCACAAGGGATAGGGCTGTCCTTTTGCGCGCAAAAATAGGAAAAGACGGAGCGTTTCACCTGCTGTATATTCCAAATTTTAGGAGTGATCAGTTCCATTATGGACAGTGCCAGTATTATCATGATAGTTATTCTTATCTTCCTCGTGACCATGTCGTCCTACTTCTCGGCCACAGAGACTGCCTTCTCCTCCCTCAACCGGGTGCGGATGAAGAGCCGGGCCGACGGCGGAGATGCCCGCGCGGCTCTGGTTCTGGAGCTGGAAGAGGACTTTGACCGTCTGCTCTCTACTATCCTGATAGGCAACAACATTGTCAACATCACCGCCACCACCATCGGCACCGTGCTCTTCACCAATCTTCTGGGCGCTTACGGCCCTACGGTGTCCACAGTGGTGCTCACAGCGGTCATCCTGATTTTCGGCGAGATTTCCCCCAAGAGCCTGGCCAAGGAGTCCCCTGAGTCCTTCGCCATGTTCTCCGCGCCCATACTGAAGTTCTTTATCACCCTGCTGCGGCCCCTCAACTTCCTCTTTACCCAGTGGAAGAAGCTGCTCAGCCTGGTCTTTCATAAGAAGGAGGACGAGGGCATCACCGAGGAGGAGCTCATCACCATGGTGGACCAGGCCGAGGACGAGGGCGGCCTGGACCAGCACGAGAGCGAGCTCATCCGCTCCGCCATTGAGTTCGGCGATATGGAGGTGGAGGAGATTCTCACCCCCCGGGTGGACATTGTGGCGGTGGAGGACACGTCCACCATGGACGAGGTGGCCAAGGTGTTCGCTGAGAGCGGTTTCTCCCGCCTGCCCGTGTACCATGAGGACATCGACGATATTGTGGGCGTCATCCATGAAAAGGACTTCCACGCTGCCCGGTACCACGGCATCAGCGATCTGTCCTCCTTTATGGGCACGGTGCTCTACACCACCGGAAACACTAAAATATCCCAGATGCTCCGCATTCTCCAGCGGGAGAAGGCCCACATGGTCATTGTGGTGGACGAGTACGGCGGCACCGAGGGCCTGGTCACTATGGAGGACATTGTGGAGGAGCTGGTGGGCGAAATCTGGGATGAGCACGACGAGGTTATCGAGCAGTTCCAGAAGCAGCCTGACGGCAGCTATCTCATCTCCTGTTCCGCAGACCTGACGGACCTGTACGACCTGTTCTCCATTAAGGGCAGCTGCGACGCCAACACGGTGTCCGGCTGGGTTATGGAGCAGATTGGCCGCATCCCCGCGGAGGGGGACCGGTTCCAGGCCGACGGCCTGGATGTGACCGTCACCAAGGTGGATCACCGACGGGTCATGGAGATCAAAGTGGTGGTGCTGCCCGAGGAGACCGAGGAGGAGAAGAAGGACAAAAAGGAAAAGGAGAAGAAGGACCGGGAGAACTGACGGACTTCTCCTCAATCAACATAAAAGGAGGGCGCGCCGCATATGCGGCGCGCCCTCCTGCTGTCTGAAGGCGGATATCAGGCCAGATGAACAAGGACGCGGATAAGGCTGATAAGAAAACCGGCTGCGCTAAGGCCGATGACCAGCAGCCAGGAGGTCCTGGCCTTTTGCTCCGTGGTGGAGGTGAACAGGACAGCGGAGGCGGCCATGCCCACCAGGGCGATGACGGCGGGATAGTGGGTGCCCTGGGTGCCCCTTGACCAGGGACTCAGGCCCAGGTTGGTCATAATGGAATCCCCCAGGCAGAAGCCGTTGCCCAGGGTGGCGCCGAAGAAAAGGAAGAGCAGAAACAGGGCCGCGGCCAGGACGCGGAGCAGAATTTTCACCTGCTTTGTCATAGAAACCCCCTCTTTCCACGAAAAGAAATAAAATTTTCTCTGGTGTCTCCATTATAGCATAAAGGAGCCCGTATTCAAGGGGCAGGGACATGGCCATAGACCATGTCCCTTAAGCGTACGGATAGGACCCGGTATCAGTCGGGCTTGACGGTGAAGAGGAGCTGACCGGCTTTCACATTGTCGCCCTCCCCGCAAAACAGGTTTTGCGGGGACCCCGGATTTTATTTTCCCCGGGACGAGTGAATCGCCCCGGGGCAAGGCCGCCCGACGGGCGGCGCTTGGACGCGCAGAGCGCGGCGCGCCGGAGGCGCGGAGGGCGACGGGAAGGCGGGAAAGGGCCTCAGAGTCAGTCGGGCTTGACGGTGAAGAGGAGCTGACCGGCTTTCACATTGTCGCCCTCCTGAACATGGACGGACTCCACGGCGCCCGCCAGACGGGCCACCACGCTGGTCTCCATCTTCATGGCCTCGATGATGCCCAGCACCTGGTTGGCCTCCACCCGGTCTCCGGGCTGGACGCTGATCTTGGACACCATGCCGGGGATGGAGGCTCCCACCTGGCTCTTGTCCTCCGGGTCGGCCAGGGTGACCTGGACGCCCTTGACCTCAGCAGTCTTGTCGGGCACCGCCACCTCCCGGCGCTGGCCGTTGAGCTCGAACTGGACGGTGCGGGTGCCGTCCTCATTCAGGTCGCCCAGCCCCAGGTACTTGATGACCAGAGTCTTGCCGTCCTCAATGCTGATTTGGGTGGTCTCGCCCAGGGCCATGCCGTTGAAGAATACATGGCTGCCCATGCGGGCGATGTAGCCGTACTCATTGCGGTGCTCCCGGTACTCCTCGTACACCTTGGGATAGAGGCAGTAAGAGAGCATGGCCCGCATGTTGATTTCGTCGCCGCCCATAAAGGAGGCCATCTCCTCCCGCACTGCGTCAAAGTCCACGGGAGGCAGCAGCTCCCCGGGCCGGCAGGTGATGGGCGTCTCCCCCTTGAGCACCACCCGCTGCAAATCCTCGGGGAAGCCCCAGGCCGGCTGGCCCATCATGCCCTTGAAGTAGCTCAC
>NZ_CALXGI010000090.1 GCF_944387805.1 uncultured Pseudoflavonifractor sp. | reverse complement strand
TTCCCCAACAACGCGGTGGAGTATTTCGTCTCCTACTATGACTACTACCAGCCCGAGGCCTATATCCCCCACACCGACACCTTCATCGAGAAGGACGCCGCCACCAACGACGAGATTGACCGCCTGCGGCTGTCCGCCACCTGCGCCCTGCTGGAGCGGCGGGACGTAATTGTGGTGTCCTCTGTGTCCTGCATCTACGGCCTGGGCGAGCCGGAGGACTTTGCCAAGATGATGATCTCCCTCCGGGTGGGCATGGAGATGAAGCGGGATGTGCT
The DNA here is from genome assembly GCF_944387805.1 of uncultured Pseudoflavonifractor sp. Lineage (GTDB taxonomy): Bacteria > Bacillota > Clostridia > Oscillospirales > Oscillospiraceae > Pseudoflavonifractor. Next base: position 7,085 of record NZ_CALXGI010000090.1, on the reverse strand, counting down.
TCTCAAGCGGCTGGTGGAGATCCGCTATGAGCGCAACGACATCGCCTTTGAGCGGAATATGTTCCGGGTCCGGGGGGACACGGTGGAAATCTATCCCGCATACTGGAAGGACTCCGCCATCCGGGTGGAGTTCTTCGGAGACGAGATTGACCGCATCAGTGAGGTTAACGCCGTCACCGGCACCCCCATCCGCATCCTCAACCACGTGCCCATCTGGCCCGCCACCCACTACGTCACGCCCAAGGAGAAGATGGACGCCGCCATCGGTGAGATTTATAAGGAGCTGGAGGAGCGGGTGGCCTTCTTCGAGCGGGAGAACAAGCTGGTGGAGGCCCAGCGGCTCAAGCAGCGGGTTATGTACGACATCGAGATGATGCAGGAGCTGGGCTACTGCTCCGGCATCGAGAACTACTCCCGGGTCATTGAGGGCCGTCCTGCCGGTACGCCGCCCCACACCCTGCTGGACTACTTTCCCAAGGACTTTCTCATGTTCATCGACGAGAGCCACGTCACGCTCCCCCAGGTACGGGCTATGTACAACGGCGACCACGCCCGCAAGACTACCCTGGTGGACTATGGCTTCCGCCTGCCCTGCGCCTACGATAACCGGCCGTTAAAGTTTGAAGAGTTTGAGCAGCGGATTAACCAGGTCATCTACGTCTCAGCCACGCCCGGCGAGTACGAGCGCACCCGGTCCGGACAGATTGTGGAGCAGGTTATCCGGCCCACCGGCCTGCTGGACCCCCGCATCGAGGTCCGCCCGGTGGAGGGCCAGATCGACGACCTCATCGGAGAGATCAACGCCCGCACCGAGCGGAAGGAGCGTGTGCTGGTCACCACCCTCACCAAGCGGATGGCCGAGGACCTCACCGCCTACCTGAAAAATGCGGGCATCAAGGTCCGCTATATGCATCACGACATCGACACCATCGAGCGGCAGGAGATCATCCGGGACCTGCGTCTGGGCGTGTTCGATGTGCTGGTGGGCATCAACCTGCTGCGTGAGGGCCTGGACCTGCCCGAGGTGAGCCTGGTGGCCATCCTGGACGCGGACAAGGAGGGCTTCCTCCGCAGCGAGACCTCCCTCATCCAGACCATCGGCCGGGCGGCCCGAAACGCCGACGGCCTGGTCATTATGTACGCCGACAAAATTACCCCCTCCATGCGGGCCGCCATCGACGAGACCGAGCGCCGCCGGGAGAAGCAGGACGCCTTCAACAAGGCCCACGGCATTGTGCCCAAGACGGTGGTCAAGTCGGTGCGCAACCTCATCGAGCTGTCCGGCGAGGTGGAGGAGACCAAGAAGTTCGACTTCAGCCAGAAGCAGATGACCAAGCAGCAGCGCCTGGAGGCCATCGCCAAGCTGGAGAAGGAGATGAAGGAGGCCTCCAAGATGCTGGAATTCGAGTACGCCGCCATTCTGAGAGACAAGATCATCAAGCTGCGGGGCGAGGGCTAACCCCGCCGGAGCAGTCGCGAGAGAAAGCGAGGACGACTTATGACCAAGCAATCCCAAAAGATATTATCCGGCTTTCAAGTCCGCAAATCCGGCCGGCAGAAGCGGGCCTTCCGGGCCTGGCTGCGCCGGGAGCTGGAGGGGGCGGGCTGGACCGTCACCGAGGAACGGGGACGTTTTTCTGGTATCAACGTCATCGCCGGGGACCCGGAGAAGGCGGAGGTACTCTTCACCGCCCACTACGACACCCAGGCCGTGCTGCCCATACCAAACTTCATCACCCCCCGGAACCTGGGGTGGTATCTGGCCTATCAGCTGGTGTTTGTGGTCCTTATGTTCGCGGCGGTCCTTGTAGTGGAGTTTGCCGTCATGCTGCTGCTGGACCTGCCGCGCCAGGCCGCACCCTGGCCAGCCATCGCCATGTGCATTTTCCTGATGTGGTGGATGTTCTTCGGAAAGGCCAACCGGCACACCGCCAACGACAACACCTCCGGCGTGATTACCCTGCTGGAGGCCGCCCTCACCCTGCCGCAGGAGCTGCGGGAGAAAGCCTGCTTCGTGTTCTTCGACAACGAGGAGCGGGGCATGCTGGGTTCCGCCGCTTTTGCCAGCAAACGAAGACAGGTGAAGGAGGAGAAGCTGGTGCTCAACTTCGACTGTGTGTCCGACGGCAGCTCTGTCCAGTTTTTCCCCACCAAGTCCCTGAAGAAGGATGAGGCCGCCCTGGAGCGGATTGAGCGGGCCTTTCTTCCCCAGAGCGGAAAGACGGTGGAGGTGGTGCGGGGCTTCGGCTTTTACCCCTCGGACAACGCCTCCTTCCGCCGTGCAGCTGGGGTGTGCGCCCTGAAGAGGGGGAAGCGGCTGGGCTGGTATATGGACCGCATCCACACCGGCCGTGACACAGTCTTTCAGGAGGAGAACATCTCTCTCCTGACCGACGGCATCCGCCGAATGCTGGAGGAGGATTCGCCGTGAATTTCCTCGGTGAAAATCTGAGGGAGACCCTGGGCATTCTGCTGGCGATCTGGTGGCCCACGCTGATAGGCTTGGCCGCCCTGGCCCTGCTGGCCGTGGCCACGAGCAAGAAGCCGCCCAAAGGGATGCGTATCCTCTGCGGCGCGGCTGGCGCTGCCATCCTGCTGGCCGGCCTTGTGATTGTGTTCCGGGCGCTGTTGGGGTAGCACGGCCCAAAGCTGGAATAATATATCAAGAGAACAGAGCGATTTAAAGGAGAACCAACGACTATGCTGGACCATATTTACGTCAAAGGCGCCCGGGAGAACAACCTGAAGAACATTGACGTGGAGATTCCCCGGGACAAGCTGGTGGTGCTCACCGGCCTGTCCGGCTCGGGCAAATCCTCCCTGGCCTTTGACACCATCTACGCCGAGGGACAGCGCCGCTATGTGGAGTCCCTCAGCTCCTACGCCCGGATGTTCCTGGGCCAGATGGAGAAGCCGGACGTGGACTACATCGACGGCCTGAGCCCCGCCATCTCCATCGACCAGAAGACCACCTCCAAGAACCCCCGCTCCACCGTGGGCACGGTGACCGAGATTTACGACTACCTCCGTCTGCTCTGGGCCCGGGTGGGCACCCCTCACTGCCCCAAGTGCGGCAAGGAGATCAAACAGCAGACCATCGACCAGATTATCGACCAGGTTCTCACCCTGCCCGAGGCCACCCGCATCCAGGTGCTGGCCCCCGTTATCCGGGGCAAGAAGGGCGAGCACCAGAAGGTCTTTGAGGACGCCCGCAAGTCGGGCTATGTCCGCGTCCGGGCGGACGGGTCCATCTACGACCTGACCGAGGAGATCAAGCTGGACAAGAACAAGAAGCACAGCATCGAGGTGGTGGTGGACCGGCTGGTCATCAAGCCGGACATCACCCAGCGGCTCACCGACTCGGTGGAAGTGGCCTCCAACCTGGCGGGGGGCATTGTGATTATCAATATTGTGGGAGAGGATCGGGACATCCTCTTCTCCCAGAACTACGCCTGCGAGGACTGCGGCATCTCTATTGAAGAGCTGACCCCCCGCATGTTTTCCTTCAACAATCCCTTCGGCGCCTGCCCCACCTGCACCGGCCTGGGCTCTCAGCTGAAGGTGGACCCGGACATCGTCATCCCCAACAAGGACCTGTCCATTCTGGAGGGGGCCATCACCGCCTCCGGCTGGAACAATATCAAGGGGGACTCTATCTCCCGGATGTACTTCGACGCCCTGGCCAAGCAGTACAAGTTCAAGCTGACCACTCCGGTGAAGGACCTGCCTGCCGAAGTGCTGGACATCATTCTCTACGGCACCAAGGGGGAGAAGCTGAAGCTGACCTATGAGCGGGGCAACGGCCAGGGCACGCTGTACCAGCCCTTTGAGGGCATCTGCAACAATCTGGAGCGCCGTTACCGGGAGACCCAGTCCGACGCAGTGCGCCGGGAGCTGGAGGAGTGCATGAGCGAGCGGCCCTGCCCCGACTGCGGCGGGCGGCGGCTGCGCAAGGAGTCCCTGGCGGTGACGGTGGGCGGCATCAACATCGACGACTTCTGCCGCAAGTCGGTGACCGACGCCCTGGACTTCATTGACCACCTGACCCTCACCGACCAGCAGATGCTCATTGCCGAACGGATTCTCAAAGAGATTAAGAGCCGCCTGGGCTTTCTCCAGAGCGTGGGACTTCAGTATCTGACCCTGAGCCGGTCTGCCGCCACCCTGTCCGGCGGCGAGAGCCAGCGCATCCGGCTGGCCACCCAGATCGGCTCCTCTCTCATGGGAGTGCTCTACATTCTGGACGAGCCCTCCATCGGCCTCCACCAGCGGGACAACGACATGCTGCTGGACACCATGAAGCACCTGCGGGACCTGGGCAACACCCTGCTGGTGGTGGAGCACGACGAGGACACCATGAGAGCCGCCGACTATATTGTGGATATCGGTCCGGGCGCAGGCGTCCACGGCGGCAATGTGGTGGCCGCGGGCACCGCCGAGGAGGTCATGAATACCCCCGGCTCCATCACTGGCGACTACCTGTCCGGCCGGAAGAAGATCCCCGTGCCCACTGAGCGGCGGAAGGGCAACGGCAAGGTGCTCACCATCCGGGGCGCGGCGGAGAACAACCTGCGGGACATCGACGTGTCCATCCCTCTGGGCACCTTTACCTGCGTCACCGGTGTGTCCGGCTCGGGCAAGTCCAGCCTGGTCAACGAGATTCTCTACAAGAAGCTGGCCGCCGACCTGAACCGGGCCAAGCTCCGGCCGGGCAAGAGCAAGGGCATTGAGGGGGAGCAGTATCTGGACAAGGTCATCGACATCGACCAGTCCCCCATCGGCCGCTCTCCCCGGTCCAACCCGGCCACCTACACCGGGCTGTTCAACGACATCCGGGACCTGTTCGCCTCCACCCAGGACGCCAAGGCCAGGGGCTATGGCCCGGGCCGGTTCTCCTTCAACGTGCGGGGCGGCCGCTGCGAGGCCTGCCAGGGCGACGGCCTCATCAAGATTGAGATGCACTTCCTGCCCGATATCTACGTGCCCTGCGAGGTGTGCAAGGGCAAGCGGTACAACCGGGAGACCCTGGAGGTGCGCTACAAGGGCAAGAACATCTATGAGGTGCTGGACATGACCGTGGAAGAGGCCCTGCCCTTCTTCGAGAACCTGCCCCGCATCTACAACAAGCTCCAGACCCTGTACGAGGTGGGCCTGAGCTATATCAAGCTGGGCCAGCCCTCCACCACCCTGTCCGGCGGCGAGGCCCAGCGGGTGAAGCTGGCCACCGAGCTGTCCAAGCGGAGCACCGGCCAGACCATCTATATCCTGGACGAGCCCACCACCGGCCTCCACACCGCCGACGTCCACAAGCTCATTGAGGTGCTCCAGAAGCTGGTGGACGTGGGCAACACGGTGGTGGTCATTGAGCACAACCTGGACGTCATCAAGACCGCCGACCATATCATCGACCTGGGTCCCGAGGGGGGAGATGGAGGCGGAAATATCGTCGTCACCGGTACGCCGGAGGAAGTGGCGGCCTGCGAAGCGTCCTACACGGGGCGGTATTTGAAGCGGATGCTGTAAAGAGAGAATGGAGAATTGCCCATGAGAATTATATTGGCCCGCCACGGCGAGACCGGCTGGAATGCGGCCGGGCGCGTCCAGGGCGCCAGCGATACGGAACTGAATGAGAAGGGAAGAAGCCAGGCGGAGGAGCTGGGCCGCCGTCTGGCCGAGAGCGGGGAGCGGATTGACATCTGCTACGCCAGCCCCAAGCGCCGGGCCTTTGAGACGGCGGAGATTGCCTGCCGCCACCTGGGGCTTACGCCCATTCCGGTGGACGACCTGCGGGAGGTGAGCTTCGGCGTGTGGGAGGGCCACACCTGGCCGGAGATTGCACAGAAGTGGCCGGAGGAATATGAGGCCTATCAGGAGGACCGGATGAAAGTGGCGCCGCCCGGCGGGGAGTCCCTGGGGGATGCCCTCAAACGGATTCTCCCCGTGCTGGACGCCATTGCCGCCGGTCCGGGGGAGACCGCCCTGGCGGTATGCCACAGCGCGGTTATCCGTGCGGTGCTGGGCTGGCGGGCCGGAGTCCACTTTGACAACAAGGCCCTCTACCGGTTCAATGTGCCCAATGCTCAGTGGGTGGCAGTGGATTGGGACCGGACGGAGCGAAACAGATAAAGGAGGGCATTCCCATGGCGCGGGATATGATTGCGGTGCTGAACCTGGGCAGCCGGGAGAATGAGCGGCTGCTGGCGGAAATTCAATCCCTGGGCGTGGACAGCGCCCTCTGTCCCCACAGCATCACTGCCGGAGAGCTGGACCGGCTTCCCGGTCTGAAGGGCATCATTGTTAACGGCGGCCCTGACCACACGGTGGACGGCGTGGAGATGGAGGTGGCCCAGGAGATATACAATTACCAGGTGCCCGTACTGCTGGCCGACCACATGGGGGACAGCCCCTGGCTGGAGGACGAGGCAGAGCGGATGAACGCTCTGAGGGCTTTTGTACTGGGCATCTGCGGAGCCAGTCCGAGCGAGTAACACGCAGCACAGAAAAACCCGGCGCTCCATTTTGGAGCGCCGGGTTTTTCATGCGGATTATTTGGAAGCTGGGCGTTCCTGACGGCACGTGCCAGAAGCGGCGCAGCCGCCGCAGCCGCACCCGCAGCTTCCGCACGAGCCGGAGCAGCTGTGCCTGCCCAGGCGGCGGTTATGGATGCCTCTGGCGATAATGGCCACGCAGACCGCCGCGATGATAAGGCCGATGATAATATTTGCCATAGTGAACAGCTCCTTCCTGGGGATGCCGGCGGCGGACGGTGTATGCCGCCTGCCGCAGACATGTGTGGGTTACTTGGCCGCCGCGCTGACAGCGCTGACGTCCAGGCGTTCCTCGTACTTATTTCTGCGGGCGAGCAGGTAGATAAGCCCGGCCAGAAGGACCAGGGCCACCACAGTGCCCACGCCGAAGGAGACTTCGCCCAGAATCAGGCCGCCCAGCTGATAGACCATGAGGGCCACAATGTAAGCGAAGCCGCACATGTAGCCGATGGCGCCCAAAGTCCACTTCCAGTTGTTCATCTCCCGCTTGATGGCGCCCATGGCGGCGAAGCAGGGGGCGCACAGCAGGTTGAAAAT
>NZ_CALXGI010000089.1 GCF_944387805.1 uncultured Pseudoflavonifractor sp. | reverse complement strand
TCCCGGCAAACAGGTTTCAAGCCCTTGCGCCCCATCTTGTTATTGCGCCGCCGGGCGGCGTAGCCGCACGGCTTGGCTCGCGACGAGGCCCGCCACGGCAAGGCGTTCGAGGGCCTGCTGAAGCGCTACTTCGGCTAATCTAATTCACAGGACGCTCCCGGCATAGGCCGGGGGCGTCTTTTTTGTGGCGGGACTCGTCAGCGAGTGTTTTGGCGGAGCCAAAACCTCGATGCCGGGCGGATTCAGTCCGTCCGAGCAGGTGAAAATATCGGGGTCCCCATGGGATGTGTCCCATGGGGTTCGGCCCGCCACGGCAAGGCGTTCGAGGGCCTGCTGAAGCGGTACTTCGGCTAATCCAAACTGGATAAACAAGCACTTTTTGAGAGGGAACCGGGAAACCGGTTCCCTCTCTTTTTGCGCTCATCTTGTACAAAAATGGTGCATGAAGCTTTTCAGACCCCACGTTTTCGCTTCAAATGGTAGAAATATGCAGCATAACGGCTCTCTTTCGGCATAGCTATGGTCTCTGAATGCAGAAGCGGAACTTTTCGATAAAATCCTATTGACTTCCTTGGTTTATGTTGCTATAATAAATTAAAGTTAATATATAATATTAAAGTAACTTTAAGTTTATTCGGATCAGGGAAGTGATACAGTTGCTTTACACAGTAGGCGAAATGGCGCAGCTTCTGGGGATTGCCGCCTCGACGCTGCGGTACTATGACCAGGAGGGCCTGCTCCCGTTTGTGGAGCGGTCCCAGGGCGGCATCCGGATGTTCACGGAAAAAGACTATGGACCGCTCAAGGTCATTGGCTGCCTGAAAAAGTCCGGCCTGTCCATCAAGGAGATCAAGCAGTTTATCAGCCTGGCCCAGGAGGGCGACTCCACACTGGCGCAGCGGCTGGAGATTTTTCGGTGCCGCCGGGCGGCAGTGGAAAAGCAGCTCTCCGAGCTGCGGGAGATGCTCTCCCTGCTGGAGTACAAGTGCTGGTACTATGAGACCGCCTGCCAGGCAGGGACCGAGGATGTGGTTCGCAGCCTGCTGTGCAGCCAGGTGCCTGACGAGTGCCGGGCAGCTCTGGAGAAGCTGAATCTGAAGTTAGAATAAACAGACCCAAGCATTTTATCGAGGTGACCCTGTTATGATTACCATTCCCTATTACAACACCATTTCTCTTCCGGACGTATCCTGCTACTTCCAGCTGGATTATCTGAACAGCAAGTCGGACAAGCCGGTGGCTGCCGGCGATAAGGTCCTGTTTTTAATGCTGAAACGGGACGAGAAGGAGGGGCATATCTCTGCGGAGGATGTCTACCCCATTGCCACCCGGGGCGTGGTGGAGAGCGTTGAGAACGAGTGGGCCCTGATCCGCACCACCAGCCGGGTGGATCTGGAAGGGATTCAGTCGGACGGGAAACACATCCAGGTCCAGCTCCGCACACGGCCGGAGATCAGCGACCTGGACCTGGAGGAGCAGCAGGAGCGGTTCCAGAAAATGCGCACCGCCATGCTGGACGCTCTGGAGGGAACCCAGTGGCTCATGGGCGCCCGGAACTATATCATGCGCTGGAGCAACATGAACGAACTGATCTCCTTCACCTCCGCCATGCTGCAGATCTCCAGCGAGGAGAAGTTTGCCATTCTGGCGGAGGACTCCGTGGCCCGGCGGGCGGAGAAGATGGAGAAGGCTTTCTATGAGTCCCTGGAGCTGTTCAAGGTCAACAAGGAGGCTCAGACCGCCCAGAAGGAGTCCAATGAGCAGGTGTACCGGGAGCAGGCGCTCCGCCGGCAGATCGGCTTTCTCCAGGACGAGCTGGACAAGCTCCACCCGGAGAACGTGAGCGATGTACAGAAGTTCGAGCAGAAGATCCGGGAATCCAGCATGAACGACACTGCCCGGGCTGAGGCGGAGAAGGTTCTCAACCGCATGAAACAGGGCGGCAAAGAGGGCCACGAGTACGGGATGCTCTATGACTACCTGGACTTCATGACCAGTCTGGTGTGGAAGAAGGAGCCGCCGGCCGACATCGACCTGAAGGCCGCCAAGGCCGTCCTGGACGAGGACCACTTCGGCCTGAAAAAGACCAAGGGCCGTATCCTCCAGCAGATTGCCGTCATGGCGCTCAACAAGAAGCAGTCCGGCTCCATCCTCCTGTTTGTGGGTGCGCCGGGCACCGGTAAGACCAGCATCGGCCAGAGCATCGCCAGGGCCCTGAACCGCAAATATGTGCGGGTCAGCCTGGGCGGCGTCCGGGACGAGGCGGAGATCCGCGGCCACCGGCGCACTTACATCGGCGCCATGCCCGGCCGGATCATGGAGGGCATCCGCCGCAGCGGCGCCTCCAACCCGGTGGTGGTGCTGGACGAGGTGGACAAGCTGGTCCGGGACTACGGCGGTGACCCCGCCAGCGCCCTGCTGGAGGTGCTGGACCCGGAGCAGAACGCCACCTTTACCGACCACTACATGAACGTCCCCTATGACCTGTCCGACGTGCTGTTTGTCTGCACCGCCAACACCACCGACACCATCCCCGGCCCGCTGCTGGACCGGATGGAGGTTATCTCCTTCCCGGGCTACTCCGCCCTGGAGAAATTTCAGATTGCCAAGCGGCACCTGCTGCCCAAGGCCATGGAGAAGGCCGGGATCACGGCGGAGCAGCTGGCGGTCAGCGACGACGCCCTCCGCTCCGTCATCTCCGACTACACCATGGAGGCCGGCGTCCGGGGGCTGAAAAACCGGCTGGACACCCTGTGCCGGGCGGCGGCGGTGAAGCTGGTCAGCGGCGAGGAGGAGCGGGTGACCGTGGAGCCCGGGGAACTGCGGGCCATGCTGGAGGCCGCGCCCATTCGCCACGACCGCATTCTGGAGGCCAAGAAGCCCGGCATTGTGACGGGGCTGGCCTGGACCCAGGCGGGGGGCGAGATCCTGTTCATCGAGTCCCTGCTCACCAAGGGCAACGGCAAGACCATCATCACCGGCCAGCTGGGCGATGTGATGAAGGAGTCGGTGCAGATTGCCGTCAGCCTGGTGAAGTCCATGTTCCCGGACAAGGCGGAGCTGTTTGAAAAGAACGACCTGCACGTCCATGTCCCGGCGGGGGCGGTGCCCAAGGACGGCCCGTCGGCGGGCATCACCCTGACCACGGCCCTGGCCTCCCTGGTCACCGGCGTCCCGGTTAACGCCGAGTATGCCATGACCGGCGAGGTCTCCCTGCGGGGCGTGGTCATGCCCATCGGCGGCCTGCCGGAGAAGCTGATGGCCGCCCAGCGGGCGGGCGTCAAACGGGTGTTCATTCCCGAAGAAAATGCGGACGACCTGATGGACGTAGCCGATGAGGTTAAGCAGGCCCTGGAAATCATTCCCGTCCACTATGTGACGGATGTTATGGAGCGCGTGGGGATTACATTGCCGGCTGTGGCCGCTGCATAAGGTCTCCCGGCACAGGTTTTCCAGGCCATCACATCAAAAGAAAAATTCAGCGAACAGCGGCGCCGGAGAGGAATATCCTCTCCGGCGCCGCTGTTCAAAGCGACATCAGGTCCACGTCCGGTAGCACACCTGATTTTCCAGGGCGTGGCGGAAGGTGAGCTCGGTGCTATTTAGGGAATCGCAGGAGAAACCGCCCATTGGGCCGGGGAGCTTGGGGCTTTCCTGCTGCCCCCAAAATGTTGCGGGTGTTTTTGGAAAATGCAATAACCGATGATGTATGTGAGCACTGTGTGAAATATACTTTGACACAATTGAGGGCTATATTTATAATAACATCAGTATGTTGGACTCAAAAGGATGGGGGAATGGAAGATGCAAAAAGAGTCCGGGACAATCAACGTACCTCAGTTGGGCAGCCGGAAGCTGACGGCATGTTACACTGTTTTGCTCTCGGCGGCCTCTGCGGTGTCTGCAGGCGTCTATTATTTGGCTGCGGGAAAACTTGCAGAACTCGGGCTGGGGGCGGCCGCATATGGCCTGGCGCTTCTGCTTCCAATCCTAATTGGTGCCGGGACTGCGCTGATAACAGTGGGGCCGGCGAACCGGCAGTTCCGCCATCTTCGCCTTGCGTTTCAGAAAATCATTGACGGAGATCTGAGCGCCCGCTTGCCCGAAACAGAGACCGGGGCGTTTCGTGTGGCCTACTCTGATTTCAACCGCATGGCCGAGGAGCTGGAAAAGGTCCGCGCCATGCGGGAGGAGTACGTCAATACCTTCACACATGAATTTAAGACGCCCCTGACGGCGATCCGCGGGTTTGCCGAATTGCTGCAGGAGCCGGGCTTTACCGAGGAAGAGCAGAAAAAGTATCTGCAAATCATTGCAAGCGAGAGCAGCCAGCTGGCAGAACTGGCAAATGACGCGATGCTGCTGACAAAGCTGGAGACGCAGAATCTGCCTGTTGTGCGGGAGAACTTCTGGCTGGACGAGCAGATCAGCCAGTGTTTGACCATGCTTGAGAGGAGCATTCAGGAAAAAGGGCAGAATCTGACAGCGGAGATTGAGCCGGTCGAAGTGTGCGGGAGCCGGGAGCTGCTCTCCCATGTATGGACAAACCTGGTCGGAAACGCCATTAAATACACGCCCAACGGCGGAAAGATTGCGGTATCCCTGACGCATACGGATAAAAACGCGGTTTTCACGGTGACAGACAGCGGCATCGGCATGACGGAGGAGGTCAAATCACACATTTTTGACCGTTATTACCAGGCGGATCCGTCCCACACGCGAAAGGGGATTGGGCTTGGCCTTCCCATTGTGCACAAAATTTTAGACGTATGCGGCGGACAGATCGAGGTGGAGAGCAGGCCGAATCAGGGAAGTACGTTCCGTGTGATTTTACCATTGGGGACGAATGCGGATTAAAGCCATACAAATCCCGCCGGCAGCGGGGCCCTTCAGCGGGGCGGCTGCCAAGGCTGGCGTTTAGACAAAAAAGCAGTCACAGAACCTGGCGGTTCTGTGACTGCTCAGCTTATAGAGGTGTTTTACAGGGAAAGGATCAGACGGCGGAATCTTTAGAAAAACAGTCCGGCCGTGCCGGGTACGGCGCAGGCTCCCGCGGCTGGAATATACTGCGTGTCCCGGGAGCGCGCACAGGCTGCCTTACCGCGTCCACTTAGACAATTTATAGCCCTTCTGGGATAACACGGCCCGGAATTTCTCCAGAAAATTCAGAAAATCTTCCCGCTCTGCGGCCTGATTCAGATTTGCAATTCCGGCGGCGGTTTTCCGGCCATAGTCCACAACGTGGAGCAGCTCGCCATAGGAGCCATAGCCCTTCTCATAGACCAGGGCGGCATTCTGGGTCTTGGGAATATAGTCCACATCGACCACGGCATCCATGTCGAGACAGATGGCGTCACTGTGCGCGGAGAGCGCCCGGTCGATCTGGACGAGCACGACACGCCAATCCTGCTCACGGTATCCGATGATGTAGTGATAGAAGGTCGTCGTGTGCTTGTCAATATAGATGCCACGCTGGATTTTATCGGTGCTGGAGTAGCCTTCGATGAGACGGTAGGTATCCCCGTCCGGCACGGCTTCGTTGAACATCTGCCGCAGCTTCTCCTTGATGCGCTGACACTCTGCCGGGTCAAAGTCCGGCGCCTTCGGTTTTCTGGAAAATAAGCCCATGGTTTTCTCCTTAAAACGGATTTTGAAAAAAATATGGCTTATTCTAACATATTCTCTGCTTGGTGTAAAGCGCGGGATTTGACTCTGCGTCTGTGCGCCCGGATACCGCGCCGGCTGCCCAAGGGCGGCTCACAGCAGCATGGCCAGCGTCCCGGCAACGATGAGAACCAGGCCTGCGGCAGAGCGGCGGGTCAATGTTTCGTGGAACACCATCCAGGAAAACGCCACGGTGACCAGGATGCTCAATTTGTCAATGGGGACCACCACACTGGCAAGCCCGTCCTGAAGGGCCCGGTAGTAGCACAGCCAGGAAGCCCCTGTGGCCAGTCCGGACAGGCAGATGAAGCCCAGTTCCCGCCGGGGCACCTGCCCCACCGCCCCGGCCTTTCCGGTCACCAGGACCATGACCCAGGCCATGACCAGCACCACCCCTGTGCGGATGGCGGTACCCAGGTTGGACTCCACTCCCTGTATGCCCACCTTGCCCAAGATGGCGGTGAGGCTGGCAAAGACGGCGGAGCCGAAGGCATACAGCATCCAGGATTTCCCCTGTGCGGCGGCTTCTGTCCCCTTTTTCTTTTCGATCATGAGAAAGGTGCCCACAGCGATCAAAATGACGCCGATTCCCTGAAACAGGCCGATGGGTTCCCTCAGAAACAGAAAGGCCAGCAGAATTGTCAGGACCGTACTGGACTTGTCAATGGGCACCACCTTGTTGACATCGCCCAGCTGGAGCGCCCTGAAATAGCACAGCCAGGAGGCCCCTGTGGCCAGGCCGGACAGAATCAGAAACAGCAGGGTCGTCCGGTCCAGGCCGCTTAACTGATTTTGGGAACCTACCACAAACACCATGATCCACGCGAAGATCAATACCACAATGGTGCGGATGGCCGTGGCCACGGTGGAATCTGTTTTCCGGATGCCGCACTTGGCCAGGATCGCCGTCACGCCCGCAAAAAAGGCGGAACCCACGGCAAAAAGAACCCACATGCTGATTACTCCCTCCTATGATGGCTGCCTCTGAAATCAGGAGGCAGCTCAAGATGCCGCCCGATTTATAGGCATGAGCCGGAGCCCCGGTTGGGACAGCTGCTGCAATCGCCGCAGGTGCGCTTCTTTCTCCTGCGGACCCGGCGGACGGCCCAAACGGAATAGGCAATCAGCAGGACGGCCAGCAAAACCGGAATCATAATATGCACCTCCTTACAGAATCGCAAGCCCAATGTGATAGACGGCAAAGGTGACGACCCAGGCCACCGCCAGCTGGAAGGCCGCCGTAAAGAACATCCACTTCCAGCTGTTGGCCTCCTTCCGGATGGTGGCCAGAGAGGCGGCGCAGGGGATGTAGAGCAGGCAGAACACCATCAGACAGAAGGCGTTCAGGGGGCCGAAGCCAATGCCCGCCAGGGCGGAGGAAAAGGCGGCCATCCTCTCGGGGGAGCTGGCGTTGACGATGCCGAACAGCACCGCGCAGCTGGACACCACCACCTCCTTGGCGGAGATGCCCGCAATGAGGGCCACCGCGATCTGCCAGAAGCCCAGCCCAATGGGGACGAAGAAGGGGGTGAGCCATTTGCCGATCACCGCGCCGAAGCTGGCGGTCATATCCGTCGAGAAGCCGTGGGGGCCGAAATTCAGCAGCGCCCAGATGATCAGGGTGGCCAGGAAAATGGTGGTGCCCGCCTTCTCCAGGTAGTCCTTGACCTTTTCCCAGACATAGATCGCCACCGTCCGGGCGTCGGGCAGCTTGTACTCCGGCAGTTCGATGAGCAGGTAGTTGGTGCTCTTTTTCCGGTCCAGCAGGTGGATAATAGCCGAGATGACAATGGCCACCACAAGGCCCAGCAGGTACATGGAGTAGGCCACCACCATGGCGTTGTCCGGGAAGAACATCTCGGAAAAGAGGATGTAGATGGTCAGCCGGGCGTTGCAGCTCATAAAGGGCGTCACCAGCATGACCTTGAACCGGTCCCGC
>NZ_CALXGI010000088.1 GCF_944387805.1 uncultured Pseudoflavonifractor sp. | reverse complement strand
CGCCATTGATCAGGGCATGTCCCTGGAGCAGGCCATGGAGCGCTATCAGACCATTGATCAGGTGCCTGAGCAGCTGAAAAATTAAATTGAAAGGAAGCATAAACCTTGAATACCTTTCTGAACGATGATTTTCTGCTGGACACGGAGACCGCCCGAGCCCTGTACCACACCTATGCCGCATCCATGCCCATTGCCGACTACCACTGCCACATCGACCCCAAGGACATCTGGGAGGACCGGCGCTTTGAGAACATCACCCAGCTCTGGCTGGGCGGCGACCACTACAAGTGGCGGCTCATGCGCTCCAACGGCGTGGAGGAGAAGTACATCACCGGCGACGCCTCCGACTGGGAAAAGTTCGAGAAATTTGCCCAGACCCTGCCCCGGGCCATCGGCAACCCCATGTACCACTGGTGCCACCTGGAGCTGAAGAACTACTTCGGCTACACGGGGGTGCTCAACGGGGAGACTGCCCATGAGGTGTGGGAGCTGTGCAACGAAAAGCTGAAGAACGACCCGGCTATGAGCGCCCGGGGCCTGATTCTGGGCAGCAACGTGGCCATGGTGGGCACCACCGACGACCCGTGCAGCGACCTGGCGTGGCATGAGAAGCTTGCGGCGGACAGCTCCTTCCCCGTACTGGTGTGCCCCAGCTTCCGGCCCGACCCGGCGGTGAACCTGCACAAGCCTGGTTTCGCCGCCTATCTGGAGAAGCTGGAGCAGACCACCGGCCGCACCATTGCCACCATTGAGGACATGCGCGCCGCCCTCAGCGACCGCATCGCCTTCTTCGACGCCCATGGCTGCCGCTCCGCCGACCACGGCCTGGACTATGTGATGTGCCGCGAGGTGTCCGATGAGGCCGCCACCGCCGCCATGAACAAGGCCCGGGCGGGTGAGGCCCTCACCCGTGAGGAGGCCGAGGGCTACCAGACCGCGGTGATCCTCCACTGCGCCCGGGAGTACCGGAAGCTGGGCTGGGTCATGCAGCTCCACTTCAGCTGCATGCGCAACCCCAATAGCCGCATGATGGAGCAGCTGGGCCCGGACACCGGCTTTGACTGCATTGCCGTCACCGACAGCTGCGCCGCTACTTACCGCCTTATGGACGCTCTGGAGCGGGAGGGCAACCTGCCCAAGACCGTGCTGTACAGCCTGAACCCGGCAGACAACGAGTGGATCGACACCCTGCTGGGGGCCTTCCAGGGGCCGGAGACGGCAGGGAAGATTCAGCACGGCAGCGCCTGGTGGTTCAACGACCACAAGACCGGCATGACCGAGCAGCTGACCAGTCTGGCCAACCTGAGCGTGCTGGGCAATTTCATCGGCATGCTCACCGACAGCCGCAGCCTGCTCAGCTACGCCCGCCACGAGTACTTCCGCCGGGTGCTGTGCTCTCTGCTGGGCCACTGGGTGGAGAACGGAGAGTACCCCCGGGACATGCTCACTCTGGGCGGCCTGGTCCAGGACATCTGTTTCAACAACGCCAAACGCTACTTTAATCTGTGACAAAGGAGAACAATATGAAGCTTTCGTTTCGCTGGTACGGAGAGAGCGACCCCATCTCTCTGGAATATATCCGTCAGATTCCCGGCATGCGCAGCATCGTCACCGCGGTGTACGATGTGAAGCCCGGCGAGGTCTGGCCTGAGGAGAGCCTGGCGGCCCTGAAGAAGGACTGCGAGGACAACGGCCTGGTGTTCGACGTGGTGGAGTCCATCCCCGTCCACGAGGACATCAAGCTGGGCCGGGGCAACCTGGACCACCTGCTGGAGGTCTACTGCGAGAACATCCGCCGCTGCGCCAAGTACGGCGTCAAGTGCGTGACCTACAACTTCATGCCCGTCTTTGACTGGACCCGCACCCAGCTGGACAAGAAGGCCCCCGACGGCTCCACCAGCCTGGTGATGTACTGGGATCAGATGAAGGGCCTGGACCCCCTCAAGGACGACATCCACCTGCCCGGCTGGGACTCCAGCTACACCCAGGACGAGGTGCGGGAGCTCATCTCCGCCTACGGCGAGATCGGCGAGGAGGGCCTGTGGGCCAACCTGGAGCGGTTCCTGAAGAAGGTCATCCCCGTGGCCGAGGAGTGCGGCGTGAAGATGGCCATCCACCCCGACGATCCCCCGTACCCCATCTTCGGCCTGCCCCGCATCATCACCTGCGAGGCCAATCTGGACCGGTTCCTCAAGCTGGTGGACTCTCCCGCCAACTGCCTGTGCCTGTGCACCGGCAGCCTGGGCTGCGCCAGAAGCAACGACGTGGTGGCCATGGTGCGCAAGTACTCCGCCATGGGCCGCATCGCCTTCATGCACATCCGCAACGTGAAGATCATGGAGGACGGCTCCTTTGAGGAGCGTGCCCACCTGTCCAGCTGCGGCAGCCTGGATATGTACCAGATTGTCAACGCCCTGGTGGAGACCGGCTTTGACGGCTACGTCCGGCCCGACCACGGCCGCATGATCTGGGGCGAGACCGGCAAGCCCGGCTACGGCCTGTACGACCGTGCCCTGGGCGCGGCCTACATCAACGGCCTGTTCGAGGCCTGTGAGAAAGCAAAGAAGTAATTTATTTAGAAAGAAGGAGCTTTATCATGATCAATCTGCCTCTGAATGTGGACTTTACCGGCAAGGTAGTCGTTGTGACCGGCGCCGGCGGCGTGCTGTGCGGCGAGATGGCCCGGGCCTTTGCCCAGGCGGGCGCCAAGGTGGCCGCCCTGGACCTGAACGAGGACGCCGTGAAGAAGCTGGCCGAGGAGTGCAAGGCCGAGGGCTATATCTGCGAGGGCTACAAGGCCAACGTGCTGGAGCCCGAGGCTCTGGAGGCCGTCCACGCCCAGGTGCTCAAGGACCTGGGTCCCTGCGACATCCTCATCAACGGCGCCGGCGGCAACAACCCCCGCGCCACCACTGACAACGAGTATCAGCACGAGGCCAAGGAGGGCCAGAAGACCTTCTTTGACCTGGAGCCCAGCGGCGTGGACTTCGTGTTCAAGCTGAACTTCCAGGGCACCCTGCTGCCCACCCAGGTCTTTGCCAAGGACATGGTGGCCAACCAGCACGGCTGCATCCTGAACATCTCCTCCATGAACGCCTACATCCCCCTGACCAAGATCCCCGCCTACTCCGGCGCCAAGGCCGCCATCTCCAATTTCACCCAGTGGCTGGCCACCCACTTCGCCGGCAGCGGCATCCGCTGCAACGCCATCGCCCCCGGCTTCCTGGTGTCCAACCAGAACCGGAAGCTCCTCTTCAACGAGGACGGCACCCCCACCCCCCGTACCGCCAAGATCCTGGCCGGCACCCCCATGAACCGTTTTGTGGAGAGCGACGAGCTGCTGGGCGGCGTGTTCTTCCTCTGCGATGACAAAGCCGCCAGCGCCATCACCGGCGTGGTGCTGCCCATCGATGCGGGCTTCTCCGCCTACTCCGGAGTGTGATAGGCCGTGGCGCTTCATGTTATGGATGAGGCAGCGCGGTGCTTGGGCTGTAAAAAGCCCAAGTGCCGTGAGGGCTGCCCCATTGGAACCAATATCCCGGAGGTCATCCGTCTGCTGAAGGAAGGCAAGCTGGACGAGGCGGGCTGGATGCTCTTTGAGAACAATCCGCTGACCACCGTCTGCTCCCTGGTATGCAACCACGAGAGCCAGTGCGAGGGGCACTGCATCCGGGGCATCAAGGAAGCGCCGGTCCACTTCTCCATCATCGAGAACTACATCTCCACCACCTATGCCAACAAGATGGTGAAGGGCCCTGCGCCGTCCAACGGCCGCCGCGCCGCCGTCATCGGAGCGGGCCCCGCCGGCCTGACCATCGCCATTATCCTGGCCCGGTACGGATACCAGATGACCATCTTCGACGGCCGGGACAAGATCGGCGGCGTCATGCGGTACGGCATCCCCGACTTCCGCCTGCCCGACGCCGTGCTGGACGATATCGCCTACCGTCACCTGGAGCTCAAGGGCATCAAGTTCCGGCCCAACACCTACATCGGCAACACCCTCACCATTGACGACCTGTTCCGGGACGGCTATGAGAGCGTGTTCCTGGGGGCGGGGCTGTGGCGGCCCAACCGGCTGAACATCAAGGGCGAAAGCCTGGGCCATGTGAGCTACGCCATCAACTACCTGGCCAATCCCGACGCCTTCCATCTGGGAGAGCGGGTGGTGATCATCGGCACGGGCAACTCCGCCATGGACTGCGCCCGCACCGCCATCCGCAAGGGGGCCAGGCACGTGGTGTGCGTGGCCCGGGGCGGCACCATCGGCGCCAGCCATTACGAGACCAGCTACGCCAAGCTGGAGGGGGTGGACTTCCTCATGAACAAGGCCACCCTGGAGATTCGGGACGACGGCGTGGTGCTGGCCGACAACCAGAAGCAGGAGGACGGTTCCACCGTCACCGTGGAGGGTTCGGAGCGGCTCTATCCCTGCGACAGCGTCATCATCGCCGTCAGCCAGGGTGCGGAGAACAACCTGGTAAAGACCACCCAGGGCATCGACATCACCGGAAAGGGCCTGCTGGCCGTGGATGAGGACGGCCGCACCAGCCGCCCCGGCGTCTTTGCCGCCGGCGACGCGGTCAACGGCGCCCGCACCGTGGTGGAGGCGGTAGCCAACGGCAAACGGGTGGCAGAGGCCATGCACGCCTACATGCAGAGCCTGCCCATGCCGGAGCCCGACCAGTACGCAGATGTGCCTGTGGCCCAGGACGCCCAGGTACTCCAGAATCCTTCCGGGTCATAAACAATCTTTATGCTGCTGAAAAGGAGCGTTATCAAGATGAATGCCATGAATGAAGCCATTTCCAACATCGGCGTTGTGCCGGTAATCAAGCTTAACCACCCTGAGCGGGACGCGGTGGCCCTGGCCAACGCCCTGTGCGAGGGCGGCGTGCCTGTGGCCGAGGTGACCTACCGGGCTGCCGGCGCCGCCACCGCCATCAAGCTGATGAGCGAGGCCAAGCCCGACATGCTGGTGGGCGCCGGCACCGTGCTCACCACCGCGCAGGTGGACGAGGCCGTGGCCGCCGGCGCCAAGTTTATCGTCACCCCCGGCCTGGACGTGGAAATCGTGAAGTACTGCCAGGCCAAGGGCGTGCCTGTCTTCCCCGGCTGCACCACCGCCACCGACTACCACACCGCCTATAAGCTGGGCCTGGAGGTCCTCAAGTTCTTCCCCGCCGAGCAGTCCGGCGGCCTGGCCAAGATTAAGGCCCTCAGCGCCCCCTTCCCCATGTTTAAAATCATGCCCACCGGCGGCATCTCCCTCAAGAACCTGAAGGACTACCTGTCCTGCCCCGTCATCTGCGCCTGCGGCGGCTCCTACATGGTCACCGCCGACCTCATTGACAACCAGAAGTGGGACGAGATTGTCAATCTGTGCAAGGAGTCCGTGGCCATCGTAAAGCAGGTGCGGGGCAATGGCTGAGTACACACTGGCCCATGTGGGCATCAACGGCGCCAACCCGGAGGAGGCCCGGAAGGCGGCGGAGCTGTTCTGCACGCTCTTTGGCTTCACCGCCAAGGAGGGCAACAGCTCGGTCTTTGCCGGCAGCGGCATCGAGGTCATGAAGGAGCCCTACAAGGGCACTCACGGCCACATTGCCATCGGCACGCCCGATGTGGCGGCGGCCCAGGCGGAGCTGGAGGCCAAGGGCTTCACCTTTGACCCCTCCACTGCCAAGTACCTCTCCGACGGCACCCTCAACGCCATCTATCTCAGCGATGAAATCTGCGGCTTTGCGGTCCACCTGGTGGGCAAGAAGTAAGGCGGCATACAGGAGGAATCCGAGAATATGAAAGTTGTTACCTTCGGCGAGCTGATGGTCCGGCTCCAGCCCTACAACTACGAGCGCTTTGTCCAGGCCGACCACCTGGAGTTCAGCTTCGGCGGCGGCGAGGCCAACGTGGCCGTGTCCCTGGCCAACTACGGCGCCGACGCTGTGTTCGTCACCAAGCTGCCCGCCCACGCCATTGGCCAGGCGGCAGTCAACTCCCTGCGCCGGTACGGCGTGGACACCAGCAAGATTGTCCGCGGCGGCGACCGGGTGGGCATCTACTACAACGAGAAGGGCGCCTCCCAGCGGGGCAGCGTGTGCATCTACGACCGGGCCCACTCCGCCATTCAGGAGTCCCAGCCCTCCGACTTCGACTGGGACAGCATCTTTGAGGGCGTGGACTGGTTCCACTTCACCGGCATCACCCCCGCTCTGGGCCCCAACCTGGTGGACGCCTGCGAGGAGGCCTGCAAGGCCGCCAAGGCCCGCGGCGTGAAGATCTCCTGCGACCTGAACTACCGGGGCAAGCTGTGGACCCGGGAGCAGGCCCGGGAGGCCATGACCGAGCTGTGCCAGTACGTGGACGTGTGCATCTCCAACGAGGAGGACGCCAAGGACGTGTTCGGCATCGAGGCCGAGGCCACCGATATCTACGCCGGTGAAATCAACCGGGAGGGCTACAAGTCCGTGGCCAAGCAGCTTGCCGACAAGTTCGGCTTTGAGAAGGTGGCCATCACCCTCCGGGAGTCCCACTCCGCCTTTGACAACGGCTGGAGCGCCATGCTCTATGATGTGGCCTCGGGCGAGTACTGCTTCTCCAAGAAGTACAACCTCCACATCATCGACCGTGTGGGCGGCGGCGACAGCTTCGGCGGCGGCCTCATCTACGCCCTGCTGTCCGGCAAGTCTACCCAGGAGGCGGTGGAGTTCGCCGTGGCGGCCTCCGCGCTCAAGCACTCCATTGAGGGCGACTACAACATGGTCACTGTCGCTGAGGTGGAGAAGCTCTCCGGCGGCGACGGCTCCGGCCGCATCCAGCGCTGAATACCAAACAAACAGGGCCGGCTGCACCAGCAGCCGGCCCCTTTATCCTTATTCTGAATTATAGAGAGGAGATGCAGGCCATGATACACCGCAATCCGCTGCTGCGCCAGCAGGACGACACAGGAACATTCATCACCGTGGGGGAGATTATGCTGCGGCTCACGCCCCCGGACTATGGAAAAATCCAGGTGGCCACCGGCTTTGAGGCCAGCTACGGCGGCAGCGAGGCCAACATCGCCCTGGCCCTGGCCAACCTGGGCATTGACAGCACCTTCTTCACCGTAGTGCCCAACAACAGCCTGGGCAAGAGCGCGGTGCGCATGCTGCGCAGTAACGACGTCCACTGCACCCCCGTCATCCTCAGCACCCCCCAGGAGACCCCCACCCACCGGCTGGGCACCTACTACCTGGAGACAGGCTACGGCATCCGGCCCAGCAAGGTCACCTATGACCGCAAGCACAGCGCCTTTGCCGAGTACGACTTCAGCCATGTGGACCTGCGCGCCCTGCTGGAGGGCTTTGACTGGCTCCATCTCAGCGGCATCACCCCCGCCCTCAGCCCCGCCTGCGCCCAGCTGGTGCTGGACTGCCTGAAGGTGGGCAGAGAGCTGGGCATGACCATCAGCTTTGACGGCAACTTCCGCAGCACGCTGTGGAGCTGGGAGGAGGCCCGGGACTTTTGCACCAAATGCCTGCCCTATGTGGATATTCTCTTTGGAATTGAGCCCTACCACCTGTGGAAGGACGAGAACGACCACAGCAAGGGGGACTGGAAGGACGGCGTGCCTCTCCAGCCCAGCCTGGAAGAGGAGAAGATGGTATTCGACGCCTTTGTGGCGCGGTATCCCAACCTGAAGTGTATTGCCCGCCACGTGCGCTACGTCCACAGCGGCAGTGAAAACAGCCTGAAGGCCTACATGTGGTACAAGGGCCGGACCTATGAGAGCCGCCTCATCACCTTCACCATTCTGGATCGGGTGGGCGGCGGCGACGCCTTTGCAAGCGGCCTCATCTACGCCATGATGAAGGGCTGGAGCCCGGAGGAGACCGTCAACTTCGCCGTTGCCAGCAGCGTCATCAAGCACACCATCCACGGCGACGGCAACATCACCGACGATGTGGATACCATCCGGGGCATCATGAACCAGAGCTACGACATCAAGCGGTAACCGCCCCCTGGCCGGGGAGAGGCTTTTCCGGCAGCCGGCCCAAGAGCCAGCCCAGCTCCTCCCGGTTGGCCTGGCGGCCCAGCGGGGAACGGATGTCCAGATGAAATACATGACCCGTCTTTTTGTCCCCATAGAGCTTTGCCTCTGTGGGGACATTTTGTTCCCGCAGAAGCGCCGCCATAGGCATGCAGTGGTCTGCAAGAAAGTCCCCCGGCGCGCTCATCAGGTAGGTGGGCGGAAATCCAGGACCAATGTGGCCCAGCACGTCCAGGACCTCCTGGCTGATATGGGCCCTCTTTGGGATATACCAGTTCACCGCAGAGCCCAGCAGCCTCTTTTTTTCGGGCCGCAGCTGGTACATTCCGCAGTTGAGTCCCAGCCCCCGGATGGCAACCCCGGGCCGCCCCAGGCCCAGCAGCGCCCCGTAGTCCGGGTTGGACCAGGCGGCTCCATACTGACTTGCAATCTGGGCTCCGGCGGAGTCGCCAATGAGAAAGACCTTGTCCCGATCCAGGCCGAAATCCGCCCCCCGCCGCGCCAGCCACAGCAGCACCTGCTCCAGATCCCGCAGGGGAGCGGGGAAGGAGTACCGGGGCGCCAGATGGTAGTTGAAATTCACCACGCCGCATCCCAGCTCCGCCAGAGACATGCAGTAGAACTGGTATCGGTCCTTGTCTCCGTATACATAGGCTCCGCCGTGGACGCTGACCACTGTGGGCAGCAGGCCGGCGGCCCCCTTGGGCCGGTATACGTCCAGCAGGTTCCATGCTCCGTCAGGACCGTAGGAGATGTTGTCCCGCCGTTCCACGCCGGCGGGGGTTGTCAGCCCCGCGTCGCGCCTCCTGTCGCTCCCGGCCCAGAGCGTTCGGATAAACCACACAGAAACAGACATGCGCCTCACCTCTCTCATTTTTGTAACCTTACAGGGTCGGGGCGGCCAAAGGCCGCCAAACCCCAAAAAAGAAAGACACGCTTTAAGCGTGTCTTTCTTTTTTGGCACGCCTGAGGGGATTCGAACCTCCGACCTACCGCTTAGGAGGCGGTCGCTCTA
>NZ_CALXGI010000087.1 GCF_944387805.1 uncultured Pseudoflavonifractor sp. | reverse complement strand
CTATCGGGGAGTCCTTTTTTTGTCCATAGCTATAAGCTCTTTATCCACTGGCAGAGCCAGTGGTTCTTTAAGCAATATAAAGAAGCGGGCCTCTGCCGTCTGGCAGAGGCCCGCTTCTTCAGGCTGTTTACCACTCGTTGGTGGGCTTGATATGGGAAATAGAAACAGTCACAGCGAGTCCGCTGGTAGCGGGCGAAGCGGTGGTGCCAATCCGCACCTCCCAGTAGTCGTTGGTACCGGAGGTGCCCTTATTGAAGAAATACATGCCCTCGAAATACGAACTCTCAGAGAAGCCGCACTCCTTCAGCGCCGCCCGGTACGCGTCGAGTTCCTCAGTGGTGGCCGAACCGTACAGATAGCTGGCTATTTTGCCCTCGGTGTAGCTGTTCTGCAGACGGCTGCTGCTGGTGAACTCGTCGAAGGAGGGGATGCCCGGGAAGCTGTAGTAGGTGTCGTAGGGGTAGTCGTAGCTGGGGGTCTCAGTGCTGGAACCGCCCTCATTGCCGCCGCCGGTGGAGCCGCCCTGGTTGCCGCCGGAGCTGGGACCGGAGTTGGCGGGATCGCCGTCATGAGAATAGAACTCCATCCGGGCCGCATTGTCCAGAAGGTCGCACTCAATATACGTGTCTACAATAATATTGAAATCCCGGTTGGCGCTCACACTCTCAATGATGGTCTTTTCACCGAGCAGGCGGCCGCTGGCATCATAGAAGTAGAGGTCAAACCAGCAGCTGTCGTAAGTGCTCCGGCCCTGGATGTTGATAGACAGCTCATAGTTATCGCTGCCCCGGCGAGCCTCAATACTGTTGACAACAAAAGATGTAATGTTCCAGGTATCGTTCACTCTGCCATCTCTGTAATAGGTAGTCAAGTTGAAGGGGCCGTACTCCCGGCCCACCACGGGCACTTTGACATCCACCTTTCTGGTCACATACACCCAGCAGTAATCGTCCTGGCCGTTGGGCGCCGTGGCGGTGATAATGGCGCTGCCCTCGCCCACGGCGGTGACGGTGCCATCCTCAGAGACGGTGGCTACGCTGGGGGTGTCGGAGGTCCAGTCAAGGGAGAGCGGGCTGGCGTCGGAGGGGGTGAGGGATACGTTCAGCTTCCTGCTCTCGCCCTCGGTCATGTCCACGCTGGAATCGCTGAAGCGGACCCGGGTGATCTCCACCTCGGTGACCGTCACGGAGCACTGGGCCTTAACGCTGCCTGCCGTAGCGGTTACCAGGCAGGCGCCGCCCTGATTGGCCGTGATCTTACCGTCGTCCGTGACGGACACCACGTTGTTGCTGACGCTCCACGTCACCTTGGTGTTGGCGTTGGCGGGGGTCAGGGTGGCGGTGAGCTGGTAGGTCTCGCCGGCCTTCAGGGTCAGAGTGTTGCGGTTCAGGGTAATGCCGGTGGCGGCCACGTCCACCTTCTTCAGGGTGATGGACTGGCGCTGGCTGGGCAGGGCCATGCGGGTGAGGATGGCAGCCACAGAGGCCCGGTCAATGGTGGTCTCGGGCAGGAAGGTGCCCGCCTTATCGCTGCCGGTGAGGATGCCCGCCCGGTAGAGGGTATAGATTTCATTGTAACTGGCGCTGCCGGAGGCCACGTCGGGGATGCCGCCGTCCTCCACAGTATTGATGGACTTCAGCGCGCTGGCGGGCAGGGCCTTGGCCATGATGGCGGCGAACTGGCGGCGGGTGGCGTTGGCGTTATAGTCGCTGTACTGGCCGGAGGTGATGATGCCCTTCTCTATGGCGTAGTCCACATAGGGCTGGTACCAGACTGTGCCGCCGGTGAAGGTGGCGTTGTCCCCGTAGTAGGTGCTGTACAGGCGGCAGGC
This sequence comes from uncultured Pseudoflavonifractor sp., assembly GCF_944387805.1. Classification (GTDB taxonomy): domain Bacteria; phylum Bacillota; class Clostridia; order Oscillospirales; family Oscillospiraceae; genus Pseudoflavonifractor. The sequence goes on along the minus strand of NZ_CALXGI010000087.1, from coordinate 7,562 downwards.
CAGGGCCAGGGTGGAGCTGATGGTGACGGGGTCGTTGGGGGAGAAGGTGGTCTTGCTGGTGCCCTCCACCAGACCCAGCTCATAGGCGTTCTCCACGCTGCCGGCGTACCAGATGTTGGCTGCCACGTCGGTAAACTGGCCCGCCGGGTACTCCCGCTCAATCTTGAAGTTGTCCATACTCTGGGCGGCAAATGCTGCGCCGGGCAGCAGCGAGACGCACAGCGCCCCTGCTGCTATCCACGATAAAATCCGCTTTTTCCTCATACTACCTAACTCCTTTTCTTCATTTTGCGTTGATTGGTTCCTTCTTATCTGCAAAGGATGCCGCTTCAGCAAGCTGCCTCTGCGGCCCGTCACGCCGGTACAATGGCAATCATAATGCCCGGAATTCCGCTGGCCATGGCCACGCCAAACATAACGCTGTATACCCCGTTGTCGAATATCAGCGTGGTTCCGCCGTCGCTGTTTTCAAATTCGCCCAGCATGTAAAAGCCGCTGTCTATCAGGGCATTCACATAGAGGTCGGCAAAATCGCTCATGTGCCCCGCCTGACTGATGTCCGTGCTGGCATAGAAGTAGCCGCCGCTGCCGTCGGCGGGGTCGGTGAGGTCAACCAGCGCGTCAATGCCCAGCAGCGCGCCGAAGTCGGGCACGCCGGGGAACGCTGCATAGCTGCCCGCTGTGGGCTGGGTCTGCGCGGGCTGGGTCACCGTCACCGTACACTGGGCGGACGCGCCGCTGGCCGCCTGGGCGGTAATCACCGCACTGCCCGCCGCCACGGCGGTAACAGTGCCGTTGCTCACTGTGGCCACGCCGGTGTTGGAGGAGCTCCAGGCAAGTGCGCTGTCAGTTGCGTCGGCGGGGGTCACGGCAGCCGTCAGCACTCCGCTTCCCCCTACCTCCAGGCTCAGGGCGCTTTGGCTCAGGGTCACCGCCGTCACCGGGTTTTCTTTGGCCGGCAGGGTCAGGGTAATACTCTGGCGCTGGCCGGGCAGGGCCATGCGGGCCACAATCGCAGCCACAGAAGCCCGGTCGATGGTGGCCTCGGGCAAAAAGCTGCCCTGCTTGTCGCTGCCGGTGAGGACGCCCGCCCGGTAGAGTGCATAGACCGCCTCGTAGTCCGAACTGCCAACGGCCACATCCGGGATGGCGCCGGCTTCAATCTCGTTGATGGCGGTCAGGGCGCTCTCAGGCAGGGCCTGGGCGAGAATGGCCGCAAACTGCCGGCGGGTAGCGGCGGCGTTGTAATCGCTGTACCTCCCGTCCGCAATGATACCGTTTTCCACCGCATAGTCCACATAGACCTGATACCAGGGGCTGCCCTGGACAAAATCTGCCGCGCCGGTATAATAGATGCTGTGGAGCCGGCAGGCCAGAGCCAGCGCCGAGCCCACGGTAATGCTCCCGTTCGGGTCAAAGGTGGTCTGGCTGGTGCCTGAAACCAGCCCCAGCTCATAGGCGTTCTCCACGCTGCCTGCATACCAGCTGCCGGGCGACACGTCCGTGAACTGCCCGTCGGCATAGGTCCGCCCGGCCTTGAAGTTGTCCATGCTCTCCGCGGCAAAGGCCGCCCCAGGCAGCAGAGACAGGCACAGTGCGGCCGCCGCCAGCATGGAACCGATTCTCTTTCGCTTCATCCCTCACGTTCCTCCTGACATCTCACTAATTTTCTGAACAGCCCGGCCTTCCCGCTCCGGGCCGTTTAATACAGCGTTTTCTCGTTTTCGGCAAAGAGCTTGTCGTTAATCTCGCTCAGCTCCATCTGGTGGGTGATGCCGAACCCGATGATAGCGTCCCGCTTGTTCTTGGGGTAGATCTCTGCCAGTGCGGCCTGCCGGAGCAGACGCTGCGTCTCATCCAATGTGGCGCCAAGTCCCACACACAGACAGAGCAGCTTGTCACGGGAGGGCTTCCGCCGCCCGGAGAACACCTGGTGCAGATATACCTCACTCATCCCCGCCTTGCGGGCCAGTGCCGCCTTGGAGATGTCTTTCTTGTCATAGAGTGCATTAAGCAGCTCAGAAATGCTCCGATCCGAAAAATAGAAGCGATTTTCCTTAATATAGGAGTCAATATCGTCCTTGCTCATGAGCTCCTGATTCAGATCGTCCGTGCTCTTCTCTTCCACACTTTTCACTCCTCTTTGACTTCTGTTTGGAAATCGTATATACTAAATCTACAACATTTGGTATGAGGATACAATATGCCCACTGCATAGTGTTTCAGATTTTGGGGTGATTTCCATTTATACTTGGCTGTCTGATAGGCTGCGGGAGGAGTACCAGCTGGTCCGGATTCTGAAGGAGAGCCCCCGGGGCAGTGTACACCTAATCCGTCACAAAACCACCGCTCAAAAGTTTATTCTGCGGCATTTTTACGGCAATTCCGAGGTATACCGCGCCCTGCTGGACTATACCTGCCCCAACCTCCCCACCGTCTATGAGGTGGCGGAACGGGATGGGGAAAACCTGGTGTTAGAGGAATTTATTGAGGGCGACACCCTGGGTTTTCTCCTCAAGGGCGCCCTCTTCTCTCCGGAGGAGACCAAGAAAATCGTCAGTCAGGTGTGCCGGGCTCTGTGGGTGCTCCACTCCATCGGCGCCGTCCACCGGGACGTAAAGCCGGAGAACATCATCCTCCGGGGCTCGGAGGCCCTGCTCATCGACTTCGACGCCGCTCGTTTACATAAGCCGGAGCACGACAACGACACCCAGATCCTGGGCACCACCGGCTACGCCGCCCCGGAGCAGTACGGTCTGTCCCAGTCGGACATCCGCACCGATATCTACTCCCTGGGCATTCTCATCAACGTGATGCTCACCGGCGAGCACCCCTCCAAGCATCTGGCCAGCGGTAAAATGGGCCGTATCGTGGACCGCTGCACCCACGTCAACCCCCAGCGGCGGTACAAGAACGTGCTGCGGCTGATGGAGGCCCTGTAACATGAGCGGCAGGACCAGGCCGTGCCCCCACTGCGGCACGGCGCTGCCCGAGGACGCCTCCTTCTGTCCCCACTGCGCCCAGCCGGTCCGTCCCCGGAGGGAAGTGGTGGTGCCGGTCCGCATGTGGTGGAAGAAAGTACGGCTGGCCCTCCAGCTGACGGGACTGGTGCTGCTGGCGGCAGGCGGGCTTGTGCTGGGGACGGCGCTGTACCAGGCCGTCACCCCCGACGTCTACGACGCCTATGGGGAGGTGGTCTATTCCACCGGCAGCAATTCCTACCATCTCTACCTTACCTTCCAGGACAACGCCTCCGGTCCCCAGCCGGAATACACAGTACAGGCAGAGAAGTATGTGGCCTATGATCGGGCCTCCAACCTGTTTATTACCCACGTGGAGAGCGGACACAATGCCAGCCCCATGTTTCTCCAGTTGGTGGACACCTACTACGCCCAGCTCATCCAGCCGGAGGACAGCCCCTCCCCTATGACCTGCTCCCAGCCCATGTACCAGTCCTACGACAATGACGTGGCTCTGGTGACCATCGTGAATCTCTCCGGCCAGAGCAGTCCGGCGGAGCTGGTGTGGACCTTCAATATGAAAAACGGGGACACCATCCGCCTGCGGCAGAAGCTCTATCTGGAGCAGGTGGAGACCCTGGACTACTACCCGGAGGACTACCCCATGGACACCATCGAGGAGCTCCAGGCCCTGGTGGACCAGATTGCTGAGGATGCCTCCCCGTCCGCCATGGTGTACGTCCACCTGCCCCCGGTCCACTACCAGGGCGGCCTTACCATTCGCCGCCGGGGCGTCAGCCTCTACGGCAGCGTGGATGAGAAAAACATGCGCACCTCCTTTACCGGACCGGTGGTGATCGCCCCGGAGAAAAAGCCGGTATCCTTTATCCAGAACATCGACTTCCGGGGGAGCGGCTCCGGCGTGGGGCTCACCCTCTCTGCCGAGAGCCGGGTAGAGAATTGTTTCTTCTCCGGCTGGGACACCGGCCTGCTGGTCACCGGCGATGACTGGTGCGACCCGGTGGGCTGCTGGTTTGAGGACAACAGCACAGGCTTCTGCTTTGACAGTGCTGGAGACTATGCCAATTATACCCGTTTTGAATGCAACACCTTCCGCAGCAATGGCACCGCCGTTCTGCTCCAGCAGGTGCCCACCGACCGGACCATCGATTTCATCGGCTCCCGCTTCACCGGCAACGACGTGAACATCGACAACCCCTGCGGCCAGCCGGTGGGCATCTCCTACGCCATCTTTGAATAACTCACCGAACCACGGAACGGAGAGGGATTTATCATGGAACACCTTTGCCCACACTGCGGCGCCCCCCTGCCGGAGGACGCCTCCTTCTGCCCCCACTGCGCCCAGAGCATCCGGACCCGGAAGCCCGCCCAGGTTCCCGCCCGTCTGTGGCGGAAGGGGCTGAAACTCGCAGCTCTTGTGATGGTGCTTCTGGCGGCTGCCGCCGGGCTGCTGGCCCTTTTCCTCCGCAGCAGCGCCCCCTCCGGTATGCCTGAAGGGGAGGTCCGTCAGGTGGTGCTCACCGAGGACGCGGACGGCATGGTCAGGGTCACCGCCGAGCTGATGCGGGAGTACTTTCCCAGGGTGACCTATATCAACTTCGGCACCACCTCCCTGACCAGCGACAGCATCGACGACTACCTGGCGGGCTGCTTCCAGATGGCCGCGCTGGTGTCCTCCCAGGGTACCGGCGGCTCCAACGGGGAGTGGGGCATGTTCGACGCCCGCAACGCAGGAGGCAGCCGGCTCTGTCTGCTGCTCTTCGACAACAACACCCACCTGATGGGATACTCCATCGGACCAGCCGCCAACCTGGGAGATGGTCAGTGGCAGCTGGATGTGACGCTGTGCGACTACGACTTTACCGACCTCTACCTGGAGCAGAGCGCCGCCTTTGACGACCAGTGGCAGGACCTCTTCTCCACCTACATCCCCCCGGAGGAGCTGGAGTCCTCGGGCGTGGCGTGGTTCCTGAAGGGCTACAACACAGGGCGGGGCCCGGTACTGCGGAAGGACGACTCTCAGATTTTCCGTCTGTGGCTCCAGTACCACGATCCGGATATGGAACGGCAGTGCCGTGAGATTGAGCGGCTGGAGGAATTCCTGCCCGACGAGGGCCGCTGGATGTGCTATCTGCTGCTGGACGCGGACTATAACCTGCTGGGCTACACCATGCTGGACTACCAGGGAAACGGAGGATAAGCCATGGAACACAAATGTCCCCACTGCGGCGCGGACCTGCCGGAGGAGGCCTCTTTCTGCCCCCACTGCGCCAGGACTGTATACCCCCGCAAGACAGCCAAGGTGCCGGTGCCCATGCTGAAGCGGGTGCTGCTGGGCCTGCTGGCACTGGTTATCGTCTCCGCCGCGGCCGTGGGGCTGTGGCTGAACTTGAAACCCAGTACTTACGACGAGTACGGACAGGTGACCTACACCGCCGGGGACGGCGCCGTCTATCAGGTGCTGCTGGCCTCCGGCGCTGACCGCTTCACCCCCCAGCCCGATCTGACCGTCTCCTGTGAGGCGGACGGCCAGTACCGGATGCCCTCCCGGCTGTATATCAACGACAGCGGCTCCGGCGAGGACGCCAATCAGGCCTTTCTGGAGCTGGTGGAGTCGGTCTCCGCTGAATTCATCGGTCAGGAGAGCAGCCCCTCCCCCATGGTGTGCTCCCAGCCCGCCTTCAATGAGGCCGCCGCCGATGCCGCCCTCATCTCCCTGCTGGACTTCACCGGAGAGAGCACCCCGGCGGAGCTGGTATGGACCCTTCACATGAAGAACGGAGACACCATCCGCCTGCGGCAGACCTATGAGCCGGAGCTCATCGAGACCAGGGACTACTACCCGGAGGACTACCCCATGGACACCATCGAGGACCTTCAGGCCCTGGTGGACCGGATTGGGACGGAAGTCCCTCTGCCCACCGTGGTGAACCTCCACCTGCCCGCCGTGACCTACCAGGGCGGCCTCACCCTTCAGAACCGCCCCATGAACGTGTATGGCTCCACCGATGCCGACGGCAGCCGCACCACCTTCACCGGCACGGTCTTTATTACCTGTCCCAGCAGCGAAATCTCTTTTTTCGAGAACCTGGACTTCGCAGGCGGCGGGACGGGCAGCGGCGTATCCACCTCCGCCTACTTCCGGGCCACCAACTGCTCCTTTACCAACTGGGAGACCGGCGTTCTGGCCTTCGGCGCCTGCTGGGTCAACGTCATCGGCTGCCGCTTTGACGGCAATCAGGTGGGCTTTGACTTCAACAGCACCGGGGAGTATGTCAATCACTCCATGTTCAACGACAACTATTTTTCCAACAACGGCACCGCCGTGCTGCTGGAGGCCGTACCTACCGACGTGACCATGAACTTCCAGGGCTCGGTATTCTCCAACAACCAGAACGACATTGACAACCGCTGCGACCAGCCTCTGGACCTGTCCCAGGTCACCTTTGACACGAAGGAGTGAATATGATGGATCGCAAATGCCCCCACTGCGGAGCGGACCTGCCGGATAACGCCGCCTTTTGTCCCCACTGTGCCCGGGACGTTCATCCCCGGAAGAAGGTAGGAACGCCGGTGCTCCTTCGGAAGGTGCTGCTTCTGGGCCTGGCGGTGCTGATTGTCATCGCGGCCGCCGCCTGGGCGCTGTGGAACCGCTTCGGGGCCTATGTCCCCCAGGAGTACGATGGTGTGGGTGAGGTTTACTACACCAGCGGAGACAGGACCTATCAGCTCTTGGTGGCCTGGCCCAACGACCGCTGCCAGAGCGCCCCCGACATCTACCAGCAGGGAGGGCCGGACGACAACTATCGCTGGCCTTCCCGGTGGTATGTCAACGACGCCGCCTCCGGCGCGGATGCCTGGACGGAGTTTGAGACTCTGGTGGAGCAGGTCACTGTGGAGGTGGTCCAGGACGAGAGCGCCGCCTCCCCTCTGACGGCCACAGTCCCCAGCCACGACGACTACTCCCCCGATGCTGCCATGGTGTCCTACCTGGACTTTACCGGCAGTTCCGGCGAGCCCCAGGTTGTGTGGACGGCCCGGATGAAGAACGGCGACGTGATCCGGGTGCGGCAGAACATCCACATCACCCCCATCATCACCCATGTGTACAACTGGCACGACTACCCCATGGGCACCATCGAGGAGCTCCAGACCCTGCTGGACCAGATCGCCGGCGAGACCGCCGCCAGCGACCAGGTGGAGGTCTACCTGCCCGCTGTGACCTACGAGGGCGATCTGGAGCTGCCCGGCCGCTCCATTGACTTCTACGGCTCCACCGACGGCGCGGCGCGCACCGTCCTACACGGCAGCGTCACCCTCAGGAGCGGGAGCTACTACTGGATCAACTACTTCTACGACATGGACTTTGTGGGGGATGGCACGGACATCGGCATCTCCGCCCCCGCCAAGTGCTGGGCTGTGGACTGCTCCTTCACCGGCTATAAGACCGCCGTGCTGGCCTACGGCGAGGCCTGGGTCAACGTGACCGGGTGCACCTTCATCGACAACCAGGTGGGCTTCCACTTCAACTCCACCGGACAGTCCGCCTCCCACGACCTGTACGAGGACAACAGGTTCCTG
>NZ_CALXGI010000086.1 GCF_944387805.1 uncultured Pseudoflavonifractor sp. | reverse complement strand
GACATCCGCGTGGAAGTCTGCTCCAAGTGTCACCCCTTCTTCACCGGCAAGCAGAAGATGGTGGATACTGGCGGACGTGTCAGCCGCTTCAACAAGAAGTTCGGCCTGGACAAGTAAGCTGGATTTGGTCAAAGAGCCCGTACCGGTACCGGTACGGGCTTTTTTGTATTCTGCGCGGATATCCGTAGATAGCGGATATGTTCCTGCATAGAATAAAAGCGCATGATAAATAACAGGAGGGAACCACATGTTTAAGAAGATTGACCCGAAGACCCTGAACAAGAACGTGTTCTCCATGGTGAACGACCAGTGGATGCTCGTCACCGCCGGTACGCCGGAGCGCTGCAATACCATGACCGCCAGCTGGGGCGGACTGGGGGTTCTCTGGAACAAGTGCGTGGCCACCTGTTACATCCGGCCCCAGCGGTACACCAAGGAGTTTGTGGACCGGGAGGAGTACTTCACCCTGGCCTTCTTTGGGGAAGAGTACCGCAAGGCCCTGTCCCTGTGCGGCAGCAAGAGCGGCCGTGAGGTGGACAAGGTGGCTGAGTGCGGCTTCACCGTGGCCGCCGGTGCAGGTAACGCCCCCTACTTTGAGCAGGCCGAGCTGGTGCTGGTGTGCCGGAAGCTGTTCCGCCAGGCCATGGACGAGAACTGCTTCCTGGACAAGAGCCTGATTGAGAAAAACTACCCAAACGGCGATTTTCACACCACCTATGTGGGCGAGATTGTGGAGTGCCTGGTGCGGGAATAAGAGAAAAACGCCGGACTGACATTCCGGCGGCGGAGGTTCTATGACGGAACATACCATAGAGGAAAAACGGAACCGGGCGGTGCTGGTGGGACTCAACGCCTCCTGCCTGAGCCGGACGGAGAACGCCGATGAGAAGTCCATGGAAGAGCTGGCCGCCCTGCTGGAGACAGCGGGGGGCCAGTGCGTGGGCGAAGTGCTCCAGAATAAGGACGCCCCCGACCCCCGTACCTTCATCGGCGAGGGCAAGGTGCGGGAGGTCAAGGAGCTGGTACAGAGCATGGAGGCGGACATGGTGGTCTTTGACAACGCCCTGTCCCCCTCCCAGCAGCGGGCTCTGACCGATGACCTGGGCGTTTCGGTGCTGGACCGGTCCGCCCTGATCCTGGACATCTTTGCCCAGCGGGCCCGGACCAAGGAGGGCCGCCTCCAGGTGGAGCTGGCTCAGTACAAGTACCTGCTGCCCCGTCTGCTGGGCATGTGGACCCACCTGGAGCGGCAGGAGGGCGCCATCGGCACCCGCGGCCCCGGCGAGACCCAGCTGGAGACTGACCGGCGGCACATCCGCAAGAAGATTGCCAAGCTGGAGGAGGACCTGGAGCAGGTGCGCCGGGTGCGGGCCACCCAGCGGGAGCGGCGGATCAAGAACGAGGTGCCGGTGGTGGCTATTGTGGGATACACCAACGCGGGCAAGTCAACCCTGCTCAACAAACTGACCGGCGCGGCTATCCCCGCCAACAACCGCCTGTTCGATACCCTGGACACCACTACCCGCACCCTGGAGATCTCGGATACCTGTAAGGTGCTAATCTCGGACACGGTGGGATTTATCTCCAAGCTGCCCCACCATCTGGTGGAGGCATTCAAGGCCACACTGGAGGAGCTGAGCTACGCCGACCTGCTGCTCCATGTCATTGACGCCTCCAACCCGGATTGGCGGGAGCAGGTGGAGGTGGTGGAGAAGCTGATTGTGGAGCTGGGCGCCGCCCAGACGCCCCGCATCGACGTGTTCAACAAGTCCGACCTGTATGTGGGGGATATTGTGCCCCACGGGGAGGACATCGTGTCCATCTCCGCCAGAACCGGCGCGGGGCTGGACCAGCTGCTGAAGAAGATTGGCGACCGGCTGGATACCGGAGCCCACCGGGTGGTGCTGCGCATCCCCTACGACCAGGGGGGCGTGCTGGACATGCTCCACCGGGAGGCCAAGGTGGAGCGGGTGGACTACGGCGAGGCCATCGAGGTGGAGGCGGTGTGCACCCCCATCCAGCTGGGCCGGCTGAAGGACTTCATCGTCTCCGGCTGGACGCCGCCCAAGGAGTTCTGGGAGGACTGAGCGCATGGAAGGGGGAAAGGGCACGCTGTACCTGCGGGGCGTTGAGAAGCGTCCAGTGGAGGTGGGAGCGGAGGACTATGCCTTCCGTATCCCGGCCATTGCCCGGCTGAAGCGGCTGGAGTTCCACTGCCCCGTTACCTTTTTCGTGGGGGAGAACGGCAGCGGCAAGTCTACTTTGCTGGAGGCCGTCGCCGTGGCCTGGGGCTTCAACCCGGAGGGGGGATCCCGCAACTTCCGCTTTGCCAGCCGGGACACCCATTCCGGCCTGTACAAGGCCCTGCGTCTGGTGCGCAGCCCGGAGATCCCGGGGGACGGGTATTTTCTCCGGGCGGAGAGCCTGTACAACATGGCCAGCTATGTGGACGAGATGGAGGACGACCCTCTGACGCCAAGCTACCTCCAGTACGTGGGCGGGAAATCCCTCCACGGCCAGTCCCATGGGGAGAGCCTGCTGGCCCTGGCCAAAAACCGCTTCTGGGGCAGGGGACTCTACCTGCTGGACGAGCCGGAGTCGGCCCTGTCCCCCATGCGGCAGCTCTCCTTCCTGTCGTTGATGCACGACCTGGTGTCCCGGGGCGGCCAGCTGATCATCGCCACCCATTCCCCCATCCTGATGGCCTACCCCCAGGCGGAGATCCTGCGGTTTGACGGCCCGGACGGAGTGGAACGGGTGGACTACCGGGACACGGAGCACTACCGGATTACCAGAGAATTTCTCAGCGCGCCGGAGCGGATGCTCTCAGTCCTTCTGGCGCCGGAAGAGGAGGGGCCATGATCCAGATAGAGACAGAGCGGCTGCTCCTGCGGCCCTGGGAGGACGGCGACGCGCCGGTGCTCTACCGGTGGGCGTCCGACCCGGAGGTGGGTCCCCGGGCGGGATGGCCGCCCCATACCAGCCAGGCCAACAGCCTGGAGATCATTCACGGTGCCCTGAGTCTGCCCGAGACCTACGCCATGGTCCTGAAGGAGACGGGGGAGCCGGTGGGCAGCATCGGGCTTTTCACCCCGGACGTGCCCTGCCCGGACCTGCCGGTGCCCAAGGGCATGGGACAGATGGAGCTGGGGTACTGGGTGGCACGGCCCTACTGGGGCCGCGGGCTGGCCCCCGAGGCGTCCGCCGCCCTGCTGGACCGGGGGTTCGGAGAACTGAACTGCGCCGTGATCCAGTGCTGTCATTTTGATTTCAACCAGCAGTCCAAGCGGGTCATTGAGAAACTGGGCTTCACCCACTTTGCGACGGAGGACGCCGCCGACGGGGCGGGGAATCCCTGCACCCATCTCCGCTACGCCCTGAGCAGGGAGCGCTGGGAAAAGAGACACCTGGAAGGATGGCGATAGAGGAGGAGCCATGAGACAGCTTGAAACGAAGCGGCTGATCCTGCGGCCTTTTGAGGAGAAGGATGCGGAGGCGCTCTTTTCCTATGCCCGGGACCCCAGGGTGGGCCCTGCCGCGGGCTGGAAGCCCCATGAGAGTGTGGAGGAGAGCCGTGAGATCATCCGCACAGTATTTTCTGAACCGGAGACCTATGCTGTGGTTCACCGGCAGGATGGCCGGGTCATCGGCTCAGCCGGGTTCACCGGCCGGCACCGGAAGGAGGCCGGCGGCCCGGACAATGAGATCGGTTACTCCCTGGACCCGTCCTACTGGGGACGGGGGCTCATCCCCGAGGCGGTGGAGGAGCTGCTGCGCTATGGGTTTGAGGAGCTGGGACTCCATACCATCTGGTGCGACCACTATGACGGAAACAACAAGTCCAAACGGGTCATCCGGAAGTGCGGCTTTACTTTCCGCTTCCTGCGGATGCAGCAGTTGGAGGCCTTTGACTACGAGTCCCGCCTGGTGCTGTGCTATTCCATAACCCGCAGGGACTGGGAGAAGCGAAAAAGTGAGGGACGGCCATGACGGAATACTATATCCCCACGGCGCCCGCCCAGGCGGAACTGGTGGAGAAGCGCTCCCGGTTTATCGGCCAGGTAAAGCCGGTGGAGACCGAGGAAGAGGCTCGGGCCTTTGTGGAACAGGTGAAGAAGAAGCACTATGACGCCCGGCACAACTGCTGGTGCTACCGCCTGCAGGACGGGGGCGTGGAGCGGTACTCCGACGACGGAGAGCCTCAGGGCACGGCGGGGCAGCCCATGCTCAACGTGTTCCAGCGGGAGGAGATTACCAACGTGGTGTGCGTGGTGACCCGGTACTTCGGCGGCGTGCTGCTGGGGGCCGGCGGTTTGGTGCGGGCCTACACCCAGAGCGCCAAAGACGCCCTGGACGCGGCCGGTGTCTCGGTGGTGCGCCGCTGGGTGGAGGCGGCGGTGCCCTGCCCCTACTCCTTCCTTGACCGGGTGAAGCTGGAGGTGGAGGCCCACGGCGGCGTGCTGGGAGAGATCGAGTACGCCGCCGACGTAACCGTTCATGCGCTGCTGCCCGAAGAGCAGGCGGAGGCTTTTTCCGCCCGGATGACTGAGCTCACCGCCGGCGGTACGGCGGTACAGATCCTGGGCGAGGCATTCAAGGCGGTGCCAGTATCCCGATAACAGGAGATGATGGAGCTTGCCCTGCCGGATTCCGGCCGGGCAGGCCCCAATTTCTGCCCGGCCAAAAGAGCCTGGAGAGGAAAAAATTTTTTTGTTTTTTTGAAGGGTTTTTGAAGGGAACGGCGTATACAGTATACAGGTGAATTTCCCAGACGAAAGTAAGGGGGCGGCGGCTATGACGGTAAGAGAACAGACTGAGGCCATGGAGCGCCAATTTCTCTCGCCCCGCGCCTGTCTGGCGGCAGAATCCAGGGGACGGGCCAGACCCATTGAGGAGTGTCCCATCCGCACCTGCTTCCAGCGGGACATGGACCGGATTGTGCACTCCAAGGCATTCCGGCGGCTGATGCACAAGACACAGGTGTTTCTTCAGCCCGAGGGGGACCACTACCGAACCCGAATGACCCACACCATCGAGGTCTCCCGCATTGCCAGAACCATTGCCCGGGGCCTGCGGCTCAACGAAGATCTGACCGAGGCGGCCGCCTTCGGCCACGATCTGGGCCACACGCCCTTTGGACATGCCGGGGAGCGGGCTCTCAACGAGCTGATGCCCGGCGGCTTCCAGCACAACATCCAGTCCCTTCGGGTGGTGGATGTGCTGGAGAAGGACGGCGAGGGCCTCAACCTGACCTGGGAGGTGCGGCGGGCCATTCTGTGCCACACCGGCCCCGACCGGGCTGAGACTCTGGAGGGGCGGATCATCCGCCTGGCTGACAAAATCGCCTACATCAACCACGACATTGACGACGCCATGCGGGGACAGATCATTTTCCCTACGGACATCCCCATTGCCATCTCCCAGGTACTGGGCTTCACCCACTCTGAGCGCATCAATACCCTGACCACCGATGTGATTGCCGCCAGCGCAGGGAAGGACGATATCGTCCAGTCCCCCGCCTGCCGGGAGGCTATGGCGGAGCTGCGGGCCTTCATGTTTGAATCGGTGTACACCAACCCCAGGGCCAAAGGGGAGGAGACCAAGGCCCAGGACATGCTCAGGCGGCTGTTTGAGTACTATGTCCGGGAGCCGGACGCGCTGCCGGCTGAGTATCAGGACATTCGAATAAAGGAGGGCGTGGAGCGGGCTGTCTGCGATTATGTCTCCGGTATGACCGACAAGTACGCGGTGGAGAAGTTCGGGGAACTGTTTATCCCGGCGGCCTGGAGCGTGAAATAGGGCAGATTTCGTATGACAGCATAAAACTCTGGCAATCATAGGGGAAAGGAGGGCTACTGTGCCGATTCCGGAACAATTTATAGACGAGCTGGTGGCAAGGAGCGAGATCTCCGACGTGGTGTCCTCCTATGTGACCCTGACCAAAAAGGGGAGCAACCTGTGGGGGCTGTGTCCCTTTCACAATGAGAAGACCCCTTCCTTTTCCGTCAGTCAGGACAAGCAGATTTACCACTGCTTTGGCTGCGGCAAGGGCGGCGGAGTCATCTCCTTTATCATGGAGATCGAAAACCTGTCCTTTCCCGACGCGGTGCGGTTTCTGGCCAAACGGGCGGGGATGGAGGTGCCTGACACGGGCAGCGACGACGCCGGGCGGAAAAAGCGGGCCCGGGCCCTGGAGGCCAATAAGGATGCCGCACGGTTCTACCATGACTATCTGAAGGGACCGGGGGGCCAGCGGGTGCGGGAGTATATCGCCCAGCGGCAGATTTCACCCCGGACAGCCACCCGATTCGGCTTGGGGGCCGCTCCCGACCAGTGGGACGCCCTTACCAAGGCTCTCACCGCCAAGGGGTACAGCAAGATGGAGCTCATCGACGCGGGCCTGGCGGTGGCGGGCAAGAACGGCGGCATTTATGACAAGTTTCGCGCCCGGCTTATGCTCCCCGTCATCGATGTGCGGGGGGACGTGGTTGGGTTCACCAGCCGTATCCTGCCGGGGGAAGAGGGGGCCAAGTACCTTAATACTCCGGAGACCATAGTGTTCAAGAAGGGACGGCTCATCTATGCCTTGAATTTTGCCAAGAATACCAAACGGCCCAATTTAATTCTGGTGGAAGGCAATATCGACGTTATCACCCTCCATCAGGCCGGGTTTGATAATGTAGTGGCGACCATGGGCACCGCCCTTACTGAGGACCACGCCCGCATTCTGGGCCGGTACACCAAGGAGCTGGTGCTCTGCTACGATAACGACCCGGCGGGCAAAAAGTCCACCGACCGGGTGCTGGGCATTCTGAAGAACGCGGATCTGAATGTCCGGGTGCTTCAGCTGCCCAACGCCTACGACAGCGAGGGGAACCCCCTCAAACAGGACCCGGACGACTTTGTCAAGCGCTTCGGCCCTGCCGCCTTTGAGAAGTGCTTGAACGGAAGCGCCGGGCAGAACGACTACCGGCTGGAGTCTCTGCTCCAGAAGTACAGCTTGGCCGACGAGGAGGGACGCATATCCTTCCTGCGGGAGGCGGTGGAGACAGTGGCGTCCCTGCAAAGCCCCATCGAGCGGGAAATCTATGGCAACAAGGCCGCCGCCGCCGGGGGGATTTCGGCTTCCGCTTTTGCCCAGGAGGTGGAGCGGTACCGAAAGAACCGGGCCTGGCAGGCCAAAAAGAAGCAGGCCCGGAAGGACCTGACTCCAGCCGCCCAGCTTCAGCCCAGAGAGCGGGAGCTGCGGTATGAGAATATCCGCTCCGCCCGTGCGGAGGAGGGGGTGCTGCGGCTGATGCTGCTGGAGCCCGGGCTGTTCCAGAGCGCGGGCTCCTTGGAGCCGGAGCAGTTTTCCTCGCCCCTGCTGGGCCGGGTCTACGGGATGCTGCGCAAGCGCTGGCAGGAGGGGAGAAGCACTCAGCTTTCCGCCCTGACCGGAGAATTAACCGCCGATGAGATGAGCCATCTGGTACATGTATTGGACCAGCCTGAATCCCTGGCCCACAGCCAGAAGGCGCTGGCGGATTACATAGAGATCATCGCCACCGAGTACGCTAAGCGGGCCGGAGGGGGCCAGGAGGACCCACTCATGGCCGCCCGGGAAAAATTTCGGGAGAAAAAAGCGTATAACGGACAGAATACCTGAGACACAGAAAGAAAAAGCATATGGAGGATGACCGCACATGAGCGAGAAAAAGAAGACCGACGCCAAGGGAGCTGCGGCGGAAGCCAAGTCCACCCTCACCAGCGTGGAGAAGATAGAGCAGGTCAAAAACGAGATCATGAAGATCGTAGAGGGCGTCCAGGGTTCCGAGAAGCTGACTGAGCTTGTAGAGAGGGCCAAGAAGAAGGGAAGCCTTTCGTCCAGTGAGCTGATGGACGTGCTGGAGAACATGGATCTGGAGTCTGAGCAGATGGACAAGATCTATGATGTGCTGGAGAACCAGGGCATCGAAGCCGTCAGCGAGGACTATCTCCCCGAATTGGACGCCGACATTGTGCCTCCTATGGAAGAACTGGAGGAGATCCCTGAAGAGGAGATTGTGGACCCCAACACCCTGGTAGACTCCTTCGGCATTGACGACCCGGTGCGCATGTACCTGAAAGAGATTGGCAAGGTCAACCTGCTCAGCCCGGACGAGGAGGTGCAGCTGGCCCAGGATATGGGGGCCGGAGACGCGGCCAAGGCCCGCTTGGCTGAGATTGAGGCGGCGGAAAAGAAAGGCGAGCCCATTGTCCTCACCCCCGAGGAGGAGAAAGCCCTGAAAAAGGATGTGAAGCGGGGCGAGGCGGCCAAGCAGCGTCTGGCCGAGGCCAATCTCCGTCTGGTGGTTTCCATTGCGAAGCGGTACGTGGGCCGGGGCATGCTGTTCCTGGACCTGATCCAGGAGGGCAATCTGGGCCTTATCAAGGCTGTGGAGAAGTTTGACTACACCAAGGGCTACAAGTTCTCCACCTATGCTACATGGTGGATTCGCCAGGCCATCACCCGGGCCATCGCCGACCAGGCCCGCACCATCCGTATTCCGGTCCACATGGTGGAGACAATCAACAAGGTCATCCGCGTCTCCCGCCAGCTCCTTCAGGAACTGGGCCACGACCCCAGCCCTGAGGAAATTGCCGAGGAGATGAACATGCCTGTGGACAAGGTACGGGAGATTTTGAAAATCGCCCAGGAGCCTGTCAGCCTGGAGACTCCTATCGGCGAGGAGGAGGACTCCCATCTGGGCGACTTCATCCCCGATGAGGACGCCTCCGAGCCCTCTGAGGCCGCCAGCTTCACCCTGCTCAAGGAACAGCTGGTGGACGTGCTGGGCACTCTGACTCCCAGGGAGGAGAAGGTGCTCAAGCTGCGCTTCGGCATCGAGGACGGCCGCACCCGCACCCTGGAAGAGGTGGGCAAGGAGTTTAACGTAACCCGTGAACGTATCCGCCAGATTGAAGCCAAGGCCCTCAGAAAGCTGCGTCACCCCAGCCGGAGCAAGAAGCTGAAGGACTTCCTGAACTAAAGAGACGCAGACGCTTTCTTCACTGCTGGACGCAGCTTTCCGGGGCCCCCGCGGGAGCCTGGCGGAGCGGGTCCCGTGGGGAGAGCCGGAGCGACGGAGCAAGAGAGCTTTCGGCCCCGTCCGGAAGCGAGGGATGCGCAGTCCGCGACGGCGACACGTCACCCCAGCCGGAGCAAGAAGCTGAAGGACTTCCTGGACTAAAGAGACGCAGACGCTTTCTTCACTGCTGGACGCAGCTTTCCGGGGCCCCCGCGGGAGCCTAGCGGAGCGGGTCCCGTGGGGAGAGCCGGAGCGACGGAGCGAGAGAGCTTTCGGCCTCGTCCGGAAGCGAGGGATGCGCAGTCCGCGACGGCGACGCGTCACCCCAGCCGGAGCAAGAAGCTGAAGGACTTCCT
>NZ_CALXGI010000085.1 GCF_944387805.1 uncultured Pseudoflavonifractor sp. | reverse complement strand
TAGGGGTATTGTCTGTATTATGCCCTTATAGGGCTTAATCAAGCCTCCGGCTTAGCCGGAGGTTGTGACTATTCTTCCGGCACCAGAGCCGCCATATCCTGGGGGAGAGGGGCGGCAAAGGTCATGGAAGCGCCGGTGATGGGGTGGGTGAACGAGAGCTCCGCCGCATGGAGGGCGGGGCGGGGGATAAGAGAGGGGTCCTCAGTGCCGTAGAGGAAATCCCCGGTGAGGGGATGGCCCACATGGGCCAGGTGAACCCGGATCTGGTGGGTGCGTCCGGTCTCCAGCTCCAGCCGAAGCAGGGCGCGGCCGTCCCCGGTCCGGAGAGTCCGGTAGCGGGTGACAGCCCGCTGGCCGTCAGGCCGAACGGTGCGGGCCAGTACGGAGCCCTCCAGCCGGCCGATGGGAGCGTCAATGACGCCGGATGGCGGCTCCGGGACGCCCTCGCACACCGCCAGGTATATCCGGCGGAAGGCGGGGGTATGAAGCTGGAGCCTGAGCGCCTCCTGGGCGTGGCTGTGGAGGGCCACCAGCAGAAGTCCGGAGGTGCCCCGGTCCAGCCGGTGGACCGGGTGGAAATCCGCCAAAATCCCCTGCTTTCTGTAATAATCCATCAGAAAATTACCGATTGTATCGAAATGATGGCCCGGACCGGGGTGGACCGCAACGCCGGGGGCCTTGTTGAGCACCAGCACATCCTGGTCCTGATACACAATGTCCAGGGAGCCTGGAGCGGGGACAACGGCCCCGGATACCGCCGTGTCTCCCACCACCACGGACAGCAGCTGCCCGGTCTGCACCCGGTCCCCCGCCGCGGCCCGGACACCGTCCAGCAGAATGCCGGCCTCCAGCCGCTTTGCCCGCCGGATGACTGTCCCCGACAGGGCCAAAGGGCCCCGGAGAAGGGCGTCCACCTTCCAGCCCGCCTGCTCGCTGGTCACCGTAAGGGAGAGGCGGCGGGGGGAATGCATGTCCGCCCTCACAGCTTGCGGTTATAGTAGGCCATGGAGGAGAGAAACACCACAAAAAACACCGCGGCAGCGGCGATGAGGGTGAGGAACACGGTGAAATTCACCGCAATGGATACCATCATGGCCACGTAAATCAACACAATGAGCACCAGAGAGGTGAGGGCTACAGCCCGGCGGGTCACCTCATGACCGCGCTCATCGGTCTCCTTGATCTCGGAGGCGCGCAGTCGCTTGGGGTCTTTCATGGTGCGCCGGGTACCGATGAGACCGACCGCGCCGCAGGCGGCCACACCGGTGCCGAAACCGGCATAAAAGCCCATGGCCCTCTCGGGCAGGGGCGCGCCGACAGCGGCCATGACAAAGCCGGCGCAGGCGGCAGCCAGACCCAGAACGATGCACAGCCCAAAAAGCCAGCAGCGGCGGCGGAGCACCGCCATGTAGTCGCCGTAACCGGCGGAAAAGAGACGAAGCAGCATGGTTAAAACCTCCTCAAAATGTTGCTTTTCCAGGCGCGGAGCGGACGGGCCAGGGGAGCGCGCAGGAAGAGCCCCCAAAGGCCCAGAGCTGCCCCTGCGCCGCACAGAAAGGCGCAGGCTCCGCCGGGCAGCAGGGAGAGGCGTTCACCGGCAGTTCCGGCGCAGAACAGCAGGACACCCAACCGGAACAGAGGGGTCAGGAAATGGCTGGGGCGGTTCATGTCTCATCCTCCTCAAATACAAACAGCTCTTCAATGGTCAGGTGAAAGTATTGGGCCAGCTTGTGGGCCAGCAGTAGGGAGGCGTTGTACCGCCCGTTCTCCAGAGAGATGATGGTCTGCCGGGTGACCCCCACAGCCTCAGCCAGTTCCTCCTGGGTGATCCTGCCCGCCTTTCGCAGCTGGGCGATGCGGTTCTTCAAAGAATACATCCCTCCTCGCAGAAAAGTAAAGCTCGCTTTACGATAAAAGTATAGCACACTTTACATGAAAGTCAAGGACAACCGGAAAAATTCCCACTGTCCGGAAAATTCACATTTCCACCCTTGAGTGAGGGGGGCGGAGAGGGTATAATACCTAATTTAGAAACCAAGGAACGAGGTGCCCCTCTATGATGGAAAAGCTGGGTATTTACATCCATATCCCCTTCTGCCGCAGCAAGTGCGACTACTGCGACTTTTACTCCCTGGCGGGGCGGGAGGACCGGATGGACGACTACCAGAAGGCCCTGCTGGCCCACATTAAGGAGACGGCGCCCTTCGCCAAGGGGTATCAGGTGGATACCATCTATTTTGGCGGCGGCACTCCCAGCTTTTATGGGGAGAAGCGGATTGTTGAGCTGGTGCGGGCGGTAAAGAAGCGGTTTGACGTGAGCCGGGAGGCCGAGGTGACCATGGAGGCCAACCCGGACAGCGTGGACATGAAAATGCTGCGGCATCTCCGCCGGGCCGGGGTGAACCGGATCTCCCTGGGGGCCCAGACCGCCTGCGACCAGGAGCTGCGGGCCATCCACCGGCCCCACACCTTTGCGCAGACCTGTCAGGCGGTGGCCGCCGTCCGGGAGGCCAAGATTAAAAATCTGTCCCTGGACCTGATTTACGGCCTGCCTGGCCAGAACATGGCCTCCTGGAAGGAGAGCGTAGAGCAGATTCTGGCACTGAAGCCGGAGCATCTGTCCTGTTACGGGCTGAAGGTGGAGGAGGGCACCCCCCTCTGGCACCGGGTGGCCCGGGGGGAGATCCTGCCCGACGACGATGCCCAGGCAGATATGTACCTGTGGGCGGTGGATCGCCTGGAGCAGGCAGGCTACCGCCAGTATGAGATTTCCAACTTTGCCCGGTGCGGCTTTCAGTCCCGGCACAACCTGAAGTACTGGATGGGAAAACCCTACCTGGGCCTGGGTCCCGGCGCCCATTCCGACTTCGGCGGACGGCGCTACTCCTTTATCAAAGACCTGGACGGCTATATCGCCGGCGTGCTGGAGGGGGGCACGGTCATTGACGAGTCTGAGATAATTCCCAAGCGGGAGCGGGGCGGGGAGTATCTGATGCTCCGCATGCGCACCACCCGGGGCATTGAGGAGTGGGAGTACCGCCGGCAGTTCTATATGAACTTTGAGCCCATCGAGCAGAAGCTGGCCGAGTTCGAGCACTACGGCTGGGCCGCCCGGCAGGACACCCGCTGGCACTTCACCCCTCAGGGGTTTCTCATTTCCAATCAGCTCATCGGCGAGCTGCTGGAGGTGCAGGAAAAGGCGGCGCTGTCTGAACTGCTGCCCAAGGCACAGGCGGCCTTTGGAAAGAAAAAGCCGGGAGACGAGGGGAAAAAGCCGGAGAACTGACGAAAAAATTTAGTATTGCCAGGAGAAGGATTGTTTACAATAGAGAAAGATTATGTTAACATAATAGGACATAAGCCCAACAAACGCAGCGCGTAACCACGCATGACAGGAGGAGATCATGAAGTCAATTCGCAGACGCACCATTGCTTTGACACTGGCTGCCGCCCTGGGGCTTGCCCCGGCGGCGTGGGCCTCTGAGGCGCTGGGACATGATATACAGACCGGGACGGTGAGCCTGTCCGAGGGCACTGAGCTGACGCATCAGATTTTCTGGAGCGATACATACTCGGACCTGCGGACCGAGCGGTATTTCACCTATACGCCCAACAGGAACGTGACCCCTGTGGTGGCCTACGGCGATGAGATCACCAGCCGGGAGACCCTCACCTCTATGGCCCAGCGGCTGGAGGAACAGGGCAAGCGGCTGGTAGGCGGCATCAACGGCGACCTGTACGTCATGGCCACCGGCGAGCCCCTGGGCGCGGTCATTACCGACGGCGTGCTCCGCTCCGTACCCGGCACCACCAACCAGGGATACTATGCCGTCGGCTTCCGCAGCGACGGCACCGCCTTTATCGGAAAGCCCGACCTGACGGTAACAGCCACCTTCCACGACACCACCTTCCAGGTGACCGGCGGCATCAACAAGGTCCGCCTCAGCGACGGCATGGTGCTCTTCACCGAGGATTTCGGCGCCACCACCCAGAATACCCAGCCCGGTATCGACGTGATTCTTACCCCTGTGCTGGACGACGTGGGGGAGAGCGTGGACGTGGATCTGGACGTGTCCGAGGAGAGCCAGGAGGCGGCGGAGAGCGGCGCGTCCTCCGCCGCGGACGGGGATATCACCGGCTCCGAGGACCTGACCACCGGCGCCCAGACCGGCAGCGAGGCCGACCCGGCCAAGGAGGTCAAGGGTACCCTGACCCAGAGCGGTGAGCTCATGATCGGCAGCCGGGTGACTTACAAGGTGGAGCAGGTGCTGGAGTCCACCGGATCCATCGCCATCCCGGCAGGCAAGGCGGTTTTGTCCATCAACAACCAGGCCAACTCCTACTGGCTGTCCAATGTGAAGAGCCTGAAGGCGGGGGACCTGATTGACATCGACGTGACCAGCACCGAAGCCATCTGGCAGGAGGCCGACCAGCTCATGGGCGGACTGTACAAGCTGGTCACTGCCGGCAAGGTGGAGACCAGCCTGCCCTCCGGCCAGACGGCCTACACCGCCGTGGGCGTGAAGGCCGACGGCACCGTGATTTTCTACACCATCGACGGCAAGCAGTCCGGGTACAGCGTGGGCGCTAGCCTGACCCAGGTGGCCATGCGCCTGGTGGAGCTGGGTTGCGTGGACGCCATCAGCCTGGATGGCGGAGGCTCCACTACCATCGGCGCCACCTATCCGGATGAGGACAGCCTCTCCGTCCTCAACAAGCCCTCTGACGGCAGCCAGCGGGCCAACAGCGTAGCCCTCTTCCTGACCACCGATCTGAAGCCCACCGGTGAGCTGGGCAGCTTCTACGTGACCCCCAGCGAGTCTCTGGTGCTCTCTGGTGCCCAGGTGCAGCTCACCGCCACCCCGGTGGACACCTCCTACTACGCCATGGACACCACAGTCCCCGTCGCCTGGTCCATCCGCAATGGAGACGGCTCGGTGGACACCAACGGCCTCTTTACCGCCGGCAGTGAGAGCGGAACCACCCAGGTCACCGCCACCAGCGGCGCGGCCAGCGGCTACACCACCATGACCGTGGTGAAGAAGCCGGACAGCATTACCCTTACCAGCGAGGCCAGCGGCGCGGCCATGACCTCCGTCAACCTGGAGCCGGGGGGCACCTTTGATCTGAAGGCCAACGCAGTCTACCGCACCCTGGCCCTCACCTCCCAGGACACCTGCTACACCTGGACCCTGGATCCGGCGGTGGGCACAGTGGACGCAAATGGCGTGATTACCGCCGGCGACAAGACCGCCAGCGGCAGCCTGACCGTCTCGGCGGGTGGGACCACCGTGACCATCCCCGTCACTGTGGCCGGCCATGTGAAGCTGCTGGAGAACTTTGAGGGCGGAATTACCTCTGTGGGGGGCACGGCAGCCGTCCAGCTCAGCCAGGAGACCGCCTCCGACTACGTCCGCAGCGGCGGCGCCAGCCTCCGGGTGGACTACGACGCCCAGACCGCCGGCACCGCCAGCCTGACGACCACCCTGTCCATCGCCGAGGGGGAGAAGTGGCTGAACCTGTGGATTTACGGCGACGGCTCAGGCAACAGCCTGACCGCTACCATTGCCGACCGGCAGGGCGTCACCAGTGAGGTGGCCCTTACCAGCCTGAACTTCACCGGCTGGAAGTATGTCTCGGCCCAGCTGCCCGCCAACGCCGCCGCCGTCCGGTCCTTCAACTTTATTTACAGCGGCGGAGCGAGCACCAGCGGCACGGTGTACCTGGACCAGATCACCACCTCCAACGAGGCCATTCAGGACACCGTCAGCCCCACAGTGTCGGTCAATCTGTCCGGCGGCATCACTGCCGTGGTGTCCGACGACGTGGACAAGCAGTTTGACAAGAGCCAGATTACCCTGACCTATGACGGCAAGGCCATGGACTTCACCTGGAACGCCGGCACCTCCACCCTGACAGCCGCCCTGCCTGCCGCCGGCAGCGGCCTCCATCGGGTGACGGTCACTGTGTCCGACGCCTCGGGCAACCTGGGCCGGGGCAGCGCCACCCAGAGCGCCGCAGGGACGGCCGCCGCCGTCTTTACCGATACCCAGGGCCATTGGGCGGCCAGCTATGCCGACTACCTCTACCAGCAGGGCATCACCACCGGCGTACCCAACGAGGCAGACGGAACCCTCCAGTTCCAGCCCGACCGGACCATCACCCGGGGTGAGTTCTTCGCCATGGTGGCCCGGTGGCTGGGGGTGGATATGGACCAGTACAGCAGCGTAGAGCTGCCCTTTGTTGACGCGGCCCAGATTCCCGACTGGGCCCTGCCCGGGGTCAAGACCATGTACGCCCTGGGGTATCTGAAGGGGAGCAGCGACGGCGCGGGCAACCTGAGCGCCAACGCCTCCGCCACCATCAGCCGGGCCGAGGCCATGACCATTCTGGGCCGGGTCCAGGCCCAGGGATTTGCCCAGGCTGAGCTCGCCTTTGACGACGCAGCCAGCGTGCCAGACTGGTCCCTGGCCTATGTCAGGACCCTGGTGGCCCAGGGGGTTATCAGCGGCTACGACAACAAGATTATGCCTGCCGATCCGCTCCGCCGGGGCGAGGTGGCCAAGATGCTCTTTACCATGACCTGATAAAATGAAAAAACTCCCTGCCGGAAACGGTAGGGAGTTTTTTACAGCACAGACTGCTTTTTTCCGCTGGTAATGAAGCACTCGGCGTCGGCCAGGGCCTGCAGGGTCTCTCTGCCCCGCCCGTCCATAGTCCGGTAACGGGAGAGCAGGCGGCGCTCCTCCGGTGTAAAGGAGTGCTGAAGCTCCGGCACATCAGTTCTGCCAAAGAGATAGTCCAGACTAACCTGATAGTAATCAGCTAAAATGACCAATGAGTCATAGCTGAGCTGACGCTTTCCAGCTTCATAGAGTGCATAGGCTGAGCGGGAAATATTCAACAGTCCGGCAATCTCAGACTGCGTTTTTCCGTGGGACTGCCGCAGAACACGCAAACGCTGGCCCAGCATGTGTTCACCTCCCGCCTGTATGAAAAATTATAACGTCAGATGTGGATAAGAGACAATCAAGGTTTCAATATGTATCAAAATAAGAAAAAATATTCATTTGAAAGTTGACGAAGAGACAAAACGAAACTATAATAGAGCAAAAACATAGAACGGAGGACACCACGTGGACAGAGCATGGAGAAAGTGGGCGGTTGCATGCGGATTGGGAACGGCGGCGCTGTGGGGACTCATGGCCGCCGCCTCCCGCCGTACGATGGCGGCGGCAGACTGGCTCACCGGCGCGGAAAACCGGGCGGCCTTCCGGCATGCTCTGGGGCGGAAAAGGCCTGCCGGAGGGCTGGTGCTGGCCAAGCTGTGGGGAATGGAACAGGTCAACCAGACCAGGGGCTACCGCGTGGGGGACGAGACCATTGCCCGAGCGGCGGAGTCGCTGCGTTTGGCCTGCGGCGCCGGCAGTGTCCTCTA
The DNA here is from genome assembly GCF_944387805.1 of uncultured Pseudoflavonifractor sp. GTDB lineage: Bacteria > Bacillota > Clostridia > Oscillospirales > Oscillospiraceae > Pseudoflavonifractor. Next base: position 2,149 of record NZ_CALXGI010000085.1, on the reverse strand, counting down.
CCGGATCGGCGGGTGTACCTTTGCGGCAGTGATGCCCAGGGGGGATGGACCCGCCCCGGATCAGGCGGCAGCCCGCAGCGCCCAGGTCTATGGCTCCGGCCGGGCGGGAGAGCGGCTGATGGTCAGCTGGGCGGCAGGGCCGGGCAGCGTACGGAGACTGTTCCGGCAGGCCGATACGCGGCTGCGCCAGGCGCTGTAACCTCAGTGCGCGGGCACTCAATTCTGCGGCAGGAGGCCAAAGCGGCCTTCTGCCGCATTTTTCCGCCTTTTTCACTTTTTGTCGAGTACGAATTATCTTGACAGGAATGGGCGGCGGCACTAAAATAGACTAGGTATAGTTTTTGAAAAGCAGCAGGGGTAGCTTTTCAATTTTTGTGCGGAATGGACAAGCAGCGCCAGCTCCGCCAATGCCATGAAACAACTGACTTTATACATACTAAGAAAGTAGGAGGTGTGTTCAGCCCTTATGATGGTACCCATTTGGATGCTAATTGTGGGAATTGTCGTCGCGCTGCTGGCCGGCGCGCTGATAGGCTTTGCCCTTGGCGTCAAGTGGCGCAAGCAGGTCGCCGAAAAGGAGATCTCCAGCGCCGAGGAAGAGGCCAAGCGGATTATTAACGAGTCCATCAAGAGCGCCGAGAGCAAGAAGCGGGAGGCGCTGGTAGAGGCCAAGGAGGAGATCCTCAAGGCCCGCAACGACTTTGAACGGGATCAGAAAGAGCGCCGGGCCGACCTGCAGAAGCAGGAGCGCCGGCTCCAGCAGAAGGAAGAAACCCTGGACCGCAAGACCGAGAACATGGAGAAAAAGGAAGAAGTTCTCCAGACCAAGCTCACCGAGCTGGAGGCAGCCCGGGAGGAGGTCGCTACGGTCAAGAAGTCCCAGATGGAGGTTCTGGAGCGGATCTCCGGCTTTACCGCCGAGGAGGCCAAGGCTTATCTCATCAACCAGCTGGAGACCGAGGTTACCCACGAGTCCGCCATGAAAATCCGGGAGATTGAGGCCCAGTTTAAGGAAGAGGCCGACACCAAGGCCAAGGAAATCCTGTCCCTTGCCATTCAACGCTGCGCAGCCGACCACGTGGCCGAGGCCACCGTGTCGGTTGTTCCCCTGCCCAATGACGAGATGAAAGGCCGCATCATCGGCCGCGAGGGCCGCAATATCCGCACGCTGGAGACCATGACCGGCGTAGATCTCATCATTGATGATACCCCCGAGGCCATTACGGTCTCCTGTTTTGACCCTGTCCGCCGGGAAATCGCCCGTATCGCCCTGGAAAAGCTGATTCAGGACGGCCGCATCCACCCCTCCCGCATTGAGGAGATGGTGGAGAAGGCCAAGCGGGAGGTGGACGCCACCATCAAGGCCGAGGGCGAGCGGGCTGTGTTCGAGACCAACGTCCACGGTCTCCACCCGGAGCTCATCAAGCTGCTGGGCCGCATGAAGTACCGCACCAGCTACGGCCAGAACGTGCTCAACCACTCCATCGAGGTCTCCCACCTGGCGGGCCTGCTGGCCGCCGAAATCGGCGCCGACGTGACCCTGGCCAAGCGGGCCGGCCTGCTCCACGATCTGGGCAAGTCCATTGACCACGAGGTGGAGGGCTCTCACGTCCAGATCGGCGTGGAGCTGGCCCGGAAGTACAAGGAGAACGAGGACGTCATCCACGCCATTGAGGCCCACCACAACGATGTGGAGCCCCGCACCATTGTGGCCTGCCTGGTGCAGGCGGCCGACGCGGTATCCGCCGCCCGGCCCGGCGCCCGGCGGGAGAATCTGGAGAACTATATTAAGCGCCTGGAGAAGCTGGAGGAGCTTACCTCCTCTTTCCCCGGCGTGGAGAAGTCCTTCGCCATCCAGGCGGGCCGGGAGGTCCGCATTATGGTGGCGCCCGAGAAGGTCAGCGAGGACCAGATGGTGCTCCTGGCCCGGGACATTGCCAAGAAGATCGAGGAAGAGCTGGAGTACCCCGGCCAGATCAAAGTGAATATGATCCGGGAGACCAAGGTTGTGGAGTACGCCAAATAAGTCTCCCCACAGCAAGAGAAAAAAGGAGCGCGGCGGCTGCCGCGCTCCTTTTCTGTTGCTTAAAGAACCACTGGGTCTGCCAGTGGATAAAGAGCTTATAGCTATGGACAAAAAAAGGACTCC
>NZ_CALXGI010000084.1 GCF_944387805.1 uncultured Pseudoflavonifractor sp. | reverse complement strand
CCACCACCTACACCGCCTCCCAGGGCCTGCTGCTGATGATCCCCAACATGTACAAGATCGCCGGCGAGCTGCTGCCCTGCGTGTTCCACGTCTCCGCCCGTACCGTGGCCGCCCAGTCCCTGAACATCTTCGGCGACCACTCCGATGTTATGGCCTGCCGCCAGACCGGCTTTGCCATGCTGGCCGAGACCAACCCCCAGGAGGTCATGGATCTGGGCGCCGTTGCCCACCTGGCCGCCATCAAGGGCCGCGTTCCCTTCCTGAACTTCTTCGACGGCTTCCGTACCTCCCATGAGATCCAGAAGATCGCCATCTGGGATTATGACGACCTGAAGGAAATGGTGGATATGGACGCCGTGGAGGCCTTCCGCAAGCGGGCCCTCAACCCCGAGCGCCCCGTCATGCGCGGCTCCCACGAGAACGGCGATATCTTCTTCCAGCACCGTGAGGCCTGCAACAAGTACTACGACGCCCTCCCCGAGATCGTCGAGGAGTACATGGGCAAGGTCAACGCCAAGCTGGGCACCAATTATCAGCTGTTCAACTACTACGGCGCTCCCGACGCTGACCGCGTCATCATCGCCATGGGCTCCATCTGCGACGTGACCGAGGAAGTCATCGACTACCTGAACGCCCACGGCGAGAAGGTGGGCCTGGTGAAGGTCCGCCTGTACCGTCCGTTCCGCGCCGACAAGCTGCTTGCCGCCATCCCCGAGACCGCCAAGCACATCGCCGTGCTGGACCGCACCAAGGAGCCCGGCGCCCAGGGCGATCCTCTGTACCTGGACGTTGTCACCGCCTTCGCCAACGCCGGCCGTCAGGCCACCATCATCGGCGGCCGCTATGGCCTTGGTTCCAAGGACACCCCGCCCAAGAGCGTGTTCGCTGTCTATGAGGAGCTGCAGAAGGCCGAGCCCAAGCGCCAGTTCACCATCGGCATCGTGGACGACGTGACCAACACCTCCCTGGTGGAGCACGACTGCCCCAACACCGCTGCTGAGGGCACCATCGAGTGCAAGTTCTGGGGTCTGGGCGGCGACGGCACCGTGGGCGCCAACAAGAACTCCATCAAGATCATCGGCGACCACACCGACAAGTACGTGCAGGCCTACTTCCAGTACGACTCCAAGAAGACCGGCGGCGTGACCATCAGCCACCTGCGCTTCGGCGACAAGCCCATCAAGAGCCCCTACTACATCAACAAGGCCGACTTCGTGGCCTGCCACAACCCCTCCTACATCATCAAGGGCTTCCCCATGGTCCGCGACGTGAAGGACGGCGGTATCTTCCTGATCAACTGCCAGTGGTCCGATGAGGAGCTGGACAAGCATATGCCCGCCGTGGCCAAGCGCTACATCGCCGAGCACAATGTCCAGGTCTACACCATCGACGCCATCGACCTGGCCGCCAAGATCGGCATGGGCAAGCGCACCAACACCATCCTTCAGTCCGCCTTCTTCTCCCTGGCCAAGGTTATGCCCCAGGAAGAGGCCATCCAGTACATGAAGGACGCCGCCACCCACTCCTACCTGAAGAAGGGCCAGGACATTGTGGACATGAACCACAAGGCCATCGACACCGGCGCCACCGCCTACAAGAAGTTCGAGGTGCCCGCCTCCTGGGCTACCGCCGAGGACAAGACCGTCACCACCGAGCTGACCGGCAAGCCCGAGCTGGTGAAGATGGTCAAGGAGATCCTGGAGCCCGTGGGCAAGATGGACGGCGACAGCCTGCCTGTCTCCGCCTTCGTGGACCACGTGGACGGCACCTTCTGCCAGGGCGCTTCCGCCTATGAGAAGCGCGGCGTGGCCGTCATGGTCCCCACCTGGGATTCCTCCAAGTGCATCCAGTGCAACCAGTGCTCCTACGTCTGCCCCCACGCCACCATCCGTCCCTACGCGCTGACCGAGGAGGAGGCCAAGAACGCCCCCGAGGCCGCCAAGATTGTGGACGTGAAGGCCGGCAAGGGCAAGGGCGTCTATAAGTTCGCCATCGCCATCTCCCCCCTGGACTGCATGGGCTGCTCCGTCTGCGCCAAGAACTGCCCCGTCCAGGCCCTGACCATGGTGCCCCAGGAGCAGGAGGCTGCTCAGCAGGCCGTGTTCGACTACATGGTGGCCAAGGTTGGCCCCAAGGCCGACATGGAGGGCATCAAGACCGTCAAGGAGAGCCAGTTCAAGCAGCCCCTGCTGGAGTTCTCCGGCTCCTGCGCCGGCTGCGCCGAGACCGCCTATGCCCGCCTGGTCACTCAGGTCTGCGGCGACCGGATGTACATCTCCAACGCCACCGGCTGCTCCTCCATCTGGGGCGGTCCTGCCGCTACCTCTCCCTACACCGTCAACAAGGACGGCCACGGTCCCGCTTGGGCCAACTCCCTGTTTGAGGATAACGCCGAGCACGGCCTGGGCATCTACCTGGGCCAGAAGGCCATCCGTGAGCGACTGGCCGAGAAGACCCGCGCGCTGCTGAATCTGGACTGGTGCACCGGCGCCATCAAGGAGGCCGGCCAGAAGTGGCTGGACACCATGCAGGACGGCGAGGCCAACGCCGAGGCCACCAAGGCCTATGTGGCCGCGCTGGAGGACGGTCTGTGCACCGTGGACGAGCTGCTTGCCAGCGACAAGGCAGAGATCCGCGCCTTTGGCGAGGAGCTGAAGGCCAAGGGCGAGACCCTGTGCCAGTGCGACGCCTGCAAGCTGGCTGCTGAGATCCTCCAGGAGAAGGAGTACCTGTCCAAGAAGTCCATCTGGATCTTCGGCGGCGACGGCTGGGCCTACGACATCGGTTACGGCGGCCTGGACCACGTTCTGGCCTCCGGCGAGGACGTGAACGTCTTCGTGTTCGACACCGAGGTGTACTCCAACACCGGCGGACAGGCTTCCAAGTCCTCCAACATCGGCCAGGTGGCCCAGTTCGCCGCGGCCGGCAAGACCGTGGCTAAGAAGTCTCTGTCCGAGATCGTGATGCAGTACGGTTACGTCTATGTGGCCCAGGTGGCCATGGGCGCCAACCCCAACCAGACTCTGGCCGCCATCCGTGAGGCCGAGGCCTATCACGGCCCCTCTCTGGTCATCGGCTACGCCCCCTGCGAGATGCACTCCATCAAGGGCGGCATGAGCAACTGCCAGATTGAGATGAAGAAGGCTGTCGAGTGCGGCTACTGGAACCTGTTCCGGTTCAACCCCGCTCTGAAGGCTGAGGGTAAGAACCCCTTCACCCTGGACTCCAAGGCCCCTGCCGGCGGCTATCAGGAGTTCCTGATGAACGAGGCCCGTTACTCCTCCCTGACCCGGTCCTTCCCCGACCGCGCCAAGGAGCTCTTCGCCCGCAACGAGGAGTCCGCCAAGGAGCGTTACGAGCACCTGACCAGGCTCATCGAGCTGTACAAGTAATCAAACAGCGCACGACGCCCCCGGACGCAAATGCGTCCGGGGGCGTTTTTATTGCCGTGCAGCGGGAAAATCACCCTTATCATCAGAGCCGGACAATATGACAAGGGCGGAGGCCGGCAGGAAGACGCGGCCACCGCCCGGCGGGTCAGCGGTCGCTGGCCTGCCATTCAGACTCCATATAAAAGATGTAGTCATCCACATCCTCCCGGGGCTTCGCCACCGGCTGCTGGGCGGGAAGGGAGACAACTTTGCTCTCGGACATAGGCGCCCTCCTCTCAGAGAAAATTCAGCCCCTCATATCATGGTATGCGGCAGGGCGGGGAAGATGCCCGCCGCCCCACAGGCTCACCGGTTCAGAATACGCCGCCGGTGCGGGACAATGCAGTCGAAGAGGGGAGGAAAGAAAATTTAAATTTTGCATTGACAAAGTGCCTTGTATATGGTATTCTTAATAAGCACCTAAAAGGACGGAGAACTGGATCGTAAATGCCGGAGTGGCGGAATTGGCAGACGCCCGGGACTTAAAATCCCGTGGGAGAAATCCCGTGCCGGTTCGACCCCGGTCTCCGGCACCAATATCGCGGGGTAGAGCAGCTTGGTAGCTCGTCGGGCTCATAACCCGGAGGTCAGAGGTTCAAATCCTCTCCCCGCAACCAGAAAAGGCTCCCTGACCTGAAAGGTCAGGGAGCTCACTTTATGTACAACGACGATAGGAGGCACTCATGCTTCAATTTGATGAGTACAAGGTAAAGCTCAATAACCTGAAGCCCGAGCTGGACGACCTGGGACAGGCCCTGGGCCTGGAAGCTGCGGAGCGGGAGCTGGAGATGCTGGAGTCTGAGAGTGCCTCGGACGGTTTCTGGAACAATCTGGAGAAGGCTCAGAAGGTTCAGCAGCGGATTAAGCAGCTCCACCACAAGGTGGACGGACAGAAAAAGCGGATCAGCGAGTGGGAGGACCTGCTGACCCTCTGCGAGATGGGCAACGAGGAGGAGGATGAGTCCCTAATCCCCGAGCTGGAGGAGGGCTTCAGCAAGCTCACCGCCGACATGGAGGAGGCCCGTCTGTCCACCCTGTTTACCGGCGAGTACGACGACAACAATGTGGTGCTGGCGATTCATGCCGGCGCCGGCGGCACTGAGGCCCAGGACTGGGCCCAGATGCTGCTGCGGATGTACACCCGCTGGGCCGAGCGCCACGATTTCGAGTACCAGGTGGTGGACCTCCAGGACGGTGAAGAGGCGGGCATCAAGTCCGCCACTGTGATGATTCAGGGCGAGAATGCCTACGGCCACCTCCGCAGCGAACACGGCGTCCACCGTCTGGTCCGGGTATCCCCCTTTGACGCCAACGCCCGGCGGCAGACCTCCTTCGCCGCCGTAGAGGTCATGCCCGACCTGCCCGAGGACGCCGATGTGGAAATCCGCCCCGAGGACTACGAGATGCAGGTGTTCCGCTCCTCCGGCGCCGGCGGACAGCACATCAACAAGACCTCCTCCGCCGTCCGCCTCATCCACCATGCCACCGGTATTGTGGTCTCCTGCCAGACCGAGCGCAGCCAGTTCCAGAACAAGGACACCTGCCTGCGCATGCTGCGGGCCAAGCTGGTGGAGCTGAAGATGCAGCAGCACGCGGAGAAAATCTCCGACATCAAGGGCGTACAGCTGAAGATTGAGTGGGGCAGCCAAATCCGCTCCTATGTGTTTATGCCCTACCAGCTGGTGAAGGATAACCGCACCGGCTACGAGACCAGCAACGTCAACGGCGTCATGGACGGCGATCTGGACGGCTTTATCAATGCCTACCTGAAGTGCGAGGCCACCGGCACCTGGGTCAGCAAGTAAGGAAAATTTACCGCTCTCATAAAATGCTCCGGATTTTTTGTCCGGAGCATTTTTGTATGTTCTGACAGAGAAAACGCCGCCGATTAAATGATAGAAAAAATAGAAAACTTGGAAAGCGGCTTGTTTTTCTGTCACTGTTTTGTTACTATTAAGGTGTCTTATGGAAAGGAAACGGAAGGACGCCCAATTCCGTACCTGTATTCGGAGACACGGCTTCCGGCGGAGCAGGGGGGCCCGCCGGAATAAGACGCGCCCGGAGAAAGACGGCCGAGGCAGAGATTCCGCGCCCTTATCTGAAAAGAAATGAAAGGTGGAATGTCTTACATGAAGCGTACGAGTAAGTTCCTGTCCCTTCTTCTGACGCTGGCAATGGTGTGCGCCCTGTTCGTACCCGCCATGGCCGCCGGGCAGGAGGACGGTATCGTTGTGCTCTACACCAACGATATCCACTGCACCTCGGACGACGGCCTCGCCTACGCGGCCATCGCCAGCTACAAGGCACAGATGGAAGACACCTATGGCGCCGACAATGTCACCCTGGTGGATGACGGCGACGCCATCCAGGGCGGCATCCTGGGCTCCATGTCCAATGGCAGCTGGATCATCGACATCATGAACGCCGTGGGGTACGATCTGGCCATCCCCGGCAACCATGAGTTCGATTTCAGGATGGATACCTTCCTGGACATTGTGAAGAACCAGGCTGAGTTCCCCTACCTGAGCTGCAACTTTGTGGACGCCGACGGCAATGCCGTGCTGGACGCCTACAAGATCATCAGCTACGGCGACGTGGATGTGGCCTATGTGGGCATCTCCACCCCCGAGACCCTGACCAAGTCCGCCCCCGCCTACTTCCAGGACGACGCGGGCAACTATATCTACGGCTTCTGCCAGGGCAACAACGGCCAGGACCTGTACGACCAGGTCCAGGAGACCGTGGACGCCGCCCGGGCCGCCGGAGCCGACTATGTGGTGGCCCTGGCCCACCTGGGCGTGGACGCCCAGAGCTCCCCCTGGATGTCCACCGAGGTCATTGCCAACACCACCGGCATCGACGTGATGCTGGACGGCCACTCCCACACCACCGTGGCCTCTGAGACCGTGAAGAACGCCGACGGCGAGGACGTGCTCCTCAGCCAGACCGGCACCAAGGCCGAGTATGTGGGCAAGCTGGTCATCGCCCCCGACGGCACCATGACCACGGAGCTGGTGCCCCTGGCCGACGTGGACACCACCAGCCAGGCCTACGCCGACGCCAAGGCCTTCGTGGAGGGTATCCAGGCCGAGTACACCGAGAAGGCCAGCCAGGTGGTGGCCACCAGCAGCGTGGATCTGACCGTCAACGACCCCGCCACCGGAAGCCGCGCCGTCCGCTCCGCCGAGACCAACCTGGGCGACCTGTGCGCCGACGCCTACCGCATCCTGCTGGGCGCTGACATCGGCTGGGTCAACGGCGGCGGCGTCCGCGCCGACATTGCTGCCGGCGACATTACCTACGGCGACATCATCGCCGTCCACCCCTTCGGCAACCTGGCCTGCCTGGTGGAGGTCACCGGCCAGCAGGTGCTGGACGCCCTGGAGCTGGGCTCCATGCAGGTGGGCGTGTCCGAAAACGGCGGCTTCCTCCAGGTCTCCGGCATCAAGTACACCATCGACCCGACCATCCCCACCTCCGTGGTGCTGGACGACGCGGGCAACTTTGTGGAGGTCTCCGGCGACCGCCGCGTGTCCGACGTCCAGGTCCTGGACAGCGAGACCGGTGAGTACGCCCCCATCGACCCCTCCGCCACCTACACCCTGGCCTCCCACAACTACATGCTCAAGGACGGCGGCGACGGCTACGCCATGTTCGGCAAGGACAATATCACCATCCTCAAGGACGAGGTCATGGTGGACAACGAGGTCCTCATCAACTACATCCGGGACAACCTGGGCGGCGTGGTTGGCGAGGAGTACGCCGATCCCTACGGCCAGGGCCGCATCACCATCAAGTACAAGGGCGTGGAGACCGGCGCCTGGTATGTGGAGGCCGCCCGCTATGTGATGGACAACAGCATCATGAACGGTTCCGGCAGCGGCTTTGAGCCCAACGGCACCGTCACCCGGGGCACCGTGTTCCAGACCCTGTACAATATGGCCGGCAAGCCCGCCGTGACCGAGGCCGCCTCCTTCTCCGATGTGGCCGGCAAGTGGTACGCGGACGCCGCCGCCTGGGCTGAGGACGAGGGCCTGACCTCCGGCACCGGCACCGGCCTCTTCAACGGCGACGCCGCCGTTACCCGCCAGGAGCTGGCCAAGATTTTTGCCGACTACACCGCCTCCAAGGGCATCCTGCCCACCGAGGATGCGGACCTGAGCACCTATGCCGACGACGACGCCATCCCCGCCTGGGCCTCTGAGGCCATGGAGACCGCCGTGTCCCTGGGCATCCTGAAGGGCGCCAACAACCAGCTCAACCCCGCTGGCACTGCCGCCCGTTCCGAGCTGGCCCAGATCCTGCTGAACGTCTCCAAGCTCACCCCTATCTACACGGAGGAGACCGTCTCCATTGAGGTCCCCGCTCAGAACGGCGTGCCCGCCCACACCATGACCGCCATTGTCACCGTGCCCACCTCCGCCTCTGAGGACAACAAGGTTCCCGGCGTGGTGATGCTCCACGGCACCGGCTCCAACATGCACGAGGTCAACGGCGCCTATGACATGGCCGCCGCTGAGATGGCCAAGCAGGGCCTGGCCACCATCCGCTTCAACTTCCAGGGCATCGACGAGGGCACCGAGGCGCTGTACGTGAATTACAGCTACACCTCCGCAAACATCGACGCCAAGGCCGCCGCCGACTACCTGGCCGGCCTGGCGGGCGTGGACGGGGACAAGCTGGGCGTTCTGGGCTGGAGCCAGGGCGGCACCAACGCCTTCCTGGCCGCCGCCGCCTACCCCGACACCTTCAAGAGCGTGGTCGCCTGGGCCGGCGCGCTGGACCTGACCGTTATGTTTGAGGACTTCGACGCCGCCTATGCCCAGGCGGAGAAGAACGGCTCCTTCACCATGGAGTTTGACTGGCGCACCGCCCTGCCCACCGGCTTTCAGTGGTTCAAGGACGTGAAGGACACCGACGTTCTGGAGGAGATCAAGACCATCAAGGCCCCCATCCTCACCATCAACGGCGCGGCCGACACCGTGGTGGACCCTGCCAGCGGCAAGACCATCGTGGATGCAGCTCAGAATGAGGCCTCTGAAAACCTGATCATTGAGAACTGCGACCATACACTCAACATGTTCTCCGGCGATTATACCGCCATCAATCAGGTCATCTCCGCTACCGCCGAGTTCTTTGTGAACACCCTGGGCGGCGCCGCGGCTGCTGACCAGGCCGCCTGAGCCATCCCCGATTAGCCTATAGACAGAGTATCAGCGCCCCGCCGGGTATCCGGCGGGGCGCTGATTTTATAAAGAGTCAAAAACAGGGAAAAAGACTTGACGACAGAAAGAGTCTGTGCTATAATACCCTCACAATTAAATGTACTTTTTAAGGCATGGAATGACGGTTAAACATCGGAATTTCTATGCCCTTTTTTGTGTGCTTAGGCATGGAGAATCCGCTGTTTCCGGAAGCTCCATGCCTTTTTTCATGGGGCGCGACCTTGACAATGGAATACCCACCGCCAGAGAAGATATTCCGCCCTCTTCGCCACGACCCGGGCTGCTGGAGAGCGGAGAGGGGGAAGACAACGCCGTGCCGGCAGGCAGGGCAGGAACTGGTATGGCGCGTGGCCCGAAGAGACAGAAAATCATAAAAAGAAAGGACGTTGCCTTATGATGAGAGAAACGACTGAGATGAAGAACCGCCGGTCCAAGACTGGCAAAGACAAGCCACAGCTTGTGCCTGTCCATGTCCTGCGGGAGCAGCTCCGCCAGCGGGCGGTGGATGCGTCCCGGCAGCTGTCCCGCTCTGTGGGACGGCTCACCTCCTGTGACGCCTTGCCCTGCCCGGAATATGGGGACGAGGTGGCCAGGGAGTATGCCGTGGTGGACCAGCTGCTCTACATCCAGAACTGCCGCAGCGCTCTGGAGCGCTGTATTGCAGGCGGAACTGTCCGCCTGCGGTACCAGTGGCGGGACGGCAGAACCACGATGACCCGGTTCCGCAAGGTCCGCCAGGGCTGTATCCAGACCTGCGGCCTCCAGCCGCCCGCGTAAGAAAAGGACGACTCCGGTTTGAAGGGCGCAGAGGCAGCCGGAGGGACAACGGAAAGAGTTCAACAATATAAAACGCCTGAGTCTGGGAGCTTTTCTCTCAGGCTCAGGCGTTTTTTCAATTAAAATGAGAGAGTGAACAGGTGCATGGAGGAAAACGGTTAAACGGGCAGGGCGCCATGCCGTCCGGAAATTTAGCAGACTGTCGAAAGAGTATTTTGACAGGAAAAGGCCCGGAATATACGCTGCCAGGCCTTTGGAACAGGCCTGCTTTGCGCATGCCGCCGTCGGGAGCGGCGGCTGCGGCGGCAGGACCCGGTCTTATAAGAAAAGTCCCCGGAACACAAAGTGTTCCGGGGACTTGCCATTGCTTGATTTAGTCGCAGCGGTTCAGCGCTTCTTGTCACGCTTCACCTGCTCACGACGCGCGGCTTCTCTTCGCCGCGGGCTCGAAA
>NZ_CALXGI010000083.1 GCF_944387805.1 uncultured Pseudoflavonifractor sp. | reverse complement strand
GAGGCGGAATATGAAATGACGGCGCCGCCCGCTGCCCCCAACAGCACGGCGGTGGTGGAGCTGGATATGACGCAGGATGGAATCGGCTCGGTATATGACTACGGAATCGTGTTCCAGTGAAGCCGGAAAGAAACAGACAAAGGGAAAACCCCCGGGCCAGTTGGCCCGGGGGTTTTGTGCTGAAAGAAGCTGATTACTCAGCAACGATCATCACAGCGTCGCTGGTGATGGTGGTGGTCTCGTTGGCAAAGGTCACGGTAACCTCAAACTTGTAGGTGGTGCCCTTCACGCCAGCCACATCGGTGCTGATGCTGGCAGCGCCGGAGGTCATGGTGTCGGTGTCGGGGACGGTGTTCATCTTGACCCACTCGCCGTTGGGAGCCAGCATGTAGGCGGTCACAGCGGTAGCAACCTCACCGGAAGCGGAGGGGTTGTTGGCCTTCACGTTGGCAGTAAAGGTGACCTTGCTGGCGCCGGGGGTGAACTTGATATTCTGCACGTCGAAGCCGGTAGCGGTCTCACCGCTGGTGCCGCCGGAGGCGGGAGTGTACTCGATGTACAGAGCCTTCAGAGTGGTGGCGCTGGCACCGGAGCTGCCCTTCACAACGCCCACGATATTGGCAGTGGCGTTGGCGGTCACGCTGTCCATGGTGGTCACATTGACGGCCTTGGTGGCAGCGTTGATCAGGTAGACCTCGCAGTTGTCGGTGTAGGTGTAGAACTTGTCGCCCACCTTAATGGCGCCCGCGGAGGCCTTGCCGTTGGAATTGCCGGAGATCTTGTTGGAAACAGAGGAGCTGGCAACAGCAACATAGCCGGTGGACTTGTCGTAGGTGACAGCCATCAGGCCGTTGACGATGCTGCTCTGAGCGCCGGAGGCGACCTTCACGGTGCCCACCTTGCCGTCCACGATGGCGTCATAGGTGTAGTAGTCGTCGCCCTTGCCGGAAGCGCTCTCAGGAGTGTAGGTGTAGTTGTCCTTGTTCAGGAAGTACACGGTGCTCTGAGTGGTGCCCTTAGTGGTGTTCTCGCCGTCGGAGATATACACGAAGGAGGCGATGCCAGTGGCCTTGTTTACCAGAGCATAGCCGTTGTTCTCCTTCGCGCTGGCGGTGCCGGGCACGTTGGCGATACCGGTATAGACAGCGTAGCTGGCCTGGCCGTCAGTGGTGGTCTTGACCAGGAACACAGTGGCGTTGTTGCCCACGACGCCAGTAACAAACTCAGCCTTGCCGGAGGTGATGGTCGCGCTGGTGATGACCTTGTTCTCGTACTTGGCGTTGGTGCCCAGGACATAGTTGCCGTTGGCGTCAGTCTTATAGGTGTAGAACTGGCCCTCGTTTACATTGTCAATCTTCTTGTCGCTGTTCCCGTCAGCAGCAGGAGCATTGCCCACCTTGGAGACGCGGACAACCTGAGTGGTGCCGTCGGTCATCAGGAGGAGCGCCTCGCCGTAGCCCTTGGCGCCCACGCCCTGCGTGGTGACCCAGGCGGTCTCCAGAACGACAGCGTAGTCGTTGGAGTCAGCCTCGGTGTCAAAGACGACCTTCACGACGGAGCCGTTGTCATCCAGGTACAGGGTCAGGCCGGTGTTGAACTTGTTGTTGAAGTCAGCGAAGGGATTGGAGACCAGGCCGGAAGCGGTGTAGGTATCGCCGCCCAGCAGGTAGCCGGTCACAGAGGAGCTGACCTTCTTGGTGCCGGTGATGGTGCCGGTCACAGCAGCGGCCTTCTCGATGTAGTAAGTGTTGCCCACCTTGACGTACAGGATGACGTCGTTGGCAGCCAGGTCGGCGTAGCCCTTCACGCGGTCAACGGCCACGTTGGTGATCTCGACAACGCCGTCGATGGTGACGGAGTCAACCTTGGAGGCGGAAGTGGCCTTGGAGACGGTCACACCCTTCTCGCCCACGGTAGCAACGGTCTTCTCGGTGGCGCGGACCACGTCGTACTTGCCGTTGTTGTCGTTGTCGATGAGGTCGATGATCACGCCGGCCTTGGCAGCAGCGGTGCTCACAGAGGACTCGTTGCTCTTGGAGCCGTTGTAGTAGTAGTCAACCTTGGTGTCCTTGGAGGCGCGGTAAGCAGCCTTGTCAGGGTTGGACAGGTCGGCCAGAGCAGTACCGTCGGTGCTGGTGCCCAGGATGCTGCTCTTACCGGTGGACAGGGTGGAGGAGATCAGGTCGCCGGTCTTGCTGTTCTTGTAGTAGATGACCTGCACGCCCACCTGGTCGGGAGCGGCAACCAGATCAGTGGCCACGTTGTCCACGATGGCCTTGCCGTTGGCGGAGATGCCGGTGACAATGCCGGTGACCTTCTGCAGGTTGTAGGTCTCCTCGCCCAGAGTGGTCTTGTTGGCAGTGGAGCCGGAGACGTACTTGTTGCCGTTCAGATCGTAGCCATAGGTGTTGGTCACGGTGTTGGCAAACAGGGCGTTGAAGATCATCTGAGCAGCGTTGTCGCGGGTCAGGGTGTCGGTAGCCTTCAGGCCCAGGTCGTTGGTCAGGCCGGCCTTCTGGGCGTCCTTCATGATGTTGGTGGACCAGTTGGGGTTGCCCTGATACTCCTGAGCGTCGGCGTCATAGCCCAGAGCCACCAGCAGCATCTTGGCGGCCTGGACAACGGTCACGCCCTGGGTGGGGAAGAAGTGGCCCTGGCCGTCGCCGGTGATGATGCCGTTGGAGTAGCAGTACTTGATGTACCCCTCGGCCCAGCTGGTGTCAATGTCCTTCAGGTCGGTGGCAGTGCCCTCAAAGGCAGTCTGATCCACGTCGCCCATCAGGATGTAGGTGATGAGCTTGGCCATGGTGGCACGGTCCACGCCCTCAGTGGGGGCGAAGGAGCCGTCGGGCTTGCCCTCGATGATGCCCAGGTCAACCATCAGGTTGACAGCATCCTTGTTGGTGACCTTATCGATGTCGGTCAGGTCAGCCGCAGTCTTGTCCGCAGCGCCGGCGCCGATGACCATCATGCCCAGGAGCATGACGGAGGCCAGAGCCAGGCTGAGGACCCGCTTGAGGTTTCTCATTTGGAAATTCCTCCTTCTAAAATTTGAGTTTGGGGGGCGAAAACGGCCGCTCAGGGTCGTATAACTCCCCTTGCCTCTGTGGGCATGATAATACATCCCGGCGAAATCGTCAAGCGGTTTGCCCCATTTGTAACACAACCGTAAAACTACGGCCTCGCCGTTCCTGTCTTATCATTTTTTGTTAGACGATATGAGCATTTAAAAGGTTCCCGCCCCATTTTGAAAATCTTTTGATTATTTTTGCCTGGCCGTAACATTTCAGTGCTTTCAATACATATAAGGTAGAGACCCCCGTTCAGGCCGTGATGTTTCCCCCTTCACCCCTGCCCTGCCGCAGCAGCGGCCGGGGTACGGGGGCCTCCCTATATGCCTGTTCCGGGCCGCCCCGTGGCACTCCGGCGTACATCTTTTTTCTTTCGGATGGTAACTTTTTTCCGTTTCCTGCGTCTATAAGAACAGGAGGACGAATCTTAAGTTTATCTTAACAACTTGTCATACATTTGTAGTGCTTTCCCCTGGTCCGTCATGCTACAATGATGATGAGAACCTACGGCAATAGGAGGAAATGAAAATGGCTGAACAGAATACCCCCGTCATGGACCCGGCGTCCGCTTACACACCGGCTCCCCAGCCCTCCGGAAAAGCCCCGGAGCGCAAGAAAAAGAACAGGAAAATCGTCAAGAACATCATCACGGCGGTTATCGTCCTGGCGGTTATCGCCGCTGCGGCCTGGGCCCTGTGGTACTTTGTGTTTACCGAGCATAAGGATTCCAACCTGGGCGAGCCCATCTATGACACCGCGTATACCGGCACCATCTCCACTACGGTCCGGGGCGGCGGCGCGGCCAACGCCAAGGACTCCGCCACCATTACCCTGGCCGCCGACGGCGTGGTTCAGGAGGTCTATGTCACCCAGGGCCAGGTGGTCAACGCCGGCGATCCCCTCTATGTGGTCACCTCTCCTGCCGCTGAGGAGGCGCTGAAGACCGCTCAGGAGGCGCTGACGGCCCAGCAGGAGGCCATGTCCAAGCTCAATGAGGAGATGGCCGACCTCCAGAAGAGCCGCAATGATCTGACCATCATCGCTCCCCACGGCGGCAAGCTCACTGAGGTCTCTGATATTAAGGTAGGCGACCCCATGAGCTCGGGTACCCAGATCGCCGTCCTGGTGGACGACACCAGGCTGAAGCTGTCCCTCTATTACAGCTACGCCTATGAGAACGACATCTCTGTGGGACAGACGGCCGAGATCTCCATTCCCGCCACCATGACCACCATTACCGGCACCGTGGAGAAGATTAATAAGGTGGAGCGGATTGTCCCCGAGGGCTCGGTTACCTTTGAGGTTGTCTTTGTGCTGGACAACCCGGGCACCCTCACCGCCGACATGGTGGCCTCCGCCTCCCTGGCCGACGCCGCCGGCACGCCCATCTACCCCTATGAGAGCGGCAAGCTGGAGTACTACCAGACCACTACCATCGCCACCAAGGCCTCCGGCCCGGTGGAACAGGTAGCCGACCTGATGAACTACGCCAACGTCACCGCCGGCCAGGTGCTGCTGATCCAGGGCACCAACGATATTGACGAGCAGATCCGCGCCAAGCAGGAGCAGATCAACACCGCCCAGGAGTCTCTGACCAAGGCCCAGCAGGCCGTCACCGACGCTGAGAAGAACGTGCAGAACTTCTCCGCCGTGGCGCCCATCTCCGGCACCGTGGTCACCTGCTCCCTGGTGCCGGACATGGAGGTCACCTCGGGCACCGCGGCCATTGTCATCGCGGACAACACGGTGATGACGGTCAACATCCAGGTGGACGACCACAACCGGCAGTACATCTCCGAGGGTATGACCATCAACCTGTCCGACTGGAACGGCAACAGCTACATGGGCGTGGTGGAGACCGTGGCCGTCCAGGGCACCAACGAGAACGGCGTCACCGTGTTCCCCGCCACCATCCGGGTGGACAATCCCACCGGCACGCTGATGGGCGGCTACTATCTGGACTATGAGTTCACCGCCGCTGAGAGCACCGGCATCATCATCCCCAGCCAGGACGTGCGGTACTACACCCCTGAGGGCGCTGAGGCGCCCCAGCCTGTGGTCTATCTCCAGCTCCAGCCTGGCCAGGAGGCCCCCGAGACCGCCATTGACAAGTCCGTTCTGCCCGCCGCGATGCAGGAGGAGATTCCCGACGACTGTGTGGTGATTCCGGTGGAACTCGGCCTGAACGACGACATGAACGTGGAGATCACCTCCGGCCTGAACGAAGGCGACCTGGTCTACAACAACACCCCCAGCGAGGACGGCAGCTACTATGGCCGCAGGGCCAGCGCCTCCTCCAAGGCGGGCTGAAGCGCTCCTGTCAAAAGGAGATGATGGAATGCTCATTGATATAAAGAACGTATTCAAGATTTATAATGAGGGAGAGGAGCGGGAGGTGCGCGCCCTCAACGGCGTGTCCCTCACCATCGACCGGGGGGAGTTTGTGGCCATTGTGGGCCAGTCCGGCTCGGGCAAGTCCACGCTGATGAACCTCATCGGCTGCCTGGACATCCCCACCTACGGGGAGTACCACCTGGACGGCACCGACGTCACCGACCTGTCCGATCGGCAGCTCTCCCATGTGCGCAACAAGCAGATCGGCTTTATCTTCCAGGGCTTCAACCTCATTCCCGCCCTCTCCGCCTATGAGAATGTGGAACTTCCCCTGATTTACCAGGGCATCAAGGCTTCCGTTCGGCGGGAGCGGGTGCGGGACGCGCTGGAGCGTGTCTCCCTGTGGGACCGGCGGGACCACAAGCCCACCGAGATGTCGGGCGGCCAGCAGCAGCGGGTGGCCATCGCCCGGGCCATCGCCACCCATCCCCCCATCATTCTGGCCGACGAGCCCACCGGCGCGCTGGACTCCAAGACCGGTATCCATGTGCTGGAGATTCTCCGGCGCCTGTATAAGGAGGGGACCACCGTGATCCTCATCACCCACGACAACGGCATCGCGGCCACAGTTCCCCGGGTGGTCCGCATTTCGGACGGGCAAATTGTGTCCGACGGGCAGCAGGAGGTGGACTGGCTGTGAACTTAAAACAGACAATCAAGCTGGCGGCCAAGTCCATCGCCGCCCGGAAGGGCCGCACCTTTCTCACCATGCTGGGCGTCATCATCGGCCTGGCGGCAGTCATCATTCTGGTGACCTATGCCCAGGGCACCACCAAGCAGATGATGGACCTGATGAAGTCCATGGGCACAAACCAGATTCAGGTCTCCGCCTATAAGTGGACCGGCGGCTCCAGCGACGACGTGGTGTTCAACAGCCTCTACAACTACTGCAAGCAGCTGGACGACCTGGTGGTGGGCGTAACCCCCAACCAGTACTGCTGGTTCACCGTGCAGTACGGGGCCAAGAACTCCAACAATATGTACTCGGACGACGGCAGCGTCCAACCCCCTCAGATCTGGATGGGCAGCGACCAGTGGGCGGCCTGCAACAACGCCACCATTGCTGCCGGCCGGGATCTCACCTATCTGGACGTGCAGAGCGGCAGCCAGGTCTGTGTTCTGGGCTCCTATGCCGCCAAGATGTTCTTCAACTATGCCAACCCCATCGGCGAGACCATGCTCTTTGACGGCGTGCCCTTCAGGGTCATCGGCGTGTATGAGTCCCGCATCAACGAGGAGACCCTCACCGAGGAGACCCAGTATTACGTCCAGCAGGATAACTTCATCCTCCTGCCCTACACCACCACCCGGGCCTTCCAGATCGCCGGCTCCAGCAATGTCTCCACGGGCAACTCCGACTTTATTGTCAAGGCCAAGGACGCCGCCTCCCGCATTGAGGCCTCCGCCCGGCTTGAGAGCTTTCTCAAGAGTCTGATTGGCGACTCCAGCACCGGCAACAGCTACGGATATTACAATGTCTACTCCAACGATAACTACATCGACTCCACCGAGGAGGCCAACAGGAGCCAGCAGATGCTGCTGGGCGGCATCGCGGCCATCTCCCTTATCGTGGGCGGCATCGGCATCATGAACATCATGCTGGTCACCGTCACCGAGCGCACCCGTGAGATTGGTATCCGCAAGGCCATCGGCGCCGAGCGGCGGAGCATTATCATCCAGTTCCTCATTGAGGCCTGCATGATCTGCGGCATCGGCGGTATTCTGGGCATTGCCGTTGGCTATGTCGGTACGCTGATCGTTTGTAAACAAACCCTTGGCATCATATTGCTGCCCAACGCCGGCATCACAATTGGCGCCTTTGTCATCTCGGTGGGCCTGGGCATCATCTTCGGCCTCTATCCCGCCATCAAGGCCAGCGGCCTCCAGCCTGTGGAAGCCCTGAGGGCTGACTGATTCCGTTTTCCGTCATTCCAACTCCATATATAAGGGAGAGAGAAATATGAAAATCAAACGATTCCTTGCCGGCCTGCTGGCAGCCGCCCTTGTGTGCGGCCTGATGGTGGTGGTACCGGCGTCCGCTTCCACCGGCGGCGCCAGTACCTCCGGCTTTACCGACATCACCGACCCCGCTGTGGCTGAGGCCGCCGAGGTGCTCCGTCTTCTGGGCGTGGTCAACGGCACCGGCGGCACCGCCTTCAACCCCAGCGGCACCCTGACCCGTGCCGAGTTCTGCAAGATGGCCATTGAGATCATGGGCAAGGGCGAGGAGGCCTCCGCCCAGATGAACCGCACCATCTTCCTGGACGTAAAGGGGGACCACTGGGCCCGGGGCTATATCAACCTGGCCGCCTCCACCCGTCTGGGCGGCGGCGAGGACGGCGCCGGCGGCGAGATGCTGATGGTAGGCGTGGGAGACGGCACCTTCCAGCCCGGCCGGACCATCACCTTTGCCGAGGCTGTCACCATTATGATGCGGATTCTGGGCTATACCGCCTCCGACGTGGCGGCGGGCTCCTCCTGGTACAGCGGCTATCTGGCTTCTGCCGGAGTGATCGGCCTGACGGACGGGGTGTCTCTGTCCTGGAACTCCACCATCACCCGGGGACAGACCGCCATCCTCTTTGAAAATATGCTGTACACCAGTCCCAGGGGCGCCGACGCGCCCTACCTGACTCAGCTGGGCGGCAGTATTACCGACGAGGCGGTTGTCATCTCGCTGGATGCCACTGCAGCCGACGGCACCACCGGCTGCGTCCTGACCACCGGCTCCGCCGATCCCTACAAGACAAACCATATTCCCTTTGATACCGCGCTGGCTGGTGCCCGCGCCAAGCTGGTGCTGGACAAGGACAGCAAAGTGATTGCCATTCTGCCCGGCGGCAGCGGTACGCAGCGCAATACCTCCGTCGTCTCCGCCCAGGCCACCTATGTGACGGTCTCCGGCGGCGACAGGCTGGACGTGGCTCCTGCCACCCCCGTCTACCGGGAGAGCGGTGAAACCACCTATTCGGAGGTCTATCTCAACCTGAAGACTGGCGCGCCTCTGGTGCTCCATTACGGAGTTACAGGCAAGCTGGAGTACCTCTATCTGCCCGCCACGCAGGCCGCTGAGGAGGCCGCCGTGGCCAAGGCCACCGGTTCGGGCAATCCCTTTGCCTCTCTGGTGGGCAGCGATACCGGTTATCAGATTCTGAAGAACGGCCTGCCCGCCGCCCTCTCCGACATCCGCCAGTACGACGTAGCCACCTATGACAGAGCCACCAAGACGCTCTATGTCTCCGACCTGCGTCTGACCGGCGTGTATGAGAACGCCTCTCCCAGCCCTGCCACACCCCTGAGCGTCACCATGATGGGCGCCACCTTCCCGGTGCTCTCCAGCGCCTACGACGACCTGACTTCTTTTAAGGTAGGAGAGATCATCACCCTTCTGCTCACCTCTGACGGCCAGGTGGCCGGTGCCGTCTCTCCCTCCGCCGCCAGGTCCACCACCGTGGGCGTGGTAAAGATGGATGGTTCCAACGCCACTGTGACCCCGCTGGCTGATATCCGTGACGCCAGCGGCAAGCCCATTGTCTTCACCGGCGCCACCACCTACTCGGAGGAGAGCGCCGCCCGGATGCAGGGCCAGCTGGTGACTGTGTCTTCCAGTAAGATCGGCTCGCTTACTCTCTCCCGCCTGTCCGGCAGCGGTGCCTCCGGCACGCTGGATATCAATGCCCGTACCCTTGGCGGCGATCCTCTGGCGGACAATGTTGTACTCTATGAGAGGGTTGGCAACGGCGCCCCTGCGGAGATCTCCTTTGAGCAGCTTACCCGCGCCACTGTTCCCGCCAATCAGATCAGCTATGTGGGCAGGGACTATGCCGGCCGGGTCAACATCATTGTCTTTGATGATGTCACCGGCGACCAGTACACCTACGGCTTTGCCAAGAAAGGCGTTGTGAACGGCAGCGGCGGCAGCATGAGCTACTCCAATGCCTCTGTTTCTGTGGAGATCGGCAAAGATGAGTACAGCGATGAGCTTATCACTGGCGCCGCGATTACAGAGAAGATGGCCATTGGAATCACCGCCTCTCTGGACGAAATTGACGGCGTCCACAAGCTCGCCAATTGGGTGACGCTGAAGGCGGTGGAGAATGTGCCCCGCTCCGCTTTTGACATGAAGGAGAACCCCGGCGAGGGTGTGGCTCCTATCGGCACCGTCACCACCAGCGATATGATTCTCCCCGTGGCCGGCAATGTGCTCTGCTACAACAAGACCACCAAGACCTGGTTTGCCTCTCTGGATGAGGCCCGGGCCTATGCGGATACTCTCACTATTTACTATGATCGCGCCCCCCAGGAGGGCGGTAAGGTTCGTCTTGTGGTGGTCGGCTGATTGACCGCTTCAATTCCATAAGCCCACGAAAGGGAGCTGGATGAATTTCCAGCTCCCTTTTTCTTCGCCTCCAAGTCAATTTGATGCCATGTCTACCAAAAGTCTACCAGTTTGAAAGCCGGAATCCTTTGCGCTCCAAGGGATTCCGGCTTTTTCTTTTTTCCCTTTTCCGGGCTGTGTCTACCAAATGTCTACCAAGCCGACTTTTTTCCCTGAAACAAGCCCTTTTCTCCTGAAAACAGATATATTTCCTTCTCTTCATTCGACTGAAAGGGGCGTTATACGACCCTGAGCGGTTGTTTTCGACCCAAAACTCAAAATTTTAGAAGGAGGAATTTCCAAATGAGAAACCTCAAGCGGGTCCTCAGTCTGGCTCTGGCCTCCGTCATGCTCCTGGGCATGATGGTCATCAGCGCCGGCGCTGCGGACAAGACTGCGGCTGACCTGACCGACATCGACAAGGTCACCAACAAGGATGCCGTCAACCTGATGGTTGACCTGGGCATCATCGAGGGCAAGCCCGACGGCTCCTTCGCCCCTGCTGAGGGCGTGGACCGCGCCACCATGGCCAAGCTGATCACC
>NZ_CALXGI010000082.1 GCF_944387805.1 uncultured Pseudoflavonifractor sp. | reverse complement strand
CTGAGCCTGTTCCTGGTTCTCGTCCTGAGTCTGTTCCTGGTTCTCGTCCTGAGCCTGTTCCTGGTTCTCGTCCTGAGCCTGCTCCTGGTTCTCGTCCTGAGCCTGTTCCTGGTTCTCGTCCTGAGCCTGCTCCTGGTTCTCGTCCTGGGCCTGCTCCTGGTTTTCGTCCTGAGCCTGCTCCTGGTTCTCGTCCTGAGCCTGCTCCCGGTTTTCGTCCTGAGCCTGTTCCTGGTTCTCGTCCTGGGGCTGCTCCTGGTTTTCGTCCTGAGCCTGTTCCTGGTTCTCGTCCTGAGCCTGTTCCTGGTTCTCGTCCTGATGCTGGTCCGGTGTTGTCCCCACAGGTGGCCTGCTCTGCTCCGGGGAGTCCATGTCATTCAGCTCCGCCTCATAATCTGCCGGATTATAGTCCCGGGGATTGAGAGAATTATCCAGATAAAGCCCCTTGGGGTCAAACTGATTGAGGGCGTCGTTCCACTCCTGCTGGGTGGAAGAGCTCTCGTTCTGATAGGAGAAGGCCTCCCACTCCCGGGTGCCGTCGGGATGCTCGTAGATGGCATAGCCCATAAAGGCCTCGGGACGCTGGGACTGGTCGGAATGGAAGCTCTCCGAATGGACAAAGACCTTGTCTCCGGCGTCCTGGGCGGCGGCCCAGCGGTTTTCCATCTGTTTGTAGCTGCCCCGGTTCAGATTCCGGTCCTGGGGCTCCAGGTTCTCCATATCGCCTGAGCCCTGAAAACGGGTGCCAATCAAATGCCCGCCGTCGTCCGTGGAGCGGCGGTCCTCTCCGCCCACCGTGCGCTGGGCGGAGAGATTGCGCTGGCCGGAGGTATTTCCCAAAACGCCCTCAGCGGACTTGCCATAAATGGTCTTGACATATTGGTAGTCCGACGGGGCGTTGTCCTGAAACAGGTTGGGGTCGTTGAGCCGCTCGTGCATGCCGGTATAATAGGCGGACTTCTGGACCTCCGTGCTGTGGAAGGGCTGGGACTGGACCGTGTTGGCAGGCCCCATGCTGGTCTGGGCGCATACCTCCGGGCTGGGGGTCCGCTCATGGCGGGCAAAGCAGTCCTGGGTGCGGGCCTCGGCGCGGCTCTGCATGGCGTCGTAATCCCGGCAGACCACATCCTCAGAGGTGCGGGAGCGGGCCGGGTCATACTTCAGACACCCGTTGTTGTAGAGCTCAGTCAAATCGCTGTTAAAGCCCTGGTTGCCGCCGCCGCAGCCCAGATGGTCGTTGGCCGTGCACTTGCCCACGGCGGCATTCAGGTCCCGGGTGCCATAGACCGCCTCCAGCCGGTCACGGTCAATGGTGAAGCAGTCTAGGTTGCCGTTGAACTGGGGGAAGTACTCCTTGCCGTCCATGGCGGCCTGCATGGCGGCATCGGGGTCATAGTAGGGGTTCTGCTGCAGGTCGCCCGCCAGCCCCACGGCGCTGTACCGGCTGTCGCCGTCGAAATGGCGGCTGGCGGTGGCCTCGTCGGTAAAATATCCGCTCAGAGCGGGATACCGGTCGGTGGGAAGCGGCTGGCCTGACGCAATCATACTGTGCTGCTGCTGACTGACAGACACATAGATATGGTCGTCCTGGATGGACATGTTTTTCAGGTTATCAATGCCGGAATAAGGCTGGGGGCCGCTGGAGGAGAGATTCACCCCCTGCCAGGAGGCGTTTTGACTGGCATAGTCTTTCCGGGCGGAGTAGCGCCTGACCATGTGTCATCTACCTCCTGTAGCGCAGGGCGAGATAACCGGCGTCACAGGCGTCCTTGGGCAGCAGATGGGCCACGGCGCTGGCGCTGCCCCAGGGGAAGTCATACCTGGCCTCGCCGGGGAACTCGTCATGGGGTCTGCCCAGGCGGATAAACAGCCAGCGGGCGCAGGCCACATAGCGCAGCTGCTGGCGTTCCGCCGGGTCGGTCATACGGGGGGGATACTGGATGGCCGGACGGAGCAGCACCATGGTGGGAAGACCGTTGGAAAAGTAGAACTCGGGCAAAAAGGGTGCGCCGTCCACGTGGACAATTTTGGTGCCCCGGGCCAGCGCTGTGCCGGTGGAAGGGGTCACGGTCACCCGCACGGGAAGGCCGGAGCCCTTCAAATCGTTCAGGGTGGTCTGGGGGCCGAAGGAGATCCCGTCAAGGTCCAGGATTCCGTTGGTCAAATCAAGCATAGCAATACCTCCGCCATTGGAATTGGGTAAGATTGAATCGGAAGGGAGACGGACCAAAAAGGGCGGCTATGCGCTGGCATAGCCGCCCTTTGGGCGCGGGAGACAATGGGGCGGTTACTTGCTCCACTTCTCGATGGCGTGGTCGCCAAGGGTCTGGAGATCCTGGACCAGGGCGCCCAGCTCGTTGAGCATGCGGTCGGTGTCGGCGGTGGGCTCACTCATGAGGGAGTAGAGCGCGCCGTTGCCGGCCAGGGTACGGGCGCCGACGCCGATGCTGATGGGCGACCCGTTGGCCTTGGAGGAGAAGATGGATAGGAAGAAGCTCTTCTGAATGGACCCGATGACGCACAGCACGCCCAGGACAATGGCCAGCAGGCCCCAGATTGCCATATCCCCGTCGCTTACCAGCAGGAACAGGCCGGCCAGCGCCAGAATGACGCCCAGGATAATGCCGCCCACGTTAATGTTCAGGCCGTAGTAGCAGTCCAGGCCGGAGACGGAGTCCAGCACCACCTCCTTGGCGATGCGGCTGGAGGCCGCCTTGCCCTGGAAGAGGATGCGCTTGTTGGTGACGGTCAGGTAGCCCACGCAGCGGGGACGCTTCACATTGCTGCACTGGTACTGGCGCACCACCTGCTCGTTCTCGGCCAGCACCAGGTTGTCCACCCGGCCGCCGGCGGCGGGACGATAGGACGGGGCGCTCTGGCTGGAGGCCTGCTGGCCGTAGTTGGAAGCCTGCGCCTGCTGAGGGGCGGACACCGCCGCGCCGCAGGCGGGGCACTTGTCGGCGCCGTCAGGAATCCGGCTGCCGCACTCTTCGCAAAAAGCCATAATAGAAATCCTCCTTTTTTCTTTTACATAGGGAAACGCGTTTTGAACGGGATTGTCACAGCTGGTCCTGAGATTTGACCAGGGACAGGGCGCAGCACAGGGCGCACCAGCACAGCACCAGCTGGGGCAGGAAGGGCAGCGTGGTAAAGGCCTCCACCAGCAGGACGAGGGCCAGAGCAGCTGCGCCGCCCAGGCAGAACATGCGCAGCAGCTTGTCCCTGACCGTCATGCCCAGCCCCAGCACCAGAAGGAAGAGGCAGGGCAGCAGGTAGTTGAAGGGGAAGTAGTGCTGCACCAGGATGCCCAGCAGGTTGAACACGCCGGTGAGGCCCAGCAGGGCGGACACGCAGCCGGACAGAAGAGCGGCGCCGGATGCCGCCGTGCCTTTGACCAGTCCCGCGGCTCCAACGCCTATGGCGATGCAGCTGAGCAGATTCAGCCAGGACAAAACCAGGTACAGGTTATAGGGCATTCCCCTGTCGGACAGAGAGAAAAAGGCCTGCAGCAGATAGACCAGGGCCAGCACTACAAAGCCTGCCGCCGGGGCGATGCGGAAGGGGTTCCGGGAGGCGAAGAGGGCCTGAAGGTCGTTCCCCAGCCCCGCGAAAAAGGCAGCGCCGGAGGCAGAGGAGGCAGGGGGCGCATCCTGCCCTCCGGCCGGTCCGTCGCACACGGGGCAGCGGCCATTCTCCAGAGGCCGCCCACAATTTTTACAGAAATTTGCCATGCAACCAACTCCTTTGCGTTACATCCCGCATACATACACAGGATGATTTATCACATTTTAACACCGCGTCTCTCCGGGTGCAACCATATATGTAAAAAGAAAGAAAAATAAATTGAAATAAAAAGAAAAAGAGCGAACGGGGAGAAAGCGGCGGAGCCGGGCAAAACAGGGCAAAAAAATATCCTCCGGCCCATTAGACGGGTGTCCGTAAAACAGTTAAAGGTCGAGTATCTAAACAGTAGATACCCGACCTTTTCTTTGTGGGGATAAAGGCGCAGAGATCCTCCAAAGGCTCCCTTGCGTAAAGGGAGCTGTCAGCCGGTAGGCTGACTGAGGGATTGTCTTACCGTAGCATCGATATACTCGCAGACCCCACGGAAGTTTCTGCTGACTTCGTTATTCGGAATCCGCAGAACCTGCAATCCATAGCCTTCCAAGAAGGTGGTTCGTTCTTCATCTTTGCCCATATTCTCATCCTCATAGTGTTGCGAGCCATCCAGTTCTATCACAAGTTTGGCTTCCGCTACTTTTTGCCGGGAGAACCGCACAGGATAGGAACACAGAAAATCATACCACAGGTGTCTTTCTTCTTTTGTCATCTCTTTGCGCAAGTGCTTTGCCAATGGAACCAACTGCTTATTATGCTTTGACTGCATGACAATCCCTCTGTCACGGCTGCGCCGTGCTACCTCCCTTTACACAAGGGAGGCTTCTGCGGTGCAGCACTGCACATCGCACCACACACCCAAAGGTGTATAGAAGTGCGCCCTTAATCAGTTCGATAAACTGGAATTTGCAGAATTGAATCATTACACGCAAGGATTAAAAATTGCTGCAGCTCCATAATGGCTATCTGCATCTACAATTTGAATTTCAATCTTATTCCAAGCATCGGTTCCTTCAACTTGAATCAAATAAGCTGTCATTTCCTTATCAGCAGCTACTTCTACGACTGTGTTCTTTGCAATAATAGCGGTTTCTTTCCCATCAACTTCCACACGAATGGAAATATCATCTGGTGCTATGTTTTCATTTCCTTCCTGAAATTTCACCAAACTCATAGGTCTAAAGTATATCATAAGACCATTTCCTGCACCTTTGACAGAAAAAATATGTAATCCGTATATCTCCAATGTATCAAAGCTAATATCCAACGAAGTGTTTTCTAAAAGCGGAATGTTTTGACACCAATACTCCAAATAGTTTACCGCATAGTCTTTTACTGCAGTTAAAAAAGGATACTTCCCCTCGGGAATATCGAATTGATAGTATCCATCCTCGTTACTTTCTGCACAGTAGATAGTAGTAAAACCGTTGTCCTTTATTTCAATCTTAGCTCCGGCAATAGGAGTATTGTTCTTACTTTTCACATATCCATCTAAAAGCATTGCCTTATTTCCTCATCAAATATTGATTTGTTGAATTGTCTATACGGTATCATAGTCACCTTGAAAACACAATCGGCACAGCGCTGTACCGATGAACTGTTTTATGACCAGCGCCCTTTAAGGCCGGAGGATGAAGCGTTACTGTCCGGCGTACCGGGACAGGAGGGCGCAGCAGCCCTCCAGGACGTCGGCCAGAGTGGCCTCAAAGTCGCCGGTGTACCAGGGGTCGGCAATGTCCCGGGGGTGGTCGGTCAGGTCCAGCAGGCGGCACACCTTGCCCTCGGGGTCGCCGCCCAGGATGCGCAGCATATTGCGCACATTGGCGCTGTCCATGCCCAGGAGCAGGTCGTACTTATTATAATCCGCCGCTGTGAGCTGGACGGCCCGCTTGCCTGACGGGTCGATGCCGTACCGGGCCAGAATCCGCCGGGTTCCGGGGTGGACGCCGCTGCCGATCTCCTCCCGGCTGGTGGCGGCAGAGGCTGCGGAGAACTCCGCCCCTCTCCCCTGTTTTTCCGCCAGATAGCGGAAGAGAAACTCCGCCATGGGGGAGCGGCAGATATTGCCGTGGCAGACGAATAGTATTTTTATCATATCTCTGATATCCCGTCAAAAGCCTTCAAGCCTTGATATTATAGGTTTTCCGGCGCTTTTTTCTGTTTTTTCGCGTGTTGTCCCGGCATGAGGCGTTCTGCGGGACAGAAGGCGGCGCGCTACCGCGCTGCCTTCCGCCGGTCGGCGGTGTCCTGTACCGCCCGGGGGAGCCAAGGGCAGTGGCAGCAGTCCAGGGGAATGGGGATCTCCTGGACCCGATCCGCCGGAGACGGACGTTTCAAATCGCCCGGCAGATAGGTCAGCCCTACTTCGCGCAGGGAAAAAACCGTATCGCTGAGCCAGCCCACAGGCTGATCGTCGCAGTAGACACAGTAGCAGCCAAACATTTTCTTGACCCGGACATTCAGCCCGCGTAGCGCGTCCAGCCAGGTCTGTACCACACCCTCGTCGGGATAGGCCATTTTTGTCCACCTCTCTTTTCTTTTGCCGTGTATCCGCTCCGCCCCACCGCGGTGCGGAGCGGCCCGAGCGCGCCGGAACGGCGGGAGCATCCGCGTTCCGTCAAAGCCGGAAATCCGATGGCCTGCGCCTGCCCCAGGGCGCGGGGCCTGCGGCGCGATAATTCAAGGACCATCAATGGCCGGAGGGCTTTTGGTCCACCAGGCTCTTCTCGGTGGTCAGGTCGGCGTGGAGCAGCTTGATAAAGACAACGCCCAGAGGGATGATGGTCAGCCAGACGGCCTTCCCCAGCAGCAGATGGCAGAAGACGGTGCCCACTACTACGCCTGCGGCAAAGAAGAGCAGCATACCCGCGTGGGTGGCCAGCTTTTTCCGGTGGGACTTGTCTGTGGAGTGGCGGTGATGAAACTCCTTGGCCAGGCCCACGCCGATCTGGCGGATGTGGTTGGTGGTAAAGGTGGTGGCCACAGGGATGCCCTCAGCCTGGCGGAAGGTGTTGTACTGCATGGAGGCCAGGAAGTTGATGACCACCTGGCAGATCTGGGCGGGGGCGGACTCAGGCACAAAGCCCAGACAGAGCATGGCAACCATCTCAATCAGCATGAGAATGGTGTCCCACCGGACGGCGAAGCGGTGCTTGATGGGGTTGGGAGCCAGCTCCGATACCACGGCGCCCAGCACATAGGCTGAGATGGGCACCAGATAATACAGTCCCTTGCGCCACTGCCCGGAGCCAAAGGCCAGCCCCATCAGCACCACGTTGCTGGTCTGGGCGTTGCAGAACACATTGCCCCGCAGCAGAAAGGTGTATGCGCCCCAGAACCCTGCCACAGCGATAAGGGTGAAGTAGACCCAGTCCCGTTCACAGGTGAGGAAATATTGCCCGTTCTCTTGTTTGCTTTGTGTTTTCAAGTCAGCCAGCCCTTTTACGTCCGATTTTGTGAGTTCCATTATACCCCCGGCAAGGGGAAAATGACAGATGCATTTTGCACAACATATGGGTGGGAACCGGCGGACAGAGAATGCCCGGCGGCAAGAGAGGGGGAGAAGCTGAGAATAAGTTCCAATTTATAGGCGCGGTTTGCCCAAAAAATAAAAACTGTAACATGCAATGGGGAAAAATTCACACTTTGCGGTTGAATTACGGGGCGAGAGAGGATATTTTATTTCGTGTAACAGTGAAATTCCCAGAAGGAGGTACTGCGATGCAGGAAGTGAAAGATACCAAGCCGGCGCCCCCGAAGAAGCCGCTGATATTCTACTATCTGGTGGCCATGGTGGTGGTAATGCTGCTCAACGCGCTGCTATTCCCCTCTGTGATGGGGGAGCAGGTGGTGGAGGTCAGCTACGACCAGTTTCTCACCATGGTGGACAACGGCCAGGTCAGCGAGGTGGCCTGGGAGAAGGATGAGGAACAGATTGTCTTTATCGCCCAGGACGATGACGGCCGGGAGGGCTATTACCGGACCGGCGTCTGGCCTGACGACGGCCAGCGGCTGCTCCAGCAGCTGCGCAGCGACCCGGACATCCATTTCGCCGCATCCATCCCCACCCAGGCCTCCCCGCTGCTGAGCTTTGTGGTCACCTGGGTGCTGCCCATCCTGTTCTTTATTGTCATCGGCGAACTGCTCTCCCGGTGGATGGTCAAGCGGATGGGCGGCAGTATGCCCGGCGGCATGGGCAACGCCATGACCTTCGGCAAGTCGGGGGCCAAAATCTACGTGGAGGAGAAGGCCACCGGCGTTACCTTTGCCGACGTGGCCGGCCAGGACGAGGCCAAGGAGTCTCTGATGGAGGTGGTGGACTTCCTCCATGAGCCGGAGAAGTACGCCGCCATCGGCGCCAAGCTGCCCAAGGGCGTGCTGCTGGTGGGCCCGCCGGGCACCGGCAAGACCCTGCTGGCCAAGGCCGTGGCCGGCGAGGCCAAGGTGCCCTTCTTCTCCATCTCCGGCTCGGAGTTTGTGGAGATGTTCGTGGGCATGGGCGCGGCCAAGGTGCGGGATCTGTTCAAGCAGGCCAATGAGAAGGCGCCCTGCATCGTGTTCATCGACGAGATTGACGCCATCGGCAAGAAGCGGGACGGCTCCGGCGTGGGCGGCAACGACGAGCGGGAGCAGACCCTCAACCAGCTGCTGGCCGAGATGGACGGCTTTGACGGCCGGAAGGGCGTGGTGCTGCTGGCGGCCACCAACCGGCCCGAGTCCCTGGACCCGGCCCTGCTGCGGCCCGGCCGGTTTGACCGGCGGGTGCCGGTGGAGCTGCCCGACCTCCAGGGCCGCATCGCCATCCTGAAGGTCCACGGGAAGGACGTCCACCTGGACGCCGACGTGGACTGGGACGCCATTGCCCGTGCCACCGCCGGCGCTTCCGGCGCCGAACTGGCCAACATCATCAACGAGGGCGCACTCCGGGCGGTGCGGATGGGCCGCAAGACTGTGACCCAGGCCGACCTGGAGGAGAGCGTGGAGACCGTTATTGCCGGCGCCCAGCGGAAGAACGCGGTCATCTCTCCGGAGGAGAAGAAAATCGTGGCCTACCACGAGGTTGGCCACGCCCTGGTGGCCGCCCTCCAGACCCACTCCGCCCCGGTGACCAAAATCACCATCATCCCCCGCACCTCCGGCGCGCTGGGGTACACCATGCAGGTGGACCAGGGGGAGAAATCGCTCATGAGCCGCACCGAGCTGATCAACAAAGTCGCCACCCTCACCGGCGGCCGGGCCGCCGAGGAGCTCATCTTCGGGCCGGACAACATGACCACCGGCGCCTCCAACGACATCGAGCAGGCCACCAAGCTCTCCCGGGCCATGGTGACCCGGTACGGCATGACCGATGAGTTTGACATGGTGGCCCTGGAGACCGTGCAGAACCAGTACCTGGGGGGCGACACCTCCCTGACCTGCGCGGCGGACACCGCCTCCAGGGTGGACGCCCTGGTGGTGGAGACCGTAAAGGCAGCCCACGAAAAGGCCCGCCGCCTGCTCCAGGCGCATGAGGACCAGCTCCACAAGCTGGCGGCCTACCTGCTGGAGAAGGAGACCATCACCGGCGAAGAGTTCATGTCCCTGCTGAAAGCAGAGCAGTAAATGGCTCGCAGCCGGACCCAAAGAAAAACAAAGCGCCCCCGCCGGTCAACACCGGCGGGGGCGCTCGTCGTTACAGGGAGGGAAATCAGGCGTTCTGGGCGGCCACAAAGGTGTGGAAGGCCTCCTCGGCGGCATCGGGGTTCTCCGCGATGACGAAGAGGATATAGTCGCCGTCCACCACGGTGCGGGCGTTCTGCACCTTGGGCAGGTTCTGGCTCAGGTACCAGGAGAAGGTGTCCTCCTGGCTCTGGCGGTAGGCCTCAAAGGCCGCCTTCACGGCGTCCACATCGGCGCCCTCGGCCAGCTTGCCCAGGATAATGGTGTCGGGAGAGGTGATCATGGGGAAGAAGGCCACGGCCTCCTCCAGAGCGCCCTCGGGCACGCCGTAGTTCTCCACCAGCACGTCGGCGCCGGACTTCATGCTGCTGTAAACGCCGGCAGCGTCACGGATGGTGTAGGCGCCCTGCACCAGGGGGGTGCCGTTGGGGGTGGTGATGGTGATGGAGCCGTCCTCGGCGGTGGTCACGTCATAGCCCTCAAAGAGCTCCAGAATGTCGGCGGACATAAAGGTCACGCCGTTGACGACCTGGGCCTTGCCGTCCACAGTCTCATCTCCCACGGTGATGGAGTTGTCGGCGAAGTTGACGGTGATGTTGCCGCCGTCCAGGTAGAACCAGCCGGTGTTGTCCTCAGGGAACCAGCTGGCGGAGCCGTAGTCGTTCTCGGCCACCAGGCGCATGGGGATCAGGCCCTCGCCGTCCACGGCGGGGATGGCGCTGGTGTCCAGCTCCTTGCCGTTGAGGGTGATAGCGGTGTCATAGCCCACCTTGGCGGAGATGGGCACGGCCTCCACGGCCAGGGCGGGCAGGGTCATGGATGCGGTGAGGGCCAGGGACAGGCCCAGAACAGCAGCTTTCTTCATGGTATTACTCCTTTTTGCGTTTTTTGCATTCGGTTCGGACGGGCTTGCGCCCTCCGTTTCAAGCAATAGACGAATTCCAGAGACAAAGGTTCCCGGAAAATATGGAATTTAATAAAAATTTTTTCGCGCCGTCCCCGGCGGTTCCGTCTCGTCCGGCGCCATGCCTGCCGGAAAAGAAATTGATATTTTTTAGACATATATGACACAAAAATAACAAAAAATAGGTTAAAAAATAAACTTTTAAAATGCATTGACAGAAAAAGGAGATGGATTATACTAGAAGACAGAGACCACATTGCAGCCCGCCGCAGAGGCGGAATATCAGCTGAAGAAAGATTAACTATTAGAAGTCAACCCCGAAAAGGGACGGCGGTGGCAAAGAAAGTAGATGGTTGAAAAAGGGTA
>NZ_CALXGI010000081.1 GCF_944387805.1 uncultured Pseudoflavonifractor sp. | reverse complement strand
TAGGCGCCCACGGCCTCAAACATGTGGCTCAGGCAGGAGCGGCGGCCGTCCTGGAGCCGTCCGGCCAGCATGGGGCCGCCGGAGCAGAAGATGGCGGGAATGTT
Organism: uncultured Pseudoflavonifractor sp.; assembly: GCF_944387805.1. GTDB lineage: Bacteria > Bacillota > Clostridia > Oscillospirales > Oscillospiraceae > Pseudoflavonifractor. Next base: position 10,929 of record NZ_CALXGI010000081.1, on the reverse strand, counting down.
CAGCCGGGCGGCGGCCATCAGCAGGCCGGGCACGTTCTTGTCGCAGTTGGGCACCATGACCAGGCCGTCGAACTGGTGGGCCAGGGCCATGGCCTCGGTGGAGTCGGCGATGAGGTCACGGGTCACCAGGGAGTACTTCATGCCGATGTGGCCCATGGCAATGCCGTCGCATACGGCGATGGCCGGGAACACGATGGGGGTGCCCCCCGCCATGCGCACGCCCGCCTTCACCGCCTCCACAATCTTGTCCAGATTCATGTGGCCGGGGACGATCTCGTTCTGGGAGGAGACGATGCCGATGAGGGGGCGCTCCAACTCCTCCTTGGTGTATCCCAGCGCATAGAACAGGGAGCGGTTAGGGGCGCGCTCCACGCCTTTGGTCACGTTGTCGCTTCTCATGGCAAGGTCCTCCTTATTTAATCCGTCATCGTTGTATGATGACACTTGCATTGTATGACTCCATATTATATGATAGAAGAAACAATGTCAAGCGCGGGGGAGGAAGTTTACATGGAAAAGCAGAGCCTGACCCAGCAGACCGCCCAGCGGCTGTATGGAAGAATCGTGGCGGAGGGGGGGCTGTCCCCCGGGGACAAGCTGCCCAATGAGCTGGATCTGTCCCGGGAGCTGGGGGTAAGCCGCACCACCCTGCGGGAGGCGGTTCGGATGCTGGTTGCCCAGGGGGTGCTGGAGGTGCGCCGGGGCAAAGGCACCTTTGTGTCCGCCCGGGTGGAGGACATCGACGACTTCGGCTTCACGGGCCTGAGCCGGGTGAAGGGCCAGCTGCGGGACCTGTTCGAGCTGCGCAGCATCTTTGAGCCCCAGGCGGCCATGCTGGCCTGCCGCCGGGCCACGGCGGAGGAGCGGGCGGACATTCTGGCCTGGGGGAGGGCGGTGGAGGACTGTATCCGCTCCGGCGCCGACCGCACCCAGGCAGACGCCGCCTTTCACGCTGCCATTGTCCGGGCCACCCACAACGAGTTTATGGTGCGCCTTCTCCCCCTCATCCAGCGGGCGGTGGCCACGGCGGTGGAGACTGGCGGGGAGGCGGAGCGGCTGGCGGCGGACACCCTGCGGGACCACGCACTGCTGCTGGAGTTTTTCGCCCAGGGAGACGAGGAGGGCGTGCTCCACGCCATGGCCATCCACATGCGCCACAGCGTGGACGTGATGGGCCTGGGCGAGGCCGGGGAGGAAGCGCATTAAAATCCCGCGCCGCCCCCGGCATCCGCCCTGCCTCTCGATACTAGGACCTGTTGACAATTTTCAAACAAGCCTTAAAGAGGCCGGCGGCTTTCCCTGTGGAAAGCCGCCGGCCTTGTTCTATATTATCAGGTACCGCCGCCGGAAAAACGGACAAAAAACGCATCTCCATCCTGTAAATTATGACAGTTTTCCCGCCCGCCTGTAAAAGTCCGTTTTATGCCTCTGTCCGTATGCTATTCTCTAGATAAAGGGAGAAAGAAGGCGCCGGAAAACCGGAACCTTCTTACCTGTGCATGCTGCCACATTTCCCATATAAGTGTTTCTATCCACATCCCATGTATCCAGGAATGGCAGTTTATATTATAACATGATTTCAGCTATTTTTACAATTTTGTTTTTTCTTATTGACATTTTTTCTGTATTATTGACAAATATCCCGCTCTTTGCTACATTGTATTTATTAACATTACTTAATATATAAAGGTGAATTATGAAAACACATCTGATCGCTCATATCATCAGCCCGGGCGGCAGCCAACCGCCCCGCATCCAGACCCTGGCGGAGCACAGCCGGAACGCCGCCCGGCTCTGCGCCGCCCTCTGCCGCCCGCTGGGCCTGGAAAAGCTGGGGGAGCTGACCGGCTTGCTGCATGATGCTGGAAAATCATGCCAGTCAGTTCAGAAGCACATCCGGCAGCAGACCAGGGAAAAACTCAACCACTCTGCCGCCGGCATGCGGTGGCTCTGGGAGCAGACCGCCGGACAGAGCTGCTCCGTCCGCCTGGCCGGGCAGATGGCCGCCCTCGCCATCGGCTGCCATCACAGCGGCCGCTGCGACTATCTGGCGCCCGACGGCAGCCAGCCCTGGCTGGAGCGAATGGACAGCCAACAGGCCCGGGCCCTCTACGGCGAGAGCGTGGACGCCTTCTTTTCCGACTGCTGTACCCGGCAGGAGATGGAGTCCCTCATCCAGGCGGCCGCCCTGGAGGTGGCCGCGCTCTACAAAAGGGCCAAAACCATTCTGCCAAAGGGAGAGGACAGGCAGCAGCGGCAGGACGCCCTCCAGTTCGGCCTGGGTCTGGCCCAGCGGTTTTTGTTCAGCGCTCTGGTGGACGCCGACTGGACCGATACGGCCAGCTTCATGGGCGGGACGCCCCTCCCCTCCTCCCCCTCCGACCGCCAGCGCCAGGAGGTCTGGGACCTGCTCTCCGGCCGGATGGAGGGCTTTATCCGCGCGATGAAGGCGGAGCGGCCCATTGACCTGCTGCGGCAGGAGATCTCCGGCCAGTGCCTGAGCGCCGCACAGCGCCTTCCGGCCGGTATCTACCGGCTGTATGTCCCCACCGGCGGCGGCAAGACCTACTCCGCCCTGCGGTTCTGCGTGGAGACGGCCCGGCGGCAGAATGCCCAGCGGCTGTTCTACTTCGCCCCCTATAAGTCCATTACCCGGCAGAATGCCGACAACATCCGCAGGGCCCTGGGGGCGGAGTACGTTCTGGAGCACCATTCCGACGTTCTGTTTGAGCCGGATCAGCAGGAACAGCGGGAGCAGTGGCTCGCCCTCAGCCAGCGCTGGCAGGGTTCGCCCGTGATCTGCACCACCATGGTCCAGCTGCTGGATACCCTGTTTGCCGCGCCCCGCCAGAACGTGCGGCGGCTCGCCGCCCTGGCCGGCTCCGTGCTCCTGCTGGACGAGGTTCAGGCCCTCCCCCTGCGGGACACCTGCCTGCTCACTCTGGCTCTGAATACCCTGGTCCACCTGTTTGGCTGCACTGTTATCCTGTGCACCGCCACCCAGCCCGACCTGACCCAGGTCCCATACCCCCTTCAGTTCTCCCGCGACAAGGACCTGGTGCCCGACTATCAGGCCCGGTTCCAGCAGTTCAGGCGCACCAGGATCGTCCCCCCGGCGGTCCCGGGGGAGCAGAGCCTCCCCGCCATTGCGGACTTTGTGGCCGGTCTGTTGGAGGAAAACCGCAGTATCCTGGTGATTCTCAACACCAAGGGGACGGTGAACCGGCTCTTTGACGCCCTTGCCCCTCTGATGCCGCCGGACTGCCCCCTGTTCTGCCTCACCACCTATCTCTGCCAGCGGCACCGGGACGATGTTCTGGCTCAGATCACCCAGCGGCTCCGCGACGGCCTGCCCCTTGTGTGCATCAGCACGCAGCTCATCGAGGCGGGCGTGGACCTGAGCTTTGACTGCGTGGTCCGGGATCTGGCCGGCCTGCCCAGCATCGCCCAGGCCGCGGGCCGCTGCAACCGCCACGGCGACGCCGGCTGCCGTCCGGTCTATCTCATCGAGTGCGCGGGCGAGCATCTGGACGCCCTGCCGGAGATCTACGACGGCAGGGAGATCACCCGCGCCCTGCTGGCGCAGCTGCCGCCCGGCGCGGATCTGCTCTCTCCCCAGGTCATCCAGATGTACTACCAGCGCTATTACAGCGGTCCCAGGCACCGGCTGGACATACGGTATCCCGTCTCCTCCGGCGGCTATGCCGCCACCACCATGGTGGACCTGCTCAGCTCCAATCCCCGGGGCGTCCAGGCCTTCCTGGAGCAGGGGCGGCGGCCGGAGGGCTCCAAGGATCTCTGCCAGGCCTTCGGCACGGCGGAGGCCGCCTTTGAGGCCATTCCCGACGAGACCCTCCCGGTGCTGGTGCCCTACAAGGAGGGCAAGGACAAGCTGCTCCTGCTGCAGTCCGCCGGCGGGACCCCCGCCCTGCTGCGGGAGCTGCAGCCCTACACCGTCTCCCTCAGCCGGAGCCAGTGCCAGCGCCTTGGGAACGCGCTCTACCCGGCCCTGGACGGCGCGGCCCTTGTCCTCCGGGAGCCCTATTACGACAGCGACCACAAGGGGCTCACGTTCACACCAGGCGGTATGGCCGCCCTCATTACATAATGTCTGCCGAATAAACCGCAAACCGGTTGATTCGCGCGGCGGCAGCCGCGGAATTCCATCAAAACGGCACAAAGGAGCCGCTTTGATGGAATTCCGCCATTGCTGCAATGCGTATTCCCGCCGGTGCATCTCAATGCACCGGCGGAAGGTGCTAGGGTTTTAGAACATTTCAGAAAGGAGGAATTGCTCTTGCAGTACAGCAACACCATCACACTGCGCGTCTGGGGCCGCTACGCTCTGTTCAGCGACCCCATTACCCGGGTGGGCGGCGAGAAGTTCAGCTATCCCGTCCCCACCTACCAAGCGGTCAAGGGGATTCTGGAGAGCGTATACTGGAAGCCGTCCTTCCTCTGGGTGCCCGACGCCGTCCGCATCATGAACCCCATCGAGACCGAGTCCAAGGGCATCCGGCCTATCCGGTACAACAATGGCACCAACGACCTGTCCATCTACACCTATCTGGTCAACGTATCCTATCAGATCCAGGCCCACTTCGAGTGGAACCCCCACCGCCCTGACCTGGCCGGCGACCGCAACGAGAACAAGCACTATTTCATCGCCAAGCGCATGCTGGAGCGGGGCGGCCGGCGGGACATCTTCCTGGGCACCCGGGAGTGCCAGGGCTATGTGGAGCCCTGCGCATTTCACGAGGGCCCCGGCGCTTACGACGGCACTCCGCCCATGCCCTTCGGGCTCATGGTCCACAGCATTACCTACGCCGACGAGGACGGCAGCGGCCAGATGAGCCAGCGCCTGTGGCGGCCCGTCATGGAGGACGGGGTAATCCGGTTCATCCGGCCGGAGGAATGCCCCGTCGTCCGCCCCATCCGCAGGCAGCGGGCCAAGTCCTTCGCGCTGGGCCAAAACATGCAGGACTGCGACGCGCTGTATCAGGAGGTGACCCGGGATGGGCTGGCTTGACCGGTGCTATCAGACCTACGAAAAGAATCTGTCCCATGTGGGCAAGCCCTCCGCCTCCCTCCGCTTCGGCTGGGACGCCCCCATGCTCCTGCCGGTGGCCCATACCACCCAGAAGGTCAACGTGGAGGTCAGCCTCTCCCCCGGCGGGGAATTTCTCTCCGCCCGGGTGCTCCCCTCCGACAAGATGACCACCGTCATCCCCTGCACCGAGGAGTCCTCCGCCCGCACATCCGGCCCTGTCCCCCACCCGCTGGCGGACAAGCTGCAGTACGTCGCGGGGGATTACGCCGCCTACGGCGGCGCCAGGAAGCCAATGTGGACGGCGTACCTCTCCCAGCTGCAGGCCTGGTGCGACTCCCCCTTTGGGATGGATGGGATACGGGCGGTCCTGGCCTACCTGAAGCAGGGCTGCCTCATCCGGGACCTTGTGTCCTATCGGGTTCTCTTCACCGACGGGGCGGGCCGGCTGCTGAAGAAGTGGACCGGCGCCAAGGAGGACACGCCCCCCATCTTCCAGTCCGTCACAGGCGGCGACCAGTCCGAGGCTTTTGTCCGCTTTCAGGTGGGGGGTGACGACCTCTCCGCCGACCCGGCGGTCTGGGACGGTTACACCCGGTACTATCTGTCCACGCTGAAGGACACCGGCGTCTGCTATGTGCAGGGCAGGGAAATGCCCATATCCCTGCTGAGCCCCTATAAAATCCGCAACGCCGGCGACCGGGCAAAGCTGATCTCCAGCAACGACAGCACAAACTTCACCTTCCGCGGCCGGTTTGAAACTGCCGGCGAGGCCCTCTCCATCGGGTATGAGACCACCCAGAAGGCCCACAGCGCCCTGCGGTGGCTGGTGGGACGTCAGGGGGTGCAGAACGGCGACCAGGTCATTCTGGTCTGGGGCACTGAGAATGAGCCCATCCCCCCTGTCACCGGCGACGCCTGCGACATTGTCATGGCCAGCCGCAGCGACCTGGACGACGATGACGACGACCTGGGCAGCCCCTTTGACGCCGCCGCGAACCTGCCCCGTACCCGGGAGGGGTTTGCCGCAGCGTTCCGCAAGGCCATTCAGGGATACCGCCACGCGCTGCCGGAGCACAGCCAGGTCAGCGTGATGGTGCTGGATTCCGCCACGCCGGGCCGGCTGTCCATCCGGTACTACCGGGAGCTCCGGGGCTCCCGCCTGATGGATTACATCGCGGACTGGCACAGGTCCTTTGGCTGGGAGCTGCGCTACCACAAGGTGCAGGCCCGGGAAAACGGGAAAAAGATCCTGATCCCTCTTGTCTTTGTGGGCGCGCCCGCGCCGGCCGACATCGCGGCGGCCGCCTACGGCGCCAAAGCGGATGAACGGCTCAGGCAGCAGACTGTGGAGCGCCTGCTGCCCTGCATCACGGAGGGGAAGCCCTTTCCAAGAGACCTCATGCTGTCGGCAGCCCGCCGGGCCTCCAACGGCATCGCCCTGGAGCCCTGGGAGGCCGGCAAGACCCGCAGCATTGCCTGCGCCCTGGTGCACGGCTATCACCACCGGAACCTGAAGGAGGAATACACCATGGCCCTTGATGACACCTGCAGCGACCGCAGCTATCTGTTCGGCCGCATTCTGGCCTGCGCGGAGCAGCTGGAACAGTACGCCGCTTACAGCACCTCGGGAGACAGGAACTCCCGCCCCACCAACGCCCTGCGGTACGAGGTGGCCTTCACCCAGCGTCCGGCCAAGACCCTCGCGCTGCTGCGCAAGCAGCTGGAACCCTATCTCGAGCGTCTGATCAGGGCGCAGAAACCCACCTATGCCAACGACCTCATGCTCCGGCTCATCGCCCGCATTCCGGCGGACCAGTTCAACGACCAGCCCCTGACTGAGCTGTACCTGCTGGGCTATGCCTGTCAGCGGGCGGAATTCTTCAAAAAAGGCGGCGCTGCCTCTGACGCAGATGAATAAAGGAGGAGATATCCATGGAATCCCTGCAGAATAAAATCGACTTTGCCCTTGTGATTGCGGTCCACCACGCCAACCCCAACGGCGATCCCCTCAACGGCAACCGCCCCCGTGAGACATACGAGGGCTACGGCGAGATCTCCGACGTCTGCCTCAAGCGGAAGATCCGCAACCGGTTGATGGATCTGGGGGCCAGCGTATTTGTCCAGTCGGACGACCGGCGCAATGATGAATTTCACAGTCTGAAGGACCGGGCCGACGCCTGCCCGGCTCTGGCCGGCGCCCTGAAGGCCAAGGACCGGGAGGCATACGCCAGAGCCGCCTGCGAGACCTGGCTGGATGTGCGCAGCTTTGGGCAGGTGTTCGCCTTCAAGGGCAAGGACGAGGGCGTGTCCGTGGGCATCCGCGGGCCTGTGTCCATCCACCCGGCGTTCAGCGTGGACCCCATCAACATCGACAGCCTGCAGATCACCAAGAGCGTCAACAGCGTCACCGGCGACAAGAGATCCAGCGATACCATGGGTACCAAGCACCGGGTGGGCTTTGCCGTCTACACCACCTTCGGCAGCATCAACTGCCAGCTGGCGGAGAAGACCGGCTTCACCGGCGCTGACGCCGAACTTCTCAAGGAGGCACTGCGCACCCTGTTTGAAAACGACGCCTCCGCGGCCCGCCCTGATGGCAGCATGGAGGTCCTGCGCCTCTACTGGTGGAAGCACAACTGCAAGAGCGGCCAGTATTCCTCCGCCAAGGTTCACCGTCTGCTCCATGTGGAGAAAAAGACCGATCTCCCCCGGGATATCCAGGACTACGCCATCACCTGCGGTGAACTGCCCGGCCTGGCGGTGGAAGTCTATGACGAATCCTGACGACTACCTGCAAATGTCCGGCATCCAGCACTTCTCTTTCTGCCGCCGGCAGTGGGCCCTGGCCTACATGGAGCAGCAGTGGGCGGAGAATCTGCGGACCGCAGAGGGGCATCTGCTGCACGAGCGCTGCCACGACGACTCCCTCCGCGAAAAACGCGGGGACCTGTTGACAATACGGGGCATGCGTGTGGTGAGCCACGCGCTGCGGCTGTCCGGCGTCTGCGATGTGGTGGAGTTTCGCGCAGATCCGGACGGCATACCCCTCCAGGGATATGCCGGGCTCTGGACGCCTCTGCCCGTGGAATATAAGCGGGGATCTCCCAAGGCAGGCGACGCGGATCGCCTGCAGCTGTGCGCCCAGGCCATGGCTCTGGAGGAGATGCTCGTCTGCGCCGTCCCGCGAGGCGTCCTCTTCTACGGGGAGGCCCGGCGCCGGGAGTGGGTGGATCTCACGCCGGAGCTGCGGCAAAAGACCAGGCAAATGGCCGGCGAGATGAACGACTACTTCTCCCGCGGGTACACGCCCAGAGTGAAGCCGGGCAGGCGCTGCAGCGCCTGTTCTCTGAAGGAGCTGTGCCTCCCGGCCCTCTGCCGGCGCGCAGACGCAGCCGGCTATATCCGCGCCCATCTGGAGGAGGGGGAGGGAGACTTCTTATGAGAAAGCTGTTGAACACCCTGTTTGTCCTGACCGAAAACAGCTATTTGAGCCTGGATGGAGAAAATGTTCTCATCAGCCAGGACAGGACCGAAACGGCTCGTTTTCCCCTGCACACGCTGGAAGGAATTCTCTGCTTCTCCTATGGGGGCGCGTCCCCCGCCCTGATGGGTGCCTGCGCGCAGCGGAATGTGGATCTGGCCTTTTTTACGCCGCGGGGCCGTTTCCTGGCCCGCTCCGTCGGTGAAACCAGCGGAAACGTCCTGCTGCGGCAGCAGCAATTCCGCGCCGCCGACGATCCGGGCGTCAGCTGCCGGTACGCCAAAGGATTCCTTCTCGGCAAAGTCTATAACGCCCGCTGGGTGCTGGAGCGCGCCACCCGCGATCACCCCCAGCGGGTCCCCGTGGACGAGCTGAAGACGCGCTCCGGCCAACTGGCCGCGGCCCTCTCCCGCATTGAAGAGGCCATAACCCTGGAAGAGCTGAGGGGCATCGAGGGCGAGGCGGCGCAGCTCTATTTCGGCGGATTCGACCATCTGATCTTACAGCAGCATGAGGCGTTTGCATTTACCAGGCGCACCCGCCGCCCTCCCCTGGATCCGGTCAACGCCCTGCTCTCCTTTGCCTATGCGCTGTTGGCACGCGACTGTGCCGCGGCGCTGACGGGTGTGGGGCTCGACCCTTATGTAGGTTTCCTGCACCGTCCCCGGCCAGGCCGCACCAGTCTGGCCCTGGATCTGATGGAGGAGCTGCGCGCCGTTTACGCCGATCGCTTCGTCCTGACCTGTATCAACCATAAGACAATCCTGCCCAGGCACTGTGTACAGCAAGAGAGCGGCGCGGTCCTTCTGACCGACGAAGGCCGCCGTGCCTTCCTTCAGGCATGGCAGCTGCGCAAACAGCAGGTTATCCAGCACCCGTTTCTGGGTGAAAAGATCCCCTGGGGGCTTGTGCCCTATGTTCAGGCGCTGCTTCTGGCGCGCACTTTGCGGGGTGATTTGGACCGCTATCCGCCTTTTTTCTGGAAATGAAAGGAGCGGAGGTCTGTGCTTGTTCTGGTGACCTATGATGTCAATACCGAAACTGCCGCAGGCCGGCGGAGGCTGCGCAAGGTTGCCAAAGCCTGCGTCAATCACGGTCAGCGGGTACAAAATTCTGTGTTTGAGTGCATGCTGGATGCCGCTCAGTACGCGATATTCCGGGCCGAGCTTGCCGCTTTGATTGACCCGTCTGCAGACAGCCTGCGGTTCTATCAGCTTGGCAACAGCTACAAAACAAAGGTAGAACATATCGGTCTCTCGCCTCAATTTCCACAGGATGGAATTCTGCTTGTGTAGTGCCCTATTGAGACGATACCATTGCATCCCCATCTGGTGCGGATCCCCAGCGCACATAAAACCACCGGCTTCCTCGCACCAGTAAATCTCAGGAGTTTGGGCTTCCAAGTCTTGATTTTGCCTGCACACTGCACAAAATGCGTCTTATTTTTTGTGTGCTATATTTTATTTGTCAAATGGCGATGAAAATAATATCATTTTATCATCACATTTGCTGTCGTCCTCCTCGCGGAGGACGTGGATAGAAATTCCTCAAAGTGGGTGACGGCGATATAGCCAAATGGCGTCGTCCTCCTCGCGGAGGACGTGGATAGAAATAATGCCCAACGTATTTCTCACGGCAGGATCAAGCCGTCGTCCTCCTCGCGGAGGACGTGGATAGAAATTTTTGAGCCGATCGATAAATTCAATCGCTTCTTCCGTCGTCCTCCTCGCGGAGGACGTGGATAGAAATGTCTTCCCATCCAGCAGGAGCAGCGCCACCCGGCGGTCGTCCTCCTCGCGGAGGACGTGGATAGAAATGCTGGTCCTGGCCCATGTAGCTGATAGAGGGCCGGTCGTCCTCCTCGCGGAGGACGTGGATAGAAATATACTGGAGCGCCAGCTTTGCATAGTGCTTTGCGTCGTCCTCCTCGCGGAGGACGTGGATAGAAATTTCTTTGTCTGGTGTGCGCACCCATATGCTCCGCGGGTCGTCCTCCTCGCGGAGGACGTGGATAGAAATTCAGCTCTCGATAGTTGGCGAGCTGCATCGCAAAGTCGTCCTCCTCGCGGAGGACGTGGATAGAAATATCGTCTGTCACCCCCAAGAGGATATTGACCAACGTCGTCCTCCTCGCGGAGGACGTGGATAGAAATTAATTGAACTGTGCCGAATCATTCTGCGAATTGGGTCGTCCTCCTCGCGGAGGACGTGGATAGAAATTTCAGAGGCCTTTTTTAGTTGGCTGGTATTGTCAGTCGTCCTCCTCGCGGAGGACGTGGATAGAAATACAATGTGCTTACTCATTGTACACCTCCCAACCGGTCGTCCTCCTCGCGGAGGACGTGGATAGAAATCTAGTGGACGGAGTACCGCCAGTTCCGACATAACGTCGTCCTCC
>NZ_CALXGI010000080.1 GCF_944387805.1 uncultured Pseudoflavonifractor sp. | reverse complement strand
AATGCGGGTTGGGTATGTGCGTTGCTCCACCATCGAGCAGAACGAGGCGCGGCAACTCAAAATGATGGAGGAACAGAAGGCCGAAAAACTGTTCATTGACAAGGCGAGCGGCAAGAACACAGACCGCAAGGCGTTCAAGGAAATGATGAGCTTTGTCCGGGCCGGGGACATGGTTATTGTGGAGAGTATTTCCCGTATCGCCCGCAACACCCGCGACTTGCTCTCCATCGTGTCAGAACTGACAGAGAAACAGGTGGAGTTTGTCAGTCTGAAAGAGAACATCGACACCACCACCCCACAAGGCCGTTTCATGTTGACAGTGTTCGGCGCTCTGGCGGAACTGGAACGGGAGAACATCTTGGAGCGGCAACGGGAAGGAATCGCAATCGCCAAGGACGCGGGCAAGTACAAGGGCCGCAAGCCCTTGGAGGTGGACGAGGCGCAATTCAAAGACGCCTGCAAACGGTGGAGGGCCGGGGAGATAACGGCCACCGCCGCCATGCAAGAGGTCGGCTTGAAGCCGAACACCTTTTACAGAAGGGTCAAAGAAATGGGCCTCTGACGGCCCAGCAGAAACGCACAATCCTTTGTGCAACTTGTTGATTTAGGGACACCTTTTACACGGGACACTTTTTCTTGATTCAGAACACAGGCAGACAGCGGCGGGACACCCCGGGGACACCATGCGGGACAAAAAGAGAGGGAGAGGACAATGCCTCTCCCTCCCGGAAACCCTTATTTACAAAGGTTTTGATTAGCCGAAGTAGCGCTTCAGCAGGCCCTCAAAAGCCTTGCCGTGGCGGGCCTCGTCGCGGGCCATCTCATGGACGGTGTCGTGGATGGCGTCCAGGCCCAGCTCCTTGGCCTTCTTGGCCAGCTCGAACTTGCCGGCAGTGGCGCCGTTCTCAGCGTCCACGCGCATCTCCAGGTTCTTCTTGGTGGAGTCGGTCAGAACCTCGCCCAGCAGCTCGGCGAACTTGGCGGCGTGCTCGGCCTCCTCATAGGCGGCCTTCTCCCAGTACAGGCCGATCTCGGGGTAACCCTCGCGGTGAGCCACACGGGCCATGGCCAGGTACATGCCAACCTCAGAGCACTCGCCCTGGAAATTCTCACGCAGGCCCTGCAGGATCTGCTCGTCCACGCCCTTGGCTACGCCGACCACGTGCTCAGCGGCCCAGGACTTCTCGCCGGTCTGCTCCTTGAACTTGTCAGCAGGAGCCTTGCAGATGGGGCAGAACTCGGGAGCGGTCTCGCCCTCATAGACATAACCACAGACGGTGCAGACAAACTTTTTCATGTTGATTTCCTCCTGATTTTATTTTTGTTTTTTGTTTTGTTAACTGATCTGGCTTTTATCCCTGCATGCTGCGCAGGTGCCGTGGAAAACAAGGTCGTGATGGTGAACCTGGAGTCCGTACGTCTCGCTGACCTGCCGATCCAGCCCGGCATCCACCGGAATCTGATGCAGATCAATCACAGCGCCGCAGCAGTCACAGATAAAGTGATTATGCGGGTGGACGTTTGCATCATAGCGCTCCTGTCCGTTGACAACTGCCACACACTGTACAATCCCCTGTTCCTGAAAAAAGTTCAGGTTTCGGTAAACCGTGCCCAGCGACAGGTCCGGATGGGCGGGCTTGAGCCGCTGATAAATCCAGTCAGCCGAAGGATGGATATCAGTGGAGCAGATGGCTTCCAGAATGGCCTCACGCTTTTTGCTGTACCGGATGGTGCGTTCCATACTCGCCTCCTTATCAGTAGTAGTTCTCGTTTGCGTAGTAATCATAGCATACTGGTCGGAGTTTGTAAAGGGGTTTTTTCGCTTTTTCGAAAAAACTTTTTGAACCGAAGGCCGTGCAGGCCCGGCGGCATGTTCCGCCGGGCCTGCACGGCCTTTTTATGTCTTTTTTTCTATCTCCATGTCAGCCAGAGCCCTCTGAACGTCCTCATAAGTACAGAATACATTCAGCGCCTCCAGCATGGCATTGGCCGTCATATGCTCAGGCAGGTCCAGACGGCGGAGCAGCGCCTGGCGTCGCTGGGCGGAGTCCGGCCTGCCGGACAGTCCGGCGGCAAACAGGTCCGCCTTGGTGAGCGCGCGGTGCGGCGTCTGCTCTCCTGCCGCCCGGTCCAGAAAGGTGACTCCCGCACGGCAGAGCGCCTCCTCCAGCACCTGGGGGCGCATCCCCTCCACCCCCAGCTTGCCCTCCTTCCCCGGCTGGCGCTTGCGCCGCTCCTTGCCGAAGAGGTCAGGGATGTAGGCATGCTTCACCTGCCGGGGCGGAATGGCGCCTTTGAGAAAATTGCGGATGACAAAGCCCGCTCCGTCCGAGTCAGTGAGCACCACCAGCCCCCGCTCACCGGCCAGACGGCGGAGCAGCGCGAGCCGCTCACTGTCCTTGAAGATGCCAAATCCCTTCGTCTCAATAATAACGGTATCCACCAGCTGGGAGAGTGTGTTCTTGTCGTAACGCCCCTCCACCACGATGGCCTCTTTGATTTTCAGCACAGCTCGTTCCTCCGTTCATCGCTTCCGGGAGGACGCCCCCGCCAGCTCCAGCAGGAACTGGGTGAGCAGCTCTTCTCCGTCTGCGCCAGTGGACTTCATGGCCAGGTCCATCTCCCCACAGCGGATCACCGCCCGGCGGCACCAGGGCAGAGAGAACCGGCGGGCCGACTGCATCAGCTTCTCCGCCGGATAGGCCGATCGCATACCCCACAGCTCCATCAGATAGGCCGTGCCCCTCCGGTTCTCAATGGCCAGCCGGGCGGAGTAGAGCTGCCGGAGCTGTTTCCCCAGGACAGCCAGAATCTTGATGGGGGCCTCCTGCATGTGGTACAGGTCTCCCAGGACGGCGGCAGCCCGCTCGAAGTTTCCGGCGGCGATGGCGTCGGTCATCTGGAACACCACCGCGTCCAGCTGCGGGGTGGCCACGGCGTCAATGTCCTGCCGGGTAATACGGTAGTTTTTTGCATAGGAGCCGATTTTACCAATCTCCGAGATAAGGCCGTTCATCAGATCCCCGCAGAGGAAGATGAGGTATTTGGCCTCCTCTGAGCCAATGTCGTGGTCTGTGGCTTTAAAGCGGCGGCGCACCCAGTCCACCAGGTCTCCCTGCTCCTGCCGGGCAAAATTGACCACGCTGCCGTGCTCCTTCAGGGATGCGGCCAGCTTGGTGCGGGCGTCCGCCTTGTACTCGATAAGGTCGTAGACAAAGACCAGGCACACATAGTCGGGCAGGTCGGCAAAGAGGGCGGTGAGCCCCTCTTTATCTCCTTTATAGAGGTCGTAATCGCTGACCACGATCAGAGTGCGCGCGCTCATCATGGGCAGGCAGTCCACCATCTGGGCCAGGCGCTTGAGGTCAAATTCCTTGCCCGACATGGTGTGGAGGTTGAACTCCTCCATGCCGGCCGGCAGGAGCTTCTTCTTCATCTGCCCCAGGTAGAAGTCCCGCAGGTAGGCCTCCTCCCCGTGAAACACGTACAAACGGCCAATATTGCCGTCAGCAATATCCTTTTTCAACTTCTGATAGGCGGCGCTGTCCGCCTTTTCCTTTTTTGCCATGGGCTATTCCCCCTTGTGGGTGGATTCAGTCCGCTGCCCGGACGGTAACGGTACCCTGGAGGTCGGTACGCCAGACGGCGCAGCCCGCCTGTTCCAGCCGGTCCAGGGTCTCGGGCGCGGGGTGGCCGTAAGAATTGTACCCCACAGAGATAACGGCGTACTCCGGCATGACCGTCTCCAGCAATTCCGCTGAGGTGGAGTACTTGGAGCCGTGATGGCCCGCCACCAGCAGCTCAATATCGGGCAGGTTTCCGTATTTGATAAGCCGCTGCTCTACGGCGGCGTTCATGTCACCGGTGATAAGGGCGTCAAAGTCCCCCAGAGTGGCCAGGACGGAGAGCCCTTCCTCGTTGCCGCCGCCGGTGCCCAGCGGAGCATAGAGGGTGAGGGACGCGCCGCCCAGCTCCACCGCAGTATCCTCCTCGATAAAGACGATCTCTGTCCCCTTTTCCTCCGCCAGGGCCAGGATCTCCGCCCGGAGGGGATTTTCCGGTTCCACATCCGGCACCGCCAAAGCCGCCACATCCAGCCGCTCCATCAGCTCGGGCACGCCGCAGGCGTGGTCATCGTGGTAGTGGGTCAGCACCAGCAAATCCAGAGTGCTCCGGCCCATGGCCTGCACATAGTCGGCGGCAATGTCCCCCGGGTCCTCTCCGCCGGTGCCGCCGCAGTCCACCAGGGCCGTGCGGCCCCGGGCGGCCAGCAGGACGCTCTGTCCCTGTCCCACATCAAGCACAGTGACGGTCAGCCCTCCGCCCCGCAGGGACAGCATATTGAACATCAGCGCCGCCGCCAGAGTCACGGTGCAGCAGCACACCGGGACAAGGGGCCGGAGCTTCTCTTTGCGGAACAGGACGCAGACTCCAATGACGGCATAGACAAAGAGGATCCAGAACAGGAGATACCGGCCCGCCTCCAGGCTGACCGACGCAAAAGGCAAGCTGCTCAGTCCGTACACAATGCGGTGGAACATCCAGCTCACCGGCTCCGCAAGAGCGGCCAGCACCCCGCCTACCACGGGCAGTACCCCGCCCAGAGCGGCGGCGGGCAGGCACAGGAGGAAAAGCAGGGTGACCGCCCACAGGGTAAGCAGGTTGGCCAGTGGCGAGACCAGGGAGACGGTGCCAAAATACCAGACGGTGAGGGGTGTGGTGAAGGCGGTGGCTCCCAGGCTCATGGTGACGCAGCCCGTCAGGAAGCGGACCGCGCTGTTGTACAGCTTCCGAGGCAAAGTTTTCCCCTTTTTCAGAGGGAAACGGTGGAAAAACTTCTCGTTAAGCCGCCCTGAGATGGTGAGGATACCCACCACCGACAGGTAAGAGAGCTGAAGGCCCACATCCATGGCGGCGTTGGGGTTCTGGAGCAGGAGCAGCAGGAGGGAGAAGGACAGGGCGGTCACCGTGTCCCCCTCCCGGCTCAGCGCGGGACCCAGCAGCAGGAGGATCTGCATCACACCGGCCCGCACCACCGAGGGCACAAAACCGGTCAGCGCCATAAAGGCCAGCACCAGAGGGATAGAGACCGCCGCCATCAGCCTTCTCCGCCGCCTGCGCACCAGCATGGCGGGCAGCAGCACCGCTATGCTGGTGTGCATGCCGGACACGGCCACCACGTGGGCCAGGCCGCAGCGCTTGAGGGCGGTGTAAAACCCGCCGGTCAGGCCGGACCTGTCCCCGGTGGTCAGGGCCAGAGCAAGCCCGGCGGTCTCGTCGGGAAACAGTTCGGCAATGTGCTCCCCCATAGCTCTGCGCCACAGGGCAGGCCAGTACTTTAAGGGCACGGCCTCCGCCGGCGTGACCGCCGGGACACCCTGGGCGCTGGCAGTGAGAAAAACGCCCTTGGCGTAGTAGTAGCCGCTCTTCTCCCCGGCGATGGTGTCCGCCAGCTTGAGCCGGGCGGTGCAGGTCAGGGTATCACCGGGTTTTATATCAGGCACCTCTCCATCATCGGGGTAGAAATAGAGGATGACCTTGAAATCCGGTCCGTCCGGATTCAGCAGCCGCGCCTCCACCGAGATGCTGGACTCCCCCACCTCGGGCCAGTCCGTCGCCTGAGCGGTAACGGTCCCTTCTGTGCCGGCCAGCTGTTCCGCCCGGTACACGGTACACATGTCATAGCCCCAGCTCCACAGCAGGCCCAGAGCCAGTCCGGCGGCGCACAGCACCAGCCGGAGCCGCTTATCCTCCCCCTGCCTGCGCCAGCGGAGCAGGCATATCGCCCAAATCAGGGCGCACACAACCGCCCCGGCCAGCCGGACCGGCCGGGGAAGCAGATAGACCGCCAAAAATACGCCCGCCCCAAAGGGCAGCGCAAAGGAAGCCAGCTTACGCATTTGGCTTCGACGGATTATCAGTACGGCCGAGAATGTAGTCCGTTGAGGTTTCGTAATAATCTGCCAGCTTGATTAACGCCCAGACAGGAATCTCCCGGATTCCCTTCTCGTAGCGGCGGTAAACTTCCGGCCTCATACGCAAGAATGCCGCAACTTCTTTTTGTGTCAGGTCTTTATCAGACCGGATGTCTTCTAAGCGCCGAAAATACATAATATCACCCAGATAAAACTACCAAACGGTAGTTTTATCGAGTGAATAAGAGACTATACGCTCTTTTTATTACATTTTCTGTAAATAATGAACTTGTTGAAGCAATTGCAATCTGTAAAGAAAGAGAGCCGCCAAGAACCTTGGCGGCTCTCCATCCAGTTTTGATAGAATCAACCCGGAGGCCAGGTCACCGCAGCGTTAAGAAAACTTGCCTGCGGCAAGTTTTTAGCGTAGGCCCCGGCGGCTGGGCCGCCGGGGTGGCAGTCACGTCAAAACGCTGGGATTAGCCGGGAGGCCAGGTCATATCCATTCCTTCCAGAACATGGAAATGCAAGTAATGCACGCTCTGGCCCGCCTGCTCAGCCCCAGGCGGAAACCGCCCGGGGTACCCCCTCTATTTTATCTGCTCGGGCGGAGTGAATCCGCCCGGCATCAAGGTTTTGGCCCTGCGGGCCAAAACGCTTGGCGCGGCTCGCAGGCCCTTAGCCCGGAGGCCAGGTCATATCCCTTCCGGCCAGAACATGGAAATGCAAGTGATGCACGCTCTGGCCGGCCTGCTCGCCGCAGTTGGACACCACACGAAAATCAGTAATGCCCAAGTCACTGGTTACCTTGGAGATGACCTCAAAGGCGTGGGCCACCACACCGGAATTCTCCGCGTTGATCTCGCCGCAGGAGCCGATGTGGGCCTTGGGAATCACGAGAAAATGGGTGGGCGCCTGGGGGTCAATGTCGTAGAAGGCATAGACCTGGTCGTCCTCATAGACCTTGTTGGACGGAATCTCACCCGCCGCAATCTTACAGAACAGACAGTCGCTCATGGAACAACCTCCTTCCGGGAAATGTTTTCTTCAGTATAGCATATCCCGGCGGACTTGTCATGCTTTTTTCGCTGCCTGCCGGGCCAGACCGGGCGCCGCCCGCAGCACCGTCTCCGTCAGGCCGCCCAGCAGCGCCGCCAGCTCCGCGGGCTCCATATCGCAGCCCTCCCGCACCCACTGGTGGATCAGGCCGCTGCCCCCCATAAACATGTACTGGAGGATATACTTCCACTCCGCCCCCGCCACAGCCATCTCCGCTCCCGCGGGCCAGGTGTACCGGACGGTTTCCTCCAGTATCCGCCGCTGGAGGGGGGAGTTCACGTCCATAAAATGGCCATTGTAAATCAACAGGGCGAACATCTCCCGCCGCTCCCTGATATAGGCCAGCATGGGCTCGGTCTCCACCCCGCCCGTCCGCACATAGTCCACCAGGGCGTCCACCAGCTCGTTGCCCATTTCATAGTAGAGATCCGGTACGTCCTGATAGTAGGCATAAAAGGTGGAACGGTTGAGCTCCGCCACCTCACACAGTTCCTTTACGGTAATCCGCTCCACCGGCTTCTCCGCCAACAGCTCCAGCAGGCTCTCCCGCAGCAGACGTTTGGTCAGCCGCGTCCGCTGATTCTCCTTTCGCGCCGCTTTCTCCATGCCACGCCCTCCTGTTTCCCATCTTTTTTCATCATTTATGCTTTAATTCCAACATTTTTTCTATTTGTGTCTTAAACACAACGTTTTTAAAAAATCTAATGATTGAAATACAACACTATGTTGAATACAATACAGCATGGGCATAAAAAAAGCAACTGTCTTTTTTATTTTTTGTCTTGTGCCCGGGCAAAATAAAAGGAGAAGGAGCATGGATATGAAAGAAAAGAACACGGCGTCTCCCCGCCCGGCGGGAAAGCTTCCCGTTATCCTGGTCAGCGTGCTGGTGGTCATCGCGCTGATCGTCAACATGGTGTGCATCCAGCTGTACCCCGCCATCAACGCCTTTATGGCGGCCAACCTGAACAGCCGCCTCACCGGCGGCAACGTCACCGCTGAGCAGCTCACCCCCGCCGAGGCCAAGGAGGCCAGCCTGCTGATGGCCCAGGAGCTGGAGGCCGAGGGCCTGGTGCTGCTGGAGAACAAGGACGGCGCGCTCCCCCTGGAGCAGGGCGCCAAGGTCAACTTGTTCGGCTACGCCACCATCTCCCCCCTCTACGGCGGCACCGGCAGCGGCTCCAGCGACACGTCCTCCAACGTGGACCTGATCCAGGGCCTGACCAACGCCGGCTTCACCGTCAATGAGGAGCTGGCCGACTTCTACCGCAACTCTGGCGTCAGCCGCCCGGATCAGAGCGGGTATACCGGCTCCAACTTTACGCCGGTAGAAGTCCCTGTCTCCCAGTACACCGACGAAGTGCTTCAGCAGGCCCGGGACTTCTCCGACGTGGCCGTGGTCATGCTCTCCCGCATCGGCGGCGAGGGCGGCGACCTGCCCGCCGACATGTATGAGGCCGGATACAGCGGCACCGACGACGGCCGCAGCTACCTCTCCCTCACCCAGGACGAGGAGGACCTGCTGGAGCTGGTCAAGTCCCAGGGCTATGGGACCGTGGTGGTGCTCATCAACTCCTCCCACGCCATGGAGCTGGGCTTCCTGGAGGACGAGGGCATCGACGCCGCCCTGTGGATCGGCGGCCCCGGCAGCACCGGCATGAACGCCGTGGGTGAGGCCCTGTCCGGCGTGGTGAACCCCTCCGGCCGCCTCACCGACACCTATGCCTACGACATCTCCTCCTCCCCCGCCTACTGGAACGCGGGCGACTTTACATACAGCAACCTGGAGCGCAACTACGTAGAGTACGCCGAGGGCATCTATGTGGGCTACCGCTTCTATGAGACCCGCTGGATCGACAACGAGACCGGAGTATGCGACGAGGAGGCCTACCAGGCCGCCGTCCAGTACCCCTTCGGCTACGGCCTAAGCTACACCACCTTTACCCAGGAGATTGAGGACTACTCCGACGCCGGCGGCACCATCTCCATGACCGTGAAGGTGACCAACACCGGCAGCGTGCCCGGCAAGGACGTGGTCCAGGTCTACTACACCGCCCCCTACACCGTGGGCGGCATTGAGAAGGCCCACGTGGTGCTGGCCGGCTTCGGCAAGACCGAGCTGCTCCAGCCCGGCGACAGCCAGTCCGTCACCATCACCTTCGCCGCCGAGGACATGGCCTCCTACGACTACCGGACCAACGGCTGCTATGTGCTGGAGTCCGGCACCTATCAGATTAAGCTGATGAACAACGCCCACGACGTCATCGACCAGCGGGAGTACACCGTCTCCTCCACCACCGTCTATGACGAGAGCAACCCCCGCTCCACCGACGTGACCGCCGCTGTCAACCGCTTTGACGATGTGACCGACGGCCAGATCACCCAGTACGTCTCCCGCGCCGACTGGGAGGGCACCCTGCCCACCGCCCGCACCGACGGTAAGACCGCCTCCGACGCCGTGGTGGCCGCCTTCACCAGTGCGCCGGTGTATGAGAACAACCCGGACGACCAGCCCATCACCTTCGCCAACCACGGCCTCACCCTGGAGGACCTGTCCGGCAAGGATTACGACGACCCCATGTGGGAGCAGCTTCTGGAGCAGCTGAGTGTGGAGGACATGACCAATATGATCTCCAACGGCGGCTGGTCCACCCCTGAGATCACCAGCGTGGGCAAACCCGCCACCAATGACCTGGACGGCCCTGCCGGCATCAACAGCCTGGTGAGCAGCCTGCGCGGCGTGTCCTACCCCAGCCAGGTGGTCATCGGTTCCACCTGGAACCAGACTCTGGTGGAGGAATTCGGCCGCACCTTCGGCGCGGAGGCCGTAGCCAACCACGTGGTGGGCCTCTACGCCCCCGGCGCCAACATCCACCGCACTCCCCTCTCCGGCCGTAACTTTGAGTACTATTCCGAGGACAGCCTTCTCTCCGGCAAGCTGGCCGCCGCCACCATCCGGGGCGCTGCCAGTCAGGGTGTGTACTGCTACGTCAAGCACTTCGCCGTCAACGACCAGGAGAGCAACCGGCTCTCCATCTCCGTGTGGACCAACGAGCAGGCCATGCGGGAGATCTACCTCCGGGCCTTTGAGATCGCCGTCAAAGAGGGCGGCACCACCGCCATTATGAGCAGCTACAACTACCTGGGCACTGTCTGGGCCGGCGCTAACCCTGCTCTGCTCACCGGCGTGCTCCGGGATGAGTGGGGCTTCCAGGGTATGGTGGTCACCGACTCTGCCATGGGCAACACCTCCTGGATGGACGTAAATCTGGCCATTCGGGCCGGTGGCGACATGATGCTCTGCCTCATGGGCGTCACCCTGGACAGCTCCAGCAACACCGCCCAGCAGGCCATGCGCACCGCCTGCCACAATATTCTCTACACCCAGGCCAACAGCGCCGCAGTGTCCGCCGCCGCCGACACCTCTCCCTACTGGCTGGTGCTCCTGGTGGTGCTGGACACCGCCGTCCTCTCCGCCGCCCTCTTTGTGTTCCTCAACCGCAGCAAGTGGAAGGACAGCGTGAAGGTTCCCGCCAGAATCGGCATTGTGGTGGTCATCGCCCTCGTGCTGGCCCTCATCTTCTGGGCCGCCTTCTTCCGCACCGGCGGCGTGGCTGCGGCCGACGGCAGCCAGCAGTCCCCTGCCCCCACTGCCTCCGAGTCCGTCCAGCCCACTGAGTCCGCTCAGCCCAGCGACGGCTCCTACCTCACCCTCACCGGCACCGGCGACGGCTGGCTGGTCTGCAACGTGGTCCTCATGAGCGACAATACCTTCACCGTCTCCTTCGACTACAACGCCGAGAACTCCGGCATTCAGACCGACTCCGGCACCTGGGCACTCAACAGCGACGGCTCCATCGCCCTCACCGGAGACACCCGCTCCTTCACCGCCGCCACTTCCGACGGCTCCACCTACACCATGGACGTGGAGAACGTGGAGACCGGCATTGTCTGCACCGTCTCCGGTACTGTCTCCGGCGGCAGCTCCGCGCCCAGCGACGGCTCCTACCTCACCCTCACCGGCACCGGCGACGGCTGGCTGGTCTGCAACGTGGTCCTCATGAGCGACAATACCTTCACCGTCTCCTTCGACTACAACGCCGAGAACTCCGGCATTCAGACCGACTCCGGCACCTGGGCACTCAACAGCGACGGCTCCATCGCCCTCACCGGAGACACCCGCTCCTTCACCGCCGCCACTTCCGACGGCTCCACCTACACCATGGACGTGGAGAACGTGGAGACCGGCATTGTCTGCACCGTCTCCGGTACTGTCTCCGGCGGCAGCTCCG
>NZ_CALXGI010000079.1 GCF_944387805.1 uncultured Pseudoflavonifractor sp. | reverse complement strand
CGCAGCAGCCTGACCGACCGGGACGTGGTCATCATCTTCGACACCAAGGGCGACTTCTACCGGGAGTTCTACCAGCCCGGGGACGTGGTCATCAGCAACGACGACCGGGCCACCGGCGGCAGCGGTCCCGACTACTGGAACCTGTTCGGCGAAGTGAACATCGACGACCGGGTGGAGGAAAACATTTTGGAAATTGCCAAGAGCTTCTTCTCGGAGAAGCTGGCCCACACCACCCAGCCTTTTTTCCCCAACGCAGCCAAGGACCTGTTCTCCGCCCTGCTGCTCCACATGGTCCGGTCGGGCCAGTTCCAGGATTTCCGCAACAACCAGGCACTCCGCTCCCTGTTCGACACCTTCTCCGTGTCCTCCATGAAGAATATTCTCCAGTCCCACAAGGACCTGAAGGCCATGACCTCCTATATTGAGGACGAGAAGTCGGGTCAGACCCTGGGCGTGGTGGCTGAGCTGCAGCAGATGGTGCGGGAGATTTTTGTGGGCAATTTCCGCAAAAAGGGCAGTCTTTCCATGCGGCAGCTGGTGCGGCAGAAGGGCGGCCGGGTCATCTTTGTGGAGTACGACCTGGGCATCGGCGCCATGCTGACGCCGGTGTACCGGCTGCTCATCGACCTGGCGGTAAAGGAAGCACTGTGCCGCACCTCCAACGAGGGCAGCGTCTACTTCTTTATCGACGAGTTCCGCCTTCTGCCCCACCTGGAGCACATTGACGACGGCGTCAACTTCGGCCGCAGCCTGGGCGCCAAATTCTTTGTGGGCATCCAGAACATCGACCAGATCGCCGCCGCCTACGGCCAGAATCTGGCACGCAGCATCCTCTCCGGCTTTGGCACAACCCTGGCCTTCCGGGTCAACGACGCCGGCTCCCGGGAGTACATCAAGGGCCTGTTCGGCCGGAACATCAAGCTCCAGACCTACCTGTCCGCCGTACAGAACCGGGGCGTGTCCGAACAGATCCGGGAGGGCTTTGTGGTGGAGGACGAGGACATCACCAACCTGCCTGTGGGCCAGGCCATCATCGGCGCGCCGGGCTGTCAGCCCTTCCGCTTCCAGTTCAAGCGGTACGGATAATACCGGCCCCTTTTACAGCGGTTTTTCTGCTTTCTCAGGCCTTGGCAGGGGCCTTATTCCCCAGCAGGAAGCACCCGGGCCTCCTCTTCAAGCTCCGGGGAATCCTTCGGCTGCCGCAGAAGAAACCGCCCGCCGGGCGGGCTGCCGTTTTATGCCCGCAAACCCTAGAGCCCCAGCGGCTTTATACAAAACATCCAAAAATATGAAAACGCTTTTATGATTTCTGCGAAAAAGTTTGGGATTTTCATTCTTCTCCTGCCCGGCCGGCCAGATAATCCCCCGGTAAAGGGTGAATTTTGCCGCCTTATGGCACTATTTTGTCATATTTTTATTCCATTTTTCCCTCTATCTGAATAGACGGGGCCGGACCGCGCCAAGGTCTTGTCCGGGGATGCGCGGAAAATCCATTGCCCGCCGGGGCAGTATGTGATATTATAATCAAAAATGCGGCATAAGTATCCGGAAAAGCGGGGTGGTCAAGTCATCTGCGGGGGACTGAACTGCGCGCGGCATCCATCTTGCGAAAAAGGACTGGCACAGGGCAGGTGAGAACAATGTTCGACATTGCAGTGGTTGAGGACAATGATCGGGACGCACAGACCATCATTCACTCCTTGACACGGTATGCATCAAAGAATCAGCTGGAGTTTCGGATCACCCGTCTTCCCGATGCGCTCAAGCTAATCAACGCCTACAAGTCAAACTACGATTTGATTTTCATGGACATTGAAATGCCCCATATGTCGGGCATGGAGGCGGCCAGGGCTATCCGGCGGACAGACCACGGGGTAACTATCGTGTTTGTGACCAACATGGCGCAGTACGCCGTAGAGGGCTACGCGGTGGAGGCCTTTGACTACATTCTCAAGCCCATCAACGACTACGCCCTGGAGCTGAAGCTCAAGCGGATCATCGCCCATGTGGGCAGCACGGCGGGGGAGCGGATTGTCATCCGCACCGAAGGGGAGACCCTGGGGCTCCAGCTGCGGAAGATCTGCTACGTGGAAGTGGACGGGCACTATCTCAACTGGCACACCCTGGATGGGGTGTACCGCTCCCTGGGCACCCTGAAGTCCATTGACCAGCAGCTGCCCGAGAGCTACTGCGCCATCAGCCGGTGGCACGTGGTCAACATGCAGTACGTGCGCAGCGTGATGGGGGACGACGTGCTGGTGGAGGGTGAAAAGCTGCATATCGGTCGGTCATACAAGCAGAAGTTCCTGCAGGCCTATGCGGAATACATGGTAGGTGGAGCGTAAGGCATGGACGAATTTTTCCTGGTATATCTTGAAAACCTCATGTGCTTCTCCCTCTTTTTTCTCAATTTCTCCCGGAGGCAGCATTTTGCAGCCCGTTTTCTCGGGGCCCTGGTCCTGGGGGCCGGGGGCGTGTTCCTCATCGGCCATCTGCTGTACGCCTCCAACGTGCTGGTGTTCGTCTACTACCTTATTGAATTCTGTATGCTCCTGGTTATCTTCCATTTCTGCTTTCAGACCAGCTGGGCCCAGGCTCTGTGCTGCGCCAGCGCCGGCCGGGCCACCCAGCACATGATTTACCAGCTTTTGCAGCTTGTCAGCCTGGAATTCGACCCGTCCCGCTATGTGTCCACCGACTCCTTTGCATATTTCCTGGGCGCGCTGCTCTCCTATCTGCCCTTCTGCGCGGTGATCTATCTGGCCCTGGGCCGGAAGATCGGCGACTTTGACTTTGCCTATGAGAAGGGCGAGTTCCGCTGGCGGATGGGGGTGCTCAGCGCCGTTATGGTGCTGGTCTGCGTGGGTATCACCCGTTTTGCCAAGAGCAGCGCCACCCGGGATATCTACGCCGTCATTGCAGAGAGCCTGTACGCCATTATCTGCTGCCTGCTGTGCATGCTTATGCAGTTTGAGCTCAACCGGCGTGCCAAGCTGACCAAAGAGATGGAAATGGTGCGCATGCTGTGGAAAAAGGACAGCAAGCAGCTGGCCGAACGGAAGGACACCATTGAGCTCATCAACATGAAGTGCCACGACATCCGCCACAAGCTGGAGGACTACCACCTGCCCATCACCGACGAAGAGGAGCAGGAGCTCAAGTCCCTGATCCGCATCTACGACCAGACCTACCGCACCGGCAGCCAGACCCTGGACGTGCTGCTGGCCGACCGGGCCCTTCTGTGCGAAAAGGACCACATTCAGCTCAGCTTTCTGGGGGACGGCAGCTGCCTGAAATTCCTCACCGAGGCGGATATCTACTCCCTGCTGGGCAACGCTCTGGGCAACGCGGTGGAGGCCTCCCGCAGGCTGGAGGAGAAAAAGCGCCAGATCAGCATGATCATCCGGCACAGCGGCGACCTGGTGTCCATCAGCGTGACCAACTACTATCAGGGCCAGCTGCACTTTGAGGAGGATCTGCCGGTCACCACCCAGCCCGACGCGGAGGACTTTCACGGCTACGGCATGAAGAGCATGCAGGCCATCGCCCAGAAGTACGGCGGAAAGCTGAAAGTAAAGGCGGAGGACGGCGTGTTCAATCTGACGATATGGCTCATTGACAACACCCCGCCGGCCCCATAGCCGCATTTTTGACATATTGCCCCGCAAATTGCACGGCAGTCCTCTCCGTGCCCACGCACATACGCATGAAAACGCATCGGTTTATCCCTTTTCCCCGGCGTCCCGCCCATTTCGGCGGCACGTCGGCCCATATGGCCGCTTTTTGTGCTCAAAACTGCCGGTTTTTATCGGCTAATGAAAAAGAAACGGTTTGTTTGGGAAAATATTCGCCCTCCCCTTGTTGCAGTTCGTGCAAAAAATTTGCGGTTTGTGCATGGTTTGTTGTGGAAAATAGAGACTGCCAATATAATGTATAATGTACGGCTCCCTATGAGCCACATTATGAGGAAGGAGAGTTATTATGAAAAAGAAGAGAATCGTTCCCCTTGTACTCTCAGCTGCCATGCTCGTCTCCCTTGCTACCTCTTGCTCCAACACGGCTGAGAATACGCCCAGCCCCAGCCAAACTCCCACTCCCACCCCCTCGGTGAGCGCTGGCGTTGAGGACGGTTACATCCCCGCTCCCTACACCGTGAGCAGCGAGGATGAGCTGACCGCTAAGTTCCTTGACCCCGTGTTCTATGAGAACGAGGACGGCCCCACCATCGGCGTGACCCTGCTGGGCGTTATCGTCCAGGACGGCAAGTACTTCCGCGACCTGGACAACGACCAGGAGCTGGACGACTTTGAGGACTGGCGTCTGGACGACGAGACCCGTGCCAAGGCCATGGCCGCGGCTCTCACCGACACCCAGCTGACCCACCAGGTTGCCAACGTTATGGCTTACAGCCCCAAGAGCACCAAGACCGAGGAGGTCGTGGATGAGAACGGCGAGCCCGTCTGGACTCTCATGTACTCCCCCACCGGCGGCTTTGGTGGCGGCGGCGACGAGGGTGCCACCAACATCGAGTGGCTGAACACCTCCAAGTCCCGCACCTTCGTGCTGCGTGCCAACCCCGAGACCGAAGTGGCCGTGTGGTTCAACAACGGCCTGGAGCAGTACAGCGAGTACGACGCCATCGCCAACGGCGAGGTGACCGTGCCCTTCTTCTGCTTCACCAACCCCATTGCTCACGGCCTGCCCAACTCTGAGGGCGTCGCCGCCGCCTCCCTGGGCGCCGGCAATGCCGACGCCGTGCTGGAGGACGCCCAGCTGGACCGCCAGGTCATGTGGGCCAAGGGCGTGGACGGCCTGTACGGCCCCCAGGTTGACCTGGCCACCGACCCCCGCTGGTCCCGTAACAACAGCACCTACGGCGAGCGCGAGGACATGAGCGCCGAGATCGCCGCCAACCTGGTCAAGGGCTACCAGAACGGCGACCAGGGCATGGTGGAAGGCAGCGTGCTGGTCACCATCAAGCACTTCCCCGGCGACGGCGCGGCCTACAACGGCTTTGAGAGCCACGGCCAGACCGGCCGCTACCGCATCTACTCCACCGAGAACTCCCTGGCCGACTACCAGCTCAAGCCCTTCATCGCCGCCTTTGAGGCCGGCGCCGCCGGCGTCATGCCCGGCTACTCCCAGCCCATCGTGGACGAGCGCATCGCGCCCCAGTCCATTACTTACAACGGCGAGACCTATGACATCCGCTTCGGCGGCCGCGGCAACGCCTTCAACGAGGACATCCTGCAGACCCTGCTGCGCGACATCCTGGGCTTCGACGGCCTCATCAACTCCGACTCCCTCCAGATGGCTGCCCAGCAGGGCGTGGAGGACCTGACTCCCTATGAGCGTATGGTCCAGTTCATCAAGGCCGGCTGCGATGCCGGCGTAATTTCCTTCGACGGCTTCAACATTAACACGGGCGCTGAGGGCGGCGAGGATGCCGAGGATCCCTCCGACCTGCTGGATCAGGCTCTGGCCGCCGGCGACGTGACCCGCGAGGAGCTGGAGAACGCCGCCTATCACCGCCTGCTGCCCCAGATGCAGAGCGGCAACCTGGACAACCCCTACCGCGACCTGGAGGAGAGCGTGGCCACCGTTGACGGCGTGACCCCCGACGTGGAGGCTCTGGCTGAGGAGATGCAGCTGAACTCCATCGTCCTGATGAAGAACTCCAACTCCGCCCTGCCCCTGAGCGACACCAGCGTGAAGGTCTATGTTCAGGGCTTCAACCAGAACGACGACGCCGACGTGAGCGGCATGGTCTCCGCCCTGGAGGCCGCCGGCTACACCGTGGTGGACGACTACAACGAGGCCGACGTGGCCTACCTGCGGGTGACCCCCACCATCGTGGGCACCGGCTCCAGCAATCTGGCCATCCTGGACCTGGCCGAGGACGTGGAGACCCCCGTCTATGACGACAACGCCAAGCGCACCGACGAGACCGCTCTGATCACCACCGTGGCCGGCATGGACGACTTCCAGGAGATTGCCGAGGCTGTCCACGCCAACGGCGGCAAGGTCGTCGGCGAGATCAACGCCTCCAACGCCTGGATCCTGACCGAGATGGAGCCCTACTGCGACGCCCTGCTGGGCACCTTCAACAACACCGACGACGCCATCGCCCAGATCGTGTCCGGCGCTGCCAGCCCCTCCGGCAAGCTGCCCATGACCATGGTGGCCGACGCCTCCGTCATCGCCCTGGTTGAGACCGACCTGAACGGCGAGGTGTGGGACGTCTGCGTCTCCCCCAACGACGTGCCCGGCTATGTGAAGGACCAGTACATGGACGCCGACGTGCTGGCCGCTTCTCCCTCCGGCTCCTACGCCTATAAGGACGCCGACGGCAACCTCTATCAGTCCGGCTTCGGTCTGAGCTACTAATAAGCTTTCCCGCCCCGACGGATGTCCCGGCGGAACACATGGGGCAGGCTTCTGGCTTCAGAGGCCTGTCCCCGTGTGGCTATTCAAGTCAATCGATCGCAAATAAGTGCAAAAAGGAGAGAATTATTATGAACATGAAGAAGATTCTCAGCAGCGGTCTGGCCCTGAGCCTGAGCCTGATGATGCTCGCCGGCTGCGCCAACGACACCACTTCCCCCAGCGAGAGCACCCAGCCCAGCGCGAGCACTCCCGTCAGCAGCGACGTCCAGCCCAGCGAGAGCACCACTCCCGCCGCCGAGCCCTCCGAGAGCACCGAGCCCTCTGAGAGCGTAGACGTGCCCACCCCTGTGGAGCCCACCGACCTGGACTACACCAGCGATGTCACCGCCCTGGAGGGCACCTGGACCCTGTCTCAGGTGTACGCCGACGGCGCCACCACCGACGCCACTGCCGGCGCCATGTCCTTCGAGGTCTCCCTGGAGCTGGACCCCTCTGAGCTGGTGGACGAGGCCGCCTATATCCACAACCAGGTGTACAACCTGACCGGCCGCCTGACCTTCGGCCTGGACGCCATCAACCAGACTCTGGCCGCCGACGATGTGGAGGAGTACAAGGGCTCCACTGCCTGGTCTGACTTCCCCCAGGGCGAAGTGGTGACGGACGGCGACTTCTACAAGCAGCCCGGCCCCGCCACCATGCGCTTTAAGGACGTGGACGACTACGGCCTGTTCCTGGACCAGGTGGCTGGCGTGTCCGCCGACATCGACACCACCGAGAAGACCCTCATCATCGGCCTCAACGGCGAGGGCCAGCTCCTGCTGGGCTTCAGCGAGGAGCACCTGGAGCGTCCCGGCACCGAGGGCGAGTGGGTTTACTGCCTGATCTTCGATAAGGCTGCCTAACAGTCCGTTCCAACGCGGCGTATCATATGGTCATTTCCCGGCCGGACAGGAGTGTGCTCCTGTCCGGCCGCCGAAAGGAGCGTTTTTCATGAAGACAAGCAAAAAAGCATTCGGCTTTTATGTCGGCATCTTTTCCTGCGTGCTGGCCGTGGCCGCTGCCATCTGCTACGGGGTCATCTTCCCCGGCATTGAGTACAAGGAGCAGGTGTTTGATATCCGCATCTGTGTGATCCTGGCGGCTGTGGGCGTCATCGCCGCCGTGCTGCTGCTGGCGGGGGAGCGCGTCGCCGGCTTTGCTCCGGCCCTTCTCTGCCTGGGCAGCGGAATCTCCCTGATGCTGTTTATCAAGATCGCTATCTGGCCGGTTTCGGACACCATCTACGGAATCGAGCCCTTCCCCGCGTTTACACAGCTGGTGATCTGCGCCGCACTGATTGTGGCGACCCTCGTGATCAGCGAGATTGCGCTCTATCTGAAAAAGTACCGGTCCGCCTGATGGACAGAACTCGCAGAGAGGAGAACTTCCGATGAAATCCTCAAAGAAAAGAACACTCAAGAAATTTTTTGCCAACCTTATGATTGGCCTGCTGATTGTGGTCTACTTCGGCAACACCATCGCCGGCCAGTTCTCCGGCCAGATTAACAGCTTTCTGGGCACCTCCACCTCCATGACGGTGACCGACGGCGACGACTCCGGCGAATATGTGCGCTACTATGAGTCCACGTTCAGCTCCGTGGCCGACCTGAAGGCCGCCGGCCTGGCCAAGGCGGAGGAGGCCGAGGCTGAGGGCGCGGTGCTGCTGAAAAACGACGGCATCCTGCCCCTCCAGAACCCCGAGGTCTCCCTGTTCGGCGCCACCGCCACCTCCCCTGTGTACGGCGGCACCGGCTCCGGCGCGGTGAACACCGACGACGCCCCCTCCTATGTGGACGCCCTGACCCAGAGCGGCCTGACCGTCACCAACGAGGCCCTGCTGGACTGGTACGTGGATGAAGAGCTGGGCCGTGACTTTACCTCCAGCGGCTCCGAAATCAACGAGGCCAAGTGGAGCTCCATCCAGAAGAGCGACACGGCCAGCACCTTCGGCAACGGCGAGGTGGCCATTTTCGTCGTGGGCCGCGTGGGCGGCGAGGCCAATGACCTCAAGAGCACCAACCATGTGGACGGCGGCGTCAACCCCCTGGGCGCCGACGTGGACGAGAACTCCGACTACCTGATGCTCAACAAGAACGAGCTGGGCATCCTGGAGGGCCTGAAGGAGCTGAAGGACGCGGGCAAGATCAGCGGCATTGTGGTGCTGTTCAACAGCGCCAACCCGGTCTCCGCCGCCTTCCTCAACGACGAGGCCTACGGCATTGACGCGGCCGTGTGGATCGGCTCTGTGGGCCAGAGCGGCCTGTACGCTGTGGGCGACATCCTCAGCGGCGCAGTGAACCCCTCCGGCTCCCTGCCCGACACCTGGTGGACCAACAACCTGCTGGACCCCGCCATGGCCAACTTCGGCGTCTATACCTACACCAACGCCAATGACTACACCTATGCCTCCAGCCCCGCCAAGTTCACCAGCTACGTGGTCTACCAGGAGGGCATCTACGTGGGCTACCGCTACACCGAGACCCGGTATGAGGACGTGGTCCTGGGCACCGAGGGCGTTGGGGACTATGTCTACAACGACGTGGTGGCCTATCCCTTCGGCTACGGCCTGAGCTACACCACCTTCGACATGAGCGACATGAAGGTGGAAAAGAGCGGCACCGGCATGGATACAGCCTACACTGTGTCCGTCACCGTGACCAACACCGGTTCTGTGGCCGGCAAGAAGGCGGTGCAGGTGTACGCTCAGAAGCCCTACACCGACTATGACCGCGAGAACCAGATTGAAAAGGCCGCTGTGGAGCTGGTGGGCTACGGCAAGACCAGCCTGCTGGAGCCCGGCCAGAGCGAAACCGTGACCGTCAGCGTGCCCGAGTACTTCCTCACCAGCTATGACGCCCTGGGCACCGGGGTGTACATTCTGGAGGACGGCACCTACTACCTCACCGCGGCCAACGACAGCCATGAGGCCATCAACAACATCCTGGCCGCCAAGGGCTACACCACCGCCGACGGCATGACTGCCAACGGAAACACCGACCTGGTGTACACCGCGGACTATACCTTTGACGCCCAGACCTACGCCCAGGCCTACGGCACCGGCAACGACGTCACCAGCCTCTTCGCCTCCGCGGACATCAACCGCTATGAGGGCAAGGGCGACAACAGCGTGACCTATGCCTCCCGCAGCAACTGGGAGGACACCCTGATGCTCTGGGGCGACGAAAATGAGGACGGCGAGAACGACAACTATGTGAAGCTGTCCATGACCGATCAGATGTACCAGGACACCATTCTGGACGCCTCCGACCTGCCGGAGAACGATGACCAGTGGCCGGTGATGGGCTCCGACGAGACCAGCTACAGCCTCATCCAGCTGCTGCAGAATGAGGACGGCAGCGAGATCCCCTACGACGACCCCATGTGGGACGACCTGCTCAACCAGCTGACCTATGAGGACATGTCCCGTCTGTGCGCCGTTGGCCTGCGGATGACCGTGTCCCTGGAGTCCATCGGCAAGCCGGAGACCCTGGACCACAACGGCCCCTCCGGCGTGACCCAGAAGTATTCCGCCGGCTCCAACGGCTACGCCAACCAGACCAACGACCCGGACAAGGAGCTGACCGGCACCTGCTATCCCTGCAACGGCATCCTGGCCGCCACCATGAACGACCAGCTGGTGCAGGAGGTGGGCGAGCTCATCGGCGAGGACGCCATGTGGGCTGGCTACGCCGGCTTCTACGGCAGCGGCCTGAACATTCACCGCACCCCCTATGCCGGCCGTGTGTTTGAGTACTACTCCGAGGACGGCATTCTGACCGGCCTTATCGACACCTATGAGACCATGGGCATCCAGTCCAAGGGCGTTTATGTGTACAACAAGCACTTCGCCCTCAACGACCAGGAGCTGCAGCGTCAGGGCCTGGGTACCTGGTGCAACGAGCAGGCCATGCGTGAGATTTATCTGCGGGCCTTCGAGCTGCCCATTGTCAACGCCGACGCCAAGTGCGTCATGACCGCCTTCAACCGCATCGGCACGGTGTGGTCGGGCGCCTGTTCTGAGCTGCTCACCGACTGGCTCCGCGGCGAGGCCGGCATGA
Organism: uncultured Pseudoflavonifractor sp.; assembly: GCF_944387805.1. GTDB lineage: Bacteria > Bacillota > Clostridia > Oscillospirales > Oscillospiraceae > Pseudoflavonifractor. The sequence goes on along the minus strand of NZ_CALXGI010000079.1, from coordinate 853 downwards.
CCGGCTTTGCCGTCACCGACATGTACGAGGGCGACTACATGAGCAAGCCCCACGAGGTACTGGCCGGCAACGATATCCCCGACAACTTCCCCGGCACCACGGGTACCGGCGTGGACACTGCCTCCAGCAGTGACCTGGGCTTTGAGTTCGCCGCCTACGGCCCCAACGGCGCTACCCCCAACGCCCAGATCGCCCAGGCTCTGCGGGAGTCCTCCCACCGGATCCTGTACACCGTTCTCCACTCCCGCGGCATGGACGGCATTGGCGCCAACACGCGGATTGTGACCGTCACTCCCTGGTGGCAGACGGCCCTGAACGTAACCCAGATCGTGCTGGCTGTGCTGAGCGTGGTCTCCGTGGTAGTGCTGGTGGCCGATATGGTGCCCAGCAAGAAGAAGCAGTCTAAAGAGTAAATCCATCCGGGGCGGCCCATTGCCCAAATCGTCTGGGTCCGCCGCAGCACTTCCTTTCTGCGGCGGACCCCTTTTTTCTGACCGGCCGTTTTGAACGCAGACGGCTATAACTTATTGCACTTTTTATGAAAATATTGTAATTGGAACCAGAAAGTAAAAGTCCGGACCTTGTTCCGGGCTGGTATATACAGAGTTCCACTGACAGGAAAGAAGGAGAGGCTTGATGCGAAACAGCATTTGTTTAAACCGGAATTGGACCTTCCACGGCCCCAAGGGTGCGCCGGAGACCATCGATCTGCCTCACACCTGGAATGCGGTTGACGGACAGGACGGCGGAAACGACTACTGGCGCGGCACCTGCAGCTATGAAAAGACGTTTCCCATGCCCGAATTTGACCCGGAGACTCAGACGGTATACCTGGAGTTCCAGGGCGTAAACG
>NZ_CALXGI010000078.1 GCF_944387805.1 uncultured Pseudoflavonifractor sp. | reverse complement strand
CTGGCCGGCGTCACCCTGGGCACCGTCATCTCCTTTGTGGGTCTGAACAAGAGCTTCACCCAGCCCATCACCCAGGTGAGCCAGCAGGTGAACTTTGTGGTCACCGCCGCCGCCGGCGCCCAGCGTGTCTTTGACCTGATGGACCAGGAGCCCGAGGCCGACGAGGGCTATGTGGAGCTGGTCAATGCCAAGGAGGACGCCGCCGGCAATCTGTCCGAGGCGGATCACCGCACCAATGTCTGGGCCTGGAAGCACCCCCACAAGGCTGACGGCACCGTGACCTACACCCGTCTGGAGGGCGGCGTGGTCTTTGACGGCGTGGACTTCGGCTATGACGAGAGCAAGCTGGTGCTCCACGACATCACCCTCTGGGCCAAGCCCGGCCAGAAGATTGCCTTTGTAGGCGCCACAGGCGCGGGCAAGACCACTATTACCAACCTCATCAACCGTTTCTACGACATTGCCGACGGCAAAATCCGCTACGACGGCATCAACATCAACAAAATCAAAAAACCCGACCTGCGCCGGTCTCTGGGCATCGTACTCCAGGACACCCACCTGTTTACCGGCACAGTGATGGAGAATATCCGGTACGGTAACCTGGACGCCAGCGACGAGGAGTGCATGGCCGCCGCCCAGCTGGCCAACGCCGACGGGTTCATCCGCCGCCTGCCTGACGGCTATAACACCATGCTCACCGGCGACGGCGCCAACCTGTCCCAGGGCCAGCGGCAGCTGCTGGCCATCGCCCGGGCTGCCGTGGCCGACCCGCCGGTGCTGATTCTGGACGAGGCCACCTCCTCCATCGACACCCGCACCGAGAAGCTGGTGCAGGACGGCATGGACGCCCTGATGACCGGCCGGACCACCTTTGTTATCGCCCACCGGCTCTCCACCGTCCGCAACGCCGACTGCATCATGGTCATGGAACAGGGCCGCATCATCGAGCGGGGCACTCACGACGAGCTGATGGAAAAGAAGGGCAAGTACTACCAGCTCTACACCGGCAACTTTGCCGAGGAGACTGCCTGACCTGGGCGTGTGTACGCCTGCCTGCCGGCTTCGGACTCAGTTCCGAAGCCGGTTTTATTTTTCCCCTTGACAGCGCGCTGTCCCGGCACTATAATAAATCAAGATTTTTAGATTTGAGGTGTGTACATGGCCACAGTATATGAGACGCGGGCCGCCGTGTTCAAGGCCCTGTGCGACCCCCGGCGGCAGCAGATTCTGGAGCTGCTGCGGGGCGGCGAGCTCTGCGCCTGCAAGCTGACCGCGGCTCTGGGCATGCCCCAGTCCTCCCTGTCCTACCACATGAAAATTCTCTGCGAATCAGGCATTGTGGCGGGCTGTGAGGAGGGGAAATGGACCCACTACCGCATCAGTCCCCAGGGCAGCGCCAGGGCTGTGGCGCTGCTGCAGGAGATCACCGGCGCGGCAGAGGGGCAGAACCCCTGCGGCTGCTGCAAGTGACGGAATATCCCTACGCCACCCAAGGGGCGGCGTTTTTTCCGGCGTTTCAAATCGAATTTTCTTGATTTATATGGTTGGGAGGCTCTATGGAAGCGCTGCAATCGGTATGGAATTTTTTCCAGGATGAAATTCTGGGCATGGGCTGGCTCAGCCGTCTGATGACCGCCCTGGTGGAAAAGCTGGGGCTGGACCCCGGGAGCCGGACAGGCGGAAGCGTGCAGTTCTTTCTCTACGACACCATCAAGATCATGGTACTGCTGGGCTGCCTCATCTTCCTCATCTCCTATATCCAGAGCTTTTCCCCGCCTGAACGGACCAGACGGATTCTGGGCCGGTTCCACGGTCTGGGCGCCAACTGCCTGGCCGCCCTGCTGGGGACCGTGACCCCCTTCTGCTCCTGCTCCTCCATTCCCCTGTTCATGGGCTTCACTGCCGCCGGGCTGCCCCTGGGCGTCACCTTCTCCTTCCTCATCTCCTCCCCCATGGTGGACCTTGGCAGCCTGGTACTGCTGATGGGGGCGTTCGGCTGGAAGGTGGCCGTGGTCTACGTGGTGCTGGGACTGATTGTGGCCGTGGCCGGCGGCACGCTGATTGAGGCCCTCCATCTGGACAATCAGGTAGAGGAGTACATCCGGGGCGGCCAGGTTCTGGGCCAGCCCCAGGAGGCCCTGTCGGTCCGGGACCGGCTGGCTTACGCCTGGGAACAGGTGGTATCCACGGCCAAAAAGGTATTTCCCTATGTGTTGGCAGGCGTTGGCATCGGCGCTATTATTCACAACTGGATTCCCACCGACTACGTGGCAGCCCTGCTGGGCAGCCGCAATCCCCTGGGTGTAATTCTGGCCACGGTGGTGGGCATACCCATGTACGCCGACATCTTCGGCACAATTCCCATTGCAGAGGCTCTGTTGGCCAAGGGGGCCCTGCTGGGGGTGGTGTTGTCCTTCATGATGGGAGTCACCACCCTGTCCCTCCCCTCTCTCATCCTCCTGCGCAGGGCAGTCAAGCCAAAGCTGCTGGGCGTTTTTGTTGCCATCTGCGCGGTGGGCATCATTCTGGTGGGGTACTTCTTCAACGCCCTCCAGCCTCTGCTGGTGTAAATCAAACCATTCTGCTGAATGAATTTTTATTCTAAAGGAGCGCGTCACTATGGCACTGTTTGGATTCGGAAAGAAAAAAGAGGGGGAGAAGTCCGCCTGCAGCTGCGGCTGCGGCTGTGAGGTCTCCCCCGCCCCTGCGGACTCCAGTCCCATCACCAGCATCCGGGTGCTGGGCTCGGGCTGCAAAAACTGCCGCGCCCTGCTGGAGAGCACTCAGGAGGCGGTTCGCACCCTGGGTCTGCCTGTAGAGGCGGAGTATGTGACGGATATGAAGGAGATTATGGCCAGCGGCGCCATGGCGATGCCCGCTCTGGAGATCAACGGAAAGCTCGCCTCCGCCGGCCGGGTGCTCAAGGCCGGCCAGGTGGCCAGACTGCTGGCAGAGTGGGGGCGGTAAGCATGGCAAAAAAACGAATTGCTTTTCTCTGTGTCCATAATTCCTGCCGCAGCCAGATAGCCGAGGCCCTGGGCCGCCATCTGGCGGGCGACCGCTTCGACTTTTACTCCGCAGGCACTGAGACCAGGCCCCGGATCAACCAGGATGCAGTACGGCTGATGAAGCAGCTCTATGGCATTGACATGGAGAAAAGCCAGTACAGCAAGACCATTGACCAGATTCCCACCCCCGATCTGATCATCTCCATGGGCTGTGATGTGGGGTGTCCTTACATTGGCCGGGCTTTTGACGACAACTGGCAGTTGCCCGACCCCACCGGCCAGAGCGACCAGGTGTTCCTGGACGTTATCCGCCGTATTCACCGCCGGATAGAGACGCTTGTGAACACGCCGCAGGCCTGAAGCAAACGCTCCCTGCGGAGCGGCCACAAGGTCCCAAACAGGACAGCCTGCCGTGCAGTGCGCTTTGACGCCCACTGCACAGCAGGCTGCTTTTTTCAGGTCTCCGACGGGAAGCGTCCTTTCCCCGCTCGCCCCAAAACACTATGCAGCAGGGATATTGTTTTTTCTTTACGTACAGCTAAAATAAAAGCAGCGTAGCCATTCCCTGTGCCTGTCTCACAGAAGCACCCTTTGTACCAAAGGAGAGGAAGATTTTGATGAAAAAACTGTACTCCAACATCGGCAAGAAACTGACAACCCTGGCGATGGTATGCGGCGGCATCGGTATTTTCTGCATAGCGGTTGGCGTTATTGTAGAGCTGCTGACCTTCTTTGACTCTTTTAACGGTATCCTTCTGCTGAGCTGCGGCCTCGGCGGCCTGCTCTGCCTGCTCTCCTCCTGGCCGCTGTACGCCTTCGGTCAGCTGGTGGATGACGTTCATCAGCTGGCGGGCAACGGCAGCATTCAGGCCTCCGCCTCCCCCGTTGACGAGCTTCCCGAGCTGTAAAGGAGCGCAGTATCATGAGCAATCGATATGCAAGGCTGTTCGCCTCGCCTGAAAATCTGTATTCTGCAGGCGCTCCCGTTGTGATTGCGGCGGGCGCCCTGCTCAAGGATACCCAGACGAACAAGGTGCTGGTGCAGCTTAAACTCCGCAACATCCAGGATAAAGCCATTAAGGCGGCCACCGTTGCGCTCACGCCGCTGGACACAGTGAATCAGCCGCTGGGCAGCGCAGTCCAGCATCAGTATCTGGATCTGACTGCAGCGCGGGACGAGGATTTTGGCCAGAAGCTCCCTATTTTTCTCCCGGATCCGGCTGCGCGGGCCTTTTCAGCGGCTGTAACGCAGGTCATCTTTTCAGACAACAGCATCTGGACAAGCGCCGGATCGCCCTGGGAGCCCCTCTCCGCCCCCGTACCGCTGATGAACGCCTTCCGCGACCCCGAGCTTGTCAAGCAGTATCAGATTAAGTTCGGCAGCGACTGCAAGTTTGCCTTCAAAGCGGAGCAGGATCTGTGGTATTGCTCCTGCGGCGCCCTCAACCACCAAAGCGAGGAGGCCTGCCACAACTGCCGCAGGACGTCCGCTTATCTGTCAGAGCTGGATCTGGAACAGCTGAAGGCCGACCGGGACGAGCGGCTGCAAAGAGAGGCGGCGGAAAAAGCGGCTGCGGAGGCCAAGGCCAAAAAGGCCCGCAAGCTGGCCATGATTCTGGTCCCCGCCGCCATCGTTGTGATTGTGGCCGGCGCGCTGATTTCCGGAAGCCTGAAAAACAGCTCCGCATATAACAATGCGTCCGCTCTTCTGGCGTCCGGGGACTATGACGGCGCAGCCGCTGCCTTTGAGGCCCTGGGCGACTATAAGGACAGCGCCGACCAGGCCAAGCAGGCCATGTACGACAAGGCCATGGCCCTCATGTCCTACGGCGAGAGCGGCAGTGACGAAGGCCTGTCCCTCGTGCTGTCCGAGGGGGAGGCCATCTCTTCCGACGCCAACCTCTCCAAGCTGTATTATCAGGAAGCAGTGGAGATTTTTGAGTCCCTGGACACCTACAAGGACAGCCGGAAAATGGCCGACAGCGCACAGTATTATCTGGACCAGAGTGTGAAGTCCGGCATATACAATACCGTTCTCGAACAGTTGGAGAGCGGCGAGTACATGGAAGACTATATCAACGCCTTTTGGACACTCATGGATATGGGCGATTATGAGGACAGCCAGGAACTGGCCAGTCTGGCGGTCTCCAAGATCTTTGAATGTATAAAAGAAGATTTCGGCATCAGTGATGACGACCGCTGGAGTGCCACCTATGACGCAGAGAACCAGCTGGTAACCATCGCATACAATATGAGTCCAAACAGCCCCTTGACGCCGGAGGAATTTCTCTCCTCCATTGACGCCAGCACCCGCGCCAGTATGGAGGCTTCCATTCAGGATACATGGTATGTCTTTGACGACATCTTTACGGACTACCTGGGGATCTCCTGTCAGGTATGCTATTATCTCGACTGGAACAGCGGGGAACCGGTTTTTACCTACCCTGACTGACCTCACATGGGGCAGAAGCCGTTCCGTCTCCTTCTCATGCGGACAGTCCTCTGATATTAAGACCCGCAGCAGCAAACGGTTCCCCGGTCATTGGCTCGGGGAACCATTTGCTTTATACAAATCAGCTGATGACAATGTACCCGGTTCTGCACAGGAAAATCCGGAGGAGCATAAAACATGCTTTCCTCCGGATTATTTATACATCTGAGTAGGAAGTGTAAATGGTACATGCCCTGTTCTTCTGTTATAATCAGTGTTGTATCCTGAAAAGTATGTCAGAATTGGAAAAATTGCTTCTGCCGCTTTGGACTGCTGCACCAATGCTGCGTCCGGTTGGCCACAGAGACCGGGATAAACGAAAAATGAATGGCGAACGGCTGCGTTTAAAAGCTGACGATACGGAACCGAGGAGAGAAATTGACTATGAAAACCGGGATTGTGGATGTAGGTGGCGGGCTAAGAGGAATCTATGCCGCCGGCGTATTGGACCATTGCTTAACCGATGGGATCCATTTTGACCTTGGAATCGGCGTCTCCGCGGGCAGCGCCAATATCGCGTCGTATGCGGCCGGACAAAAGGGACGGAATATCCATTTCTATATGGATTATTCCTTTCGAAAACAGTATATGGGTATCGGCAACCTGCTCACCAAAAAGTCCTTTGTTGATATGGATTATGTTTACGGCACGCTGAGCAACTCGGACGGTGAAAATCCGCTGGACTATCCGGCGCTGCGCGATAATCCCATGGAACTTCTGGTCGTCGCAACAGACGCTTTGACTGGTGAGACAAAGTATTTCACGAAAGCGGATCTGCAGCAGGACAACTACGATATCTTCAAAGCGTCCTCCTCCATCCCCTTTGTCTGCCATCCTTATTTGATTCAGGGTATCCCGTACTACGACGGAGCGCTGGGAGATCCCGTCCCGGTGGAGAAGGCACTGCAGATGGGCTGTGACCGCGTCGTACTGATTTTGACCAAGCCGGAACATGTGCTGCGCACTCCGAAAAAGGATAAGCGGCTCGCCGCCGGCATCCGAAAAAAGTACCCGCTTGCCGCTGAAAAACTGTGCCTGCGGGCCCAGCACTATAATGAAGGTGTGGCACTGGCTCAGAAATATGCAGAGCAGGGCCGGGTGCTGATTATTTCTCCGGACGATACCTGCGGAGTGGACACCCTCAAAAGGGACAAGGAGGCCCTGCAGCGGCTCTACGATAAAGGGTACCATGATGGGGCGGTCATAAAAGATTTCTTGCAGTCCTGAGTGTACTGCGTGAACTTGTCTCACTATATTATGAAATTTGAAGTTTTTCGGCTCCGGCTCTCCGTTGGGAGTGGAGCTGCCTCTCGGAAGTCTGCACTTTTGGGAAACGTTATGCCTCTCCCGGGGAGCGTTCTTCCGCTTTCTCGACCTGAATCTGGTGGTAGTCCGAGAGGACCTGAGCCAGCGTGATACCCTCCAGGCTGTGGCGGAGGTCATCCCGGATTTTCTGGTAGGAACGGTCCAATACATCGTGTATGCTGTTTCCCACCGGGCAGAGCGCGGCCGGCGACGGGTGGACGCCAATCAGTTTGGTCAGGAAATCCGGTTCCAGGGCTGCGCAGATCCGGTAAAGGCTGACTTCCTGCGGCGGGCACTGGAGCGTCGCCCCGCCGGTTCCGGCTTTGATGGAAAGAATGCCATCCTTCTTGAGCGCACTGAGGATATACCGAATCGTGACTGCATTGATTCCGGCTGAACGGGAGAGCAGTTCGCTGGTCACCTTGTACTTATCCCCATATTCATGAACAAAAACCAGACAATGGAGCGCCACGGAACACTTTGTGCTGATGTGCATCAAAATCCCGCCCTTTGAATTTATAGAATTTGTACTAATCAGAGTATAACGTACTTTTTATGTGCTGTAAATACATCAATTACATCTTATGAGGGGATTTGACGAAATAAGAGCGCCGGGGAACGCCAGGCCAAATACTTTCACGGGCAAAAAGCGTCCCACTCTTAGGAGCGGGACGCTTTTTGCCATAAGAGCGGTTCATATCGTTTAAATTGCACGGATCTCCCTATATCAGCTCACTTTTCCAAATTCCATTTCACATCTCCCCACCGCTGCGCATACGCCTCAGACTTTCCGGGCGCCCATAAAATTCTGCGTTGTAAATATTGACACTACATCACAGGCGGAGTACAATTGGTGTAATTCAAAATATTACAAGGAGGAGCGTATCATGAATCTCGTACAAATCACATTCAGCCCCACCGGCGGGACGCAGAAGGTGGCGGACCTCATCACCGGGGCGTGGGAGAAACCGGTCACGAAAATCGACCTGTCGGATGCCGGGGCCGATTTCTCTGCGGTCAGCCTGGGAGAGGACGACCTGGCGCTCATCGCAGTGCCCTCCTTCGGCGGGCGTGTCCCGGCGGTGGCGGTCCAGCGGCTGGAGCAGATCCGGGGCAACCGGGCCCGCTGCGCTGTGGTGTGTGTCTACGGCAACCGTGCCTACGAGGACACGCTGCTGGAACTGAGCGACGCGGCGGAAAAGAGCGGCTTCCGGGTCATCGCCGGCGTTGCCGCCGTGGCGGAGCACTCCATCATTCACGAGTACGCCGCAGGCCGGCCGGACGGGCAGGACCAGGAGGAGCTGCGGAGCATTGCGCAAAAGATCCTGGAGAAGGCCCAGAGCGGCTCGGATACCCCGCCGCAGATTCCCGGCAACCGCCCCTATAAGAAGGCGGGCGGCGGCGGGCTGGTTCCCAAGGCGGACCACAAGTGCAACGCCTGCGGCCTGTGCGCGGAGAAATGCCCGGTGCAGGCGATCCCAAGGGAGAATCCCAGGGAGACGGACGGAAAGAAGTGCATCTCCTGCATGCGCTGCGTGTCCATCTGCCCCCAGAAGGCCCGGAAGGTGAACGGCGCCATGGTGGCAGTGGCGGCCATGGCCATCAAGAAGGCCTGCGAGGTACGAAAAAACTGCGAGCTGTTTTGCTGAGCTGACGGACGGGAGGCGGACTGGCATGGATATAATGCAGGCAATGGAAGCGCGGCACTCCGTTCGGGCCTATACCGGGAAGAAAATTGAATTGGAAAAACGGCAGATACTGGACGAGTTGATCCGACAGTGCAATGCGGAGAGCGGCCTGCATATTCAGATCCGCTATGATGATCCGACCGCCTTTGACTCGGCACTGGCCCACTATGGGAAGTTCCGCAACGTGGAGAACTACCTGATTCTGGCCGGAACGCCCCGGGACGATCTGGAGGAACAGTGCGGATACTATGGAGAACGGATTGTATTGGAGGCGCAGATGCTGGGCCTGAACACCTGCTGGGCGGCTCTGTCCTTCCACAAATCCGCCGTAAAAAAACTGGTCCCGGCAGGCGAAAAGCTGGTGTTGGTAATCGCCATCGGATATGGAGAGACCAGGGGAGCCGCTCATAAGAGCAAGTCCATAGACCGCGTGGTGTCTGTCCAGGAGGAGATGCCGGACTGGTTTTGGCGCGGTGCAGAGGCAGCCCTTTTGGCGCCGACCGCCATCAATCAGCAGAAATTCAAAATTGGACTGAAGAACGGGAAACCATGGATTTCTGTATCCGGGATGGGCCCTTACACAAAAATTGATCTCGGCATCGTCAAGTACCATTTTGAAGCAGCTTCCGGGCATCAAGCGACAACATAAGAGTACCCCCCAGTTATGTGAAGGATTTGTGAACAAATTTTGCGATTTCTGTAAACACTAGCACTCTCCTATTGACAGTGCTAACGTCCGGTGCTATAACAGAGTCGTTCCAAGAGGGAGGGCCAAAGAGGCCATCCCGGTGGGCACAAGATAAGTGGTTGAAATGGAGGAATGACTTATGTTGCCCAGCATTTTTAGCGAGAATTTGTTTGATGATCTCTTCAATGATGATTTTATAAACTTCCCGATGTGGAGCGGCCGTAACCCGCTGTATGGCAAGCATGCCAAGAACCTGATGAAGACCGATGTGCGGGAAACCGAGAACACCTATGAGGTGGACATCGACCTGCCCGGCTTCAAGAAGGACGAGATCAGCGTGGACCTGAAGGACGGTTATCTGTCCATCAGCGCGGCCAAGGGCTTGGATAAGGACGAGAAGGACAAGAAGGGCCGCTACATCCGCCAGGAGCGGTATGCCGGCGCATGCAGCCGCAGCTTCTATGTGGGCGATGTGAAGCCCGAGGATGTGTCCGCCAAGTATGAGGACGGCATTCTGAAGATCTCCGTGCCTAAGGAGAGCAAAAAGGAATTGCCGAAGCGTTCCACCATCGCGATCGGCTGAGTTTTAAGTTCACTGGGGTGTCCCATAGTGGGGCGCCCCTTTTTTATTCCAACAAGACAGTGATGGGCCAAACTTGAACGGCTTTGTCAGAGAGGTGCAGCCATGCTTTTGAAAGACGCCCAAGTAGGGCATACCTATGTTGTAGAACAAATCAGCCTCCCCTTCCAGCTGGAGCGCCGTCTGGAGGCTCTGGGCATGACCCGGGAAACGCCGGTTTCCGTGCTGAACCGGAAGGGAAAGGGCATTCTGATCATCAGGCTCCGGGGCACCCGGTTCGCCCTGGGGTACAACATCACAAAGAACATTACAGTGAAAGCGGGTGACGCAAATGGCAGGGAATGAAATGACCATCGGGTTCATCGGCAACCCCAACTGCGGCAAGACCACTCTGTTCAACGCCTACACCGGGGCCAACCTGAAGGTGGCCAACTGGCCCGGCGTCACCGTGGAGAAGGTGGAGGGGGTCATGAAGGACCACGACATGACCATCCATCTGGTGGACCTGCCCGGTACCTACAGCCTGACCTCCTACACCATGGAGGAGACGGTCTCCCGGCAGTTCATCCTCAGCGGCCAGGTGGATGTGATCATCAACGTGGTGGACGCCTCCGCCCTGGAGCGCAGCCTCTACCTGACCCTCCAGCTGCTGGAGCTGGGCAAGCCGGTGGTAATGGCGTTGAACATGATGGACATTGTGGAGAAGCGGGGCATGGAGATCGACCTGCACCGCCTGCCGGAGATGCTGGGCATCCCGGTGATCCCGGTCTCCGCCCGCCAGCGGAGGGGGCTGGATGTGCTGCTCCACGCGGCCATCCACCACAAGGACAGCACCGGGCCGGACCGGCTGGTCCACGAGCATGCGGCCTCCCCCAGGCACCGGAACGACCACGCCGAGCACGCCATGGTCTACTCCGATGCCATTGAGGACAAGCTGGACCAGCTCATCCCCGCGCTGAAAAAGCGGTACCCCGATCTGGTCAATTACCGCTGGCACGCTCTGAAGCTGCTGGAGAGCGATCAGGAGATCACGGAGAAATACCCCGTGGATCTCCCCCAGGTGCTGGACCGCAGCTATGAGGCGGACATCATCAATCAGAAGTACGACTTCATCGGGGAGATCATCGGCGAGGTGCTGCTCCACAAGGAGCGGCAGGATGTGCTGACGGAAAAGGCGGACAAGCTGCTGACCAGCAAGGTGTGGGGCATCCCGGTCTTTCTGGGCATTATGGCGGTCACCTTCTTCCTCACCTTTACCGTTGGAGACTGGCTGAAGGGATACCTGGAGCTGTTGATCGGCTGGCTCTCCGGGGCGGCGGAGTCGGGGCTGGCTGCCGTACAGGCCGGGGAGGCACTCACCTCTCTGGTGGTGGACGGGATCATCGCCGGCGTGGGCACCATCATCACCTTCCTGCCCAACATTCTCATTCTGTTCCTCTGCCTGGCCCTGCTGGAGGACAGCGGCTATATGGCCCGGGTTGCCTACGTGATGGAGGGGATCATGAGCAAGCTGGGCCTGTCCGGCAAGGCGTTCATCCCCATGCTCCTGGGCTTTGGCTGCACCGTCCCCGCCATCATGGCCTCCCGCGCCCTGGAAAACAGGCGGGACCGGTTCAAGGTCATGCTGGTGACGCCCTTTATGAGCTGCAACGCCCGGCTGACCATCTACATCCTCTTTT
>NZ_CALXGI010000077.1 GCF_944387805.1 uncultured Pseudoflavonifractor sp. | reverse complement strand
ACCATCTTTTGCTTCGCTTGTCAAGTACTTTTTTCATTTTGTCGTCAGCCGTCAGGCGCGCCCAAAACGCTGTACTCCTTTGCTCAGCTGCCCTCTCGCGGAGAGCTTGTCTATATTACCACCCCTTCCCCCTCTTGTCAACACTTTTCTTCTCTTTTTTCTGTTTTATTTTTGCGGCGCGCATCTGTCCTCATATTGTGGACTTTCTTCCTTTTTTGGCGGTTGCACAGAGACTTTCCAGCTATTATAATATAAGAGGTATGCGGACGATTTCCAGGAGGTGGCTCATATGCCCATTAAAATCCCAGATTCTCTCCCGGCCCGCGCGGTGCTGGAGGGTGAAAATATCTTTGTCATGACAGAATACCGGGCTATACACCAGGATATCCGGCCGCTAAACGTGTTGATTCTCAATCTGATGCCCACCAAGATTGTCACTGAAACCCAGTTGCTGCGCAAGCTGTCCAACACGCCCCTTCAAATCCAGGTAGAGCTGCTGCGGACTTCCAGCTATCGCTCCCGGAACACGGACAGCGACCATCTGGAGTCCTTTTACACCACGTTTGAAAAAGTAAAGGACCGCCGGTTCGACGGGATGATTATCACTGGAGCGCCGGTGGAGAACATGGAGTTTCAGCAGGTAGACTACTGGGAGGAGCTGTGTGAAATCATGGAGTGGAGCAAGACTCACGTCCACTCCACATTGCATATCTGTTGGGGTGCGCAGGCCGGGCTATACTATCACCACGGCATTGAGAAGCGTTCCCTGCCCAAGAAACTCTTTGGTGTCTATGAAACCACGGTCCTTAAACCCAGTTCTCCCCTTTTCCGCGGTTTTGATGATATTTTCTACGCCCCCAATTCCCGGTATACTGAGGTGTGGAAAGCGGATATTCTAAAGGTACCTGAGCTGGAGCTGATTGCCTACTCCAATGAGGCCGGGGTTTATGCAGTGAAAACGCAGGACAGCCGCCAGTTCTTTGTAATGGGGCACCCGGAGTACGACACGGACACGCTGGCCAAGGAGTACTGGCGAGATCGGAACAAGGGGCTGGATATTGCAGTGCCGGAGCACTACTTCCCCGGCGACAATCCGGAAAAGCCTCCCGTGGTCCGCTGGCGCAGCGCCGGACAGCTGCTGTATACCAACTGGCTCAATTACTACGTGTACCAGACCACACCGTATGATCTGGCCAATGTGCGCTGAAGGCGGCGCGCACTTTCTCCTGAAATACTGTTAGAGAGGAATTCCTATGAAAATCACCTATGAGGATGTAAAGAACAGCCCGGAAATCCGCACCTATATCACCCAGGCAGACGCCTCCCTGATTGCCCTGGGTTTTACGGAGCACTCCTTTGCCCATGTGACCAAGTGCGCCGAGACTGCCAGCGGACTGCTGCGGGACCTGGGCTATGACGCCCGGCAGATTGAGCTGGCCAAAATTGCAGGCTTCATGCACGATATCGGCAATGTGGTCAACCGCCACGACCACGCCATCAGCGGCGCCACCATGGCCTTCCGCATTCTGGACAAGATGGGCATGGACCCGGCGGACGTGGCGGCGGTCATTACCGCCATCGGCTACCATGACGACAAGACCGCCTTTCCTGTCAACGCCATCGCCGCCGCCCTGCTTCTGGCGGATAAGACTGACGTGCGGCGCAGCCGGGTGCGCAACAGGGACACCATCAGCTTTGACATCCACGACCGGGTCAATTACGCTGTTGAAAAGTCGGATCTAACCCTGGACACCGCCGCAAAGACCGTCACCCTCACCCTGTCCATCAACACAGAGGTATGCGCGGTGATGGACTACTTTGAAATTTTTCTGGACCGGATGCTCCTGTGCCGCAAGGCGGCGGAGTTTTTCGGTCTGACCTTCAAGCTGGATATCAACGGCCTGACCCTGCTGTAAGGGGTGCAAAAATCCGGGGCGCGGAACATTCCGCGCCCCGGATTTTTTACGCTTTTATTTCTTTTCGCCGGTGTTTCCGGCCTTTGCCTCAGCCTTGGCGGCCAGCTTGGCGGCCTTCTTCCTGGTGGGCTTGAAGCCCCGGAAGATGAAGTAGGCCAGGGCCAGGATAATGACCGCGGCGGCGATGTCAATGCTGATCAGGATCTTCTGTGCGATGGACAGCAGGTTGACATACTCCGATCCAGGCATCAGGCCGTTCATCAGTTTTGAGTTGGCTACCGTGTAGAGGATGTTGTGGAGGGCCTGACGGGCGTAGTGATACTGAGCCGGATTGTCCTTGTCAAAGGTCCAGCGTGCTCCGGTGGGCTCGTTGGTCAGTTTGGCGTCGCCGCCGGCCTCCAACATCTGATAGGCGTCCATGAATACGCCGGTATTGGCGTTGTCTGTGATGACAAAGCCGTGGAAGCCCCACTCGCCCCGGAGGACGTTGGTCAGCAGGTTGTAGCTGCCGCCGGCCCAGGTGTAGCCCAGGCGGTTGAAGGAGGTCATCAGGGCGGTGACAGCGGGATAGTCCCGGCTGGCGTTCACATAGCCGCCGTTGCCGTCCTCCTCCACGTAGTTGAGGGTCACGGGTTCGTTCTTTACGCACATCTCAAAGGGCAACAGGTAGATCTCGCGGATAGACTGCTCGTTAAGCCATGTCGCCATGCTGAACTGGCCCTCACGATCACCCCGGTGGTTCTCCTGGTCGTTGACGGCAAAGTGCTTGATAAAGGTGTACACGCCCTTGCTGGCGGCGCCCCGGCTGGTAGATGCAGCCATCACGCCGGAGAGGACAGGATCCTCAGAGTAGTACTCGTTGTTGCGGCCGGAGAAGGGGGTGCGGTGGATATTCATGGCGGGAGCGTACCAGCCCGTGCAGCCGCCCATCAGTGCTTCGTTGCCAATCATCTCACCATAGCGCTCGGCCAGGGGCTGGTTCCAAGTCTGGGCCATGACGATGGGACTGCAGTAATACATCTTCGTACCGCCGCCGGCCAGGCCGGAGACCGCGTCCTGATCCAGGGCGAAGGGCTTGCCGATGCTCTCAATTTCCCCGTTTCCATAGCCCGACTGGGTGATGATCTGCTGATACTCTTCGGGGGTCAGATTGTCCAACAGCTTCTCCCACAGGGGGTCGTCGTAGTCCTTGCCCCGCAGTTCGATCAGGTTCAGGTCATTGCCCGCGCCGTAGACCGGGGTGTCGGTAATGGTGGCAGGGTCAGTGGGGTTCTGGGAGTCAAAGGAGTCCAGCTTGGCCAGGCCCTCGTCGCTGATGGTCTTGACGTAGGTATAGGACACGCCGTCGCTGCCGTTGATCTCATTGCCCCAGGTGGAGATCTGGCTGCTCACCTCGCCGTCGTGGGTGGGCCAGGTGCCCTGCCAGTCGCTGCGGGTGAGATAGGTGCAGCCGCTGTCGGCAAAGTCAAACTGGTTGGTGATGGCCACACCGGTGGTGGAGTCCACGGAGTAGGTATCCACATCCATCCGGGCCACGGTGTATATGTCGGTGAAGGAGGCATCGCCCTCAGCGGTCATGCCGTCGGCGGTGGTATAGCCCTTGGCGGCCAGGACGTTGTTCACAGCGGCGTGGGCGTTGGCGGCGGCGGTGATATAGTAGTCGCCGGCGTCCAGAATGTAGGTCTTGGCGGTGGTATAGTCGTAGGACTTGAGCTGCTCCTTGTCAAAGGTGACGGTCACGGTGCCGGTCTGACCGGGCTGGAGCTCCTCGGTCTTGCCGAAGCCCACCAGCTGCACGGCGGACTTCTCCACGTTGTTGGCCTTGTCGTAGTCGGTGTAGGGGGACTGGACATAGACCTGGACCACGTCCTTGCCGGCCACGGAGCCGGTGTTGGTCACGTCCACGGTGACGGTGCAGGTGTCGCCTTCCCAGGAGGCGGCGAAGTTATCCCACTGGAAGGTGGTGTAGCTCAGGCCGTAGCCAAAGGGATAGACCACCTGGTCGGCGTAGTCGTAGTCGCCGGCATTGCCGGTGCCCATGACCACGTCCTCATACCGGGTCTCGTAGTACCGGTAGCCGACGTAGATTCCCTCTTTATAGGTAATGTAGTTGTACTTGGTCATCTGGCCGTTCTCATCCATATACTGGTAGTCTCCGTAGTTCTGAATGGCAGGGGAGGCCATAACATCAGAGGCAAAGGTGTCCACTGTATGACCGGAGGGGTTAACTGCTCCGGAGAAGATATCCGCCAGACCGAACAGGCCGTAGTCCCCCGTAGGAGGCACATAGATAATGGATCTGATGTTCTCGAACTGATCCACCCAGCCCAACTCCAGGCCGGCGGCGGAGTTGATCAGCAGGACTACGTTGTCGAAATTCTCGTTGAGGTAGGTCAGGAGCTCCAGCTCGGTGCTGTCGGGCTCCAGGTAGCTCTTGGCCTGATCCTCGGGGTTGTCGGCGTGGTTGTACATGGAACGGGGCAGGTCGCGGCCTTCGCCCACCTTGCGGGCCCAGACGAACACAGGCACAGTGCCCTGGGTGCTCTCCAGCAGCCCAGTCTCGCTCTTCAGCACGCTCAGAGGGCACTCGTTGATGGAGAAATCCTCATCATCGCCAAAGCCGAGGGAGCCTCCGCCTAGGCCGTAGCTACTGCCATTGCCGGAGCTGTAGAAGTTCCACAGCGTCTCGTTCACACCAAAGCCGCGGTCTTCAAAGGCAATCTTCAGTGTATTCTTCGGCATGGGGTTATACCAGTTGTTGCTGACCAGATTCACCGACGACCGCCCGAAGAAGCTGAAGGTGGTGTCCTGGCTGAACGGCATCAGGTTATCCTCGTTCTTCAGCAGCACAGCGCCCTCGCCCATGATCTCCTCGTCGAGGGACCGCTCGATCTCAGCCATCTCTTCCGCCGTGTAGTCCGCCTTGTTATAGTCCAGATCCAGCTCTTCTGTGTAGGTGTCGGGCTGCTTGATTGTCACGCCACCCACGCCGTTCAGATAGCCGCTGATGACGCTGTCATAGCGCGGAAGCATGATGTTGGCGACCACGGCAATAGCTAGGGTCAGGGCGATGAGCACGCCGCCCACGCTGGTGCGTACAATTTTTCCTGCCTTCATGGATCTTTTCTCCTCTCTTCCTGACGCATGTCCCTCCGCCTGGCCGGGCGGAGAAAAATCAATGCTCATGACGCCGGGCGCGCCGTGCCCGGGCCCGGCGCCCGGTGCACTTTGCTTTCGTCATGAGCATGATACAAATATTTTCCCTGCATGGGAAGAGATTTGCCGCCGTTTGCACAAAAGGCGACGCAGTTGGTTATTCCGCCTTCCGTTCCTCCGGATCATCGGCCATGACCACATCCAGCAGAAACACCCCGTCCTCCACCCGGACGGTAAGGGTGCCGCCGTACTGCTCGGCCACGGTGCGCATGCTCAGCATGCCGAATCCGTGGTAGTCCCGGTCTCCCTTGGTGGTGACGGGCAGACCGCCCCGCATGGCCACCGGCCCGGCGCAGCGGTTCTCCACATGGATGCTCACCAGATTGCCCGTCCGCTTTACCGCCAGGATGATATCCCGCTCCTCCTCAGGCAGGTTCTGCACCGCCTCCATAGCGTTGTCGATGGCGTTGCCCAGCAGGGCATAGAGGTGGTGGGCCTTGATAAAATCCAGCCCCCGCCCATCCGCCATGGAGCTCAGGCGGATGCCCCGGCTGCGGCAGAGCACATTTTTCTCGGTCAGAATGGTGTCCAGCACCTCGTTGCCCGTCTTGGCCTGGTCGGCGTACCCGGCCAGCACCTGGTCCAGCTCCGCCTTTTCCTCCAGGGCCAGAGCGCCCCGGCGGCTGAGCCGCTCGCTCTGGTGGCGCAGGTCGTGGTACTTCATATTGATGAGGTCCATGCTCCTGCGGGAAATCTCATACTGCCGCTTCCCCTGTTCCAGCAGGTGCTGCACCTCATCCAGCTCGTCCCGGAGGGCCCGGCTGGAGAGCTGATTGTAGAGCAGGGCCAGGATCAGGCCGCAGATGAGGATATTGTAGCTTCGCTCCAGCAGCAGGGAGGCCCGAGAGCCGGTGGTGTAGTAGTTGGTAATCATGTTGAAAATCACGTCGGCTGCGATGAGCAGGCCGCTCAGCCCCACCAGACTGGTGCGGCCCAGATACAGGTTGTGATTTTTCTTCAGGAGATTATCAAAGATGCCGAAGGCGAAGGCATACACCAGAAAGTAACAGTCGATATAAAAGACCATCTGGAGCAGCGGGACCTGCCCCAGGCTGACGGTACTGCTGCTGTATGGGTCATAGGTGGCGCCGAAGAGCAGCTCCATCTGGGTTCCTTCCATGATAAAGGTATAGGTCAGATAGGCCAGATGCTGCACCGTGTACCCGGCGATGCCGCAGAAGAGGATGTTGCCCCAGGGCTCGTCGTAGCACCAGTGCATGGCCAGCAGGGTGCACAGGAAGAGGGCCAGGAACAGGAGGGAGACATACCAGGCGTTGTACTCCAGAATGGGGAACAGGGCCGTCACCAGGAACATCGCCGCAACAGCGGCGGCCAGCCGCAGGCCGAAGCGGGGCCTGCGCTCCAGCCGGAAGAGAAACATGCCCTCGCCGAAGAGCAGCTGGGCCATAAACAGCAGCTTATAGAGGTCCAGGCCTGTCATTCTGCTACACTCCCCTGCCCAGACAGGCGGCCAGGGCCGCCATGAGCTCCTTTTTCTTGCCCCGGCTCACCCGAAGCTCCCGGTCGCCAACCAGCACGGTGTCCCCCGTCAGCTGCCGGACGTGCTGAAGGTTGATGAGATAGGAGGTGATGCACCGGAAAAAGACCTCCTTGGGCAGCTGCTGCTCCACCGCGCTCAGCTTGCCCCGGACGGTGACGTCCCCCTGGCTGGTGTGGTAGGTGAGGTCGTGGTCCATGACCTCCACGTAGTAAATGGATGAGGAGGTGAGCACCCGCACCGTGCCGCCCACATTCAGCAGTACCTCCCGTCCCTTTTTCAGGTCCACCGCCTGGAGAATCCGGCGCATCTTCATCTCAAAGGAGGAGTAGCGCACCGGCTTGACGATAAAGTCCAGGGCCTCCACCTCGTAGCCCTTTACGGCATACTGCACCATGCTGGTGACAAAGACCAGGGCGGTCACACGGTCCAGCTCCCGCAGCCGCTGGGCGGCGGCCATACCGTCCACCTTGGGCATGCGGATATCCATAAAAATCAGGTCATACCGGGGGCTATACTGCTCCAGGAAGGTCTTTCCGTCCCGGAACCGCTCTGTGGAACAGGAGATCCCACGCGTCTCGCAGTACCGCTTCAGGCATTCCTCCAAATCCCGGGCAGCTGCATCCTCATCCTCCACAATCGCAGTTCTCAGCATCTCTTCCATGTCCTCTCGCCCCCTCAGCGCAGAGCACCGCTCCGCTTTCTCTGTGATTATAGCGTAAAATTCTTCTTCCGTAAATATCCGCGGTCCCGGCACATCTGCGCCGTCCAAAACAGCATGACAAAACAACAACCCCCCGGCCATCCAGCGTGACCGGGGGGCTACTGATGATTCTGAATCTCTACCAACTGATTAACCTCTTGCTTTCTTCAGATTTTTTACGTTAAGAATCCTGGATCCTGGAAAACATGTCTCTGCGCAGTTACCCAAAACACTTGTTGCACATCTGGCTCCGTCTTATGCAATACTTCGCTCGAGGCTACCGTGTGCTGTCTCACACATGTGAGTGCTGTCTGGAACTAACTCATGGCTGTTTTTCGCTGGGTTCCTGGAATCTGTCACGCGTGGCGAATGGAGAATGAATTCATTCGCTGGGAAAGAACCGGTTTTCTCGGTTTCCTGAGCCTTTCAGCCCATCGGACTCACCTCTTTCTTTCTGGCTATATTGTACGACTATACCCCGTTTTTGTCAAGTACTTTTTGTGAAAATCTTCAATCTTTTTTATTCTCTCCATAGGGACAGGGCCCTGCTGCCAACACGGCGGCAGGACCCTGTGTTTACTGCTGTTTTCCCGCTCCGGAAGCCCGTACCTCCAGGTAGTAGTGCTCCTCCGCCGGGTCCAGAGTGACGGTGGCAGTCCCCTGCTCCAGGTCAAATCCGAAGTTCTGACGGACAATTTCAATCTGTCCCCGGTCTTCCAGGGTGGCGGTCTGAGCGGAGCAGGCCAGATTGGAACCCAGCCTGGTCACCAGGTCGTAGCCGCACACGCCCACGTTGTCTGTCCCGGTGCAGTCGAAATCGTAGCTGCCCGCCTTGGTCATGGATGCGGTCAGGCTGACCGTTTCTCCGGCGGGTACCGTGACCTGAGCCTCCAGCCAGCACACCCGGACCATGCCTCCCTCGATGAACTCCAGCCAGCCGGTGTCGTACCGCTCCACCGGTTCGTCGGACAGCACCCCGTAGGCGAGCAGCTGCTCCAGAAAAGCCCGGTAATACATCTCAAAGTCCGCGCCCTCCTGCCCTGCCTCCTCCCAGATGAGGGGCAGCAGCTGCCGGAGCATGGTGTCCAGATCGCTCTCGTACCGCTCCACGGTAGCCCCGCATCCCTCCAGCTTGGGGGCATCCTCCTCCAGGCTGCCGTTGGCGTAGCCCTGAATGGTCATGTTCTCCACGTCCGCTCCCAGCACCAGGAGGTAGTATTCCTTGCTGCCGTAGTCAGGCTGTCCCGGCTGCGGGATGGAAAAGTCCTGCATCATAACCCCCGCTTCCCGGTCATAGGACGCGCCGTGGAAGCCGTAGGTCAGGATAGTGGTTCTGTCATAGTCCAGACTGAAGGTCACCCGCAGGGTGGGATTGGTAATCCCGGCCTCCTCATCCCGCTCCGGACTGTATGGGTTGGTCAGCTTGTAGACAATGACCGGCACGCCGGTCACGTCCGGGCCGGGTCCCAGGGCATTTTCCAGGTAGCTGCCGTCGGACAGCAGGGCCTGATAGTCCGTCCAGCTGTGGGGATAGACCAGGTTCGTGGTGCCCTCCGGGTCGTCTGCGCCCCACACGCCTTCAAAGCCTCCCGCATAGGTGCCCATCCGCAGGGTGGTCTCCAGCTCCGCCCCGTCCGCTGCCAGGGCAGGCCGGTTCTCTTCCAGATTTTCCAGTCCGGACACAAAGGGGTAGAGGACGGTCAGGTGCTGGTCCTCCGCCGAGGTATTGGTCAGGGTGTAGGAATCCGTCACCAGAATGTCGGTGCTGCTCTCGTATCGTCCTCCCTCCGGAAAATGCTCGTTGTGGAGCTCCAGCACCTCCTGACGTTCCTCCTCGGTCAGCCAGGTGCAGGAATTTGCCTCCTCCTGGTTGGAGATCCACACCGGCACCCAGGGGGCAAAGTCCAGAGTAATGTTCCGCTGCGCCTCAATGGCGGCATTTTCCTCCCGCAGAGTCAGGGGGAACACCGGCCCGGCATAGGACATAAAAACCGACGCGCCGCCGCTGCCCGAGCCGCTCTGTCCCGCTCGTCCCCCCAGCAGGGGGATGAATCCTGTGAAGATGCCCACCCCCAGCACCACCACGGCCAGGCTGGCAGCCAGAGCCGCCCACTTCTTCCAGCTGCGCTTTTTCCCCGCCGTCACAGGGACATTTTCCTCCAAAGTTGTGTCGGACAGACTGTTCATGGCCTCCAGAAGCCGCTCGCTCTCTCTGCTCATAGTGTCACTCCTTCCTGCTCCAGCGCCCGGCGGAGGGACTGCCGCAGGCGGCGCAGCCGCTGAGCGGCGCCATTGGGGGAGCCGCCCAGCCCGGCGGCCAGGTCCCGCACCGCCGCGCCGTAAAAGTACCGGCTCACAAACAGCCTCCGGTCCTCAGCTTTTTGCTGTCTCAGCCACCGCTCCACGGCGGCGCTGATCTCCTCCGTCTCCCACTGCTCCTCGGCGCTGGGCACGGCCGGCACGCACTCCTCCAGCTCCAGCACCAGGCTGCCCATCCCCTCTCCCCGCTTCTGGCTGTATCTGGACCGCCACCGGTCAATGGACAGGTTGCGGACAATGCGGCAGAAGTAGGCCCGCAGGGAGTTGGGCTTCTGGGGCGGCATGGTGTCCCAGGCCCGGTGCCAGGTGTCGTTGACGCACTCCTCTGCATCCTCATGGGTCTGGAGGATGTTGAAGGAGAGGCTGTGGCAGAGCGTGCCGTACTTCTCGTCCGAGGCCGTGATAGCCCCCTGGTCCCGCTGCCAGTACAGCGCCACAATGTCTGCGTCCTCCACAGGAATCCCCCCTCTGTGCTTTCCTTTCACCTCTTCAGACGAAATTGGCGGAAAAATGTGACGCTTCTTATCGGAAACAATTTATCATCCCCAGCCGGGCGCCGTCAATTTTCTCCGGACGCAGCACAGCCGCCCGCCGTCTCTTATATAGACGGCGGGCGGCTGTGCTGCGTCAAACAGATATTCAGCTCCCGGTGAACAGCGCCAGCAGCAGGCCATAGAGGACGCTGGCGCTGATGCCGTACACCAGCACCGGCCCGGCAATGACAAACAGCTTGGCGCCCACGCCCATGATGAGGCCCTCGCTGCGGAATTCCAGCGCCGGAGATGCCATAGCGTTGGCAAAGCCGGTGATGGGCACCAGGGTGCCCGCTCCGGCGTGCTTGGCCAGCTTGTCAAACCAGCCCAGGCCGGTGAAGAGCACCGCCAGAAAAATCAGGGTCACAGAAACAGCGATGGATGCCCTGTTCTCACTGAGGCCCATGAATTGGTAGAGATTGAGCAGTCCCTGCCCCAGGGTGCAGATCAGCCCGCCGGTGACAAAGGCCCAGGCCAGATTTTTGGGCGTGGGGGACGCCGCCGCCTTTTTCTCCACATATTCTCCGTATTCCTTGTTGGTCATATCCATAAGCCTGTCCGCGCCTCCTTTTTCCACATTAGTCTGCCTCACTGGGGAAAAAATATTCCTTGACGTCCGGCCCGTATCGTGCTATCCTCTTATTTGTAATTTACTAAATTACTAATTTACTAAATAAACGGGAGGCCATCATGCAAATTCCCACCACATTGAAGCACAAGCCCGTCATCGTGGCGGAGGACTATGATCACATCGACGGCCGGTCCGCCTATCAGACCGACGCCAAGGGGCTGTCTCTGGGGCTGGCCCAGTGGAATGACCGGGGACGGGTGGACATCTCGGCCAAGGTATGGCGGTATACCGGCGAGAAGTGGTCCCGCCAGTCGGAGGAACTGCCTCTCCACCGGGTGCTGGACCTGGCCATTCTCATCTGCCGGGCCCAGCTCTATCTCCGGGAGGAGAGCTACAAATACCCGGATTTTTACGACCCTGACCGGCCGGAGATCGACCGGGTGGGCCTTCAGGGAGACGCCATGACGGTGTCGGTGTGCACGGAGAACGACCACATTCAGGAGGATATCCGCCTCTTTCAGGACGCGCTGGCCAGAGACGGAGAGCTGCTGGGCGAGCGGATGAACGTGCTGGCACGGATTTTAGGGGAGCTGGGATATCATGGCTAGGACGGAACACCAAAAAGAGCTGCTGTCCACCTGGCGGGAGCGGACCGTGGTGGGCGGCGTGTGCGCCATTCGATGCGCAGCGAACAACCGGGTGCTGCTCAGCGCCGTTTCCGACCCGGCTGGCCTGCGCAACCGGTTTCAGTTCTCCGCCGCCACCGGCTCCTGCACCTTTCTTCCGCTGGCCGCCGACTGGAGCAAATACGGCGCCGGGTCTTTTTCCCTCACCGTGCTGGAGGAGCTGGAGAAGGGCGCGGACCAGACGGACGCCCAGTTCAGGTCCGACCTGGAGGCCCTGGCCGCCCTGTGGCGGGAGCGGCTGGCCGCGGAAGGCGCGGAATTTTACACCAAATAAGAAAACCACCAGCCTGCCGGGCGCTGCCCCGGAGGCTGGTGGTTTTTATTCTTTACTCTTTTCCGTCTCCGCAGCAGGAGCAGGTCTCCTGCGGAAGCGAGTCGTCCTCCCGCACCCAGTCCTCCACGTGGACCACGGAGTAGTCCGTCTCGGTGTTCCGGATGACCACCCGCTGGATGCCGGCGTTGATGATGAGCCGGCGGCACATGGCGCAGGAGGTAGACCCGGCGATGAGTGCGCCGGTGGCGGGATTCTTGCAGGCCATATAGAGGGTGGCCCCCAGGGTCTCGCTGCGGGCAGCGGAGATGATGGCGTTGGCCTCGGCGTGGACGCTGCGGCACAGCTCATACCGCTCGCCGGAGGGGATCTTCAGCGCCTCCCGGGTACAGTAGTTCAAATCCACACAGTTGCGGCGGCCCCGTGGGGCGCCGTTGTAGCCGGTGGCGATGATCTCGTCGTTGCGGACAATAATGGCGCCGTAGCACCGGCGCAGGCAGGTGGACCGCTCGGCCACCGTCTCGGCGATGTCCAGATAGTAGTTCTCCTTGTCGATTCGCTTCACGTGGCACCTCCTGTTTTTGTCCAGTATAACCGCTTTCCCCTGTGGTTTCAAGGGATTATTCACACATTGTTTACGTCTGGTGCCTTGACGGAAAACCTTCAAAACGGTATCATTACTGTTATAAAAAGTACCG
>NZ_CALXGI010000076.1 GCF_944387805.1 uncultured Pseudoflavonifractor sp. | reverse complement strand
ACCATGGGGGAGAGCACCGGCTGCACATAGTCCCGGAACCAGCGCTCCACCTGCTTGCGCTCCTTGCCGTCCAGCTCCTCCGGCTTGAGAGCACAGATGTTGCAGGCCCGCAGCCGCTTCTCCAGCTGGGAGACAATCTTGTCCCGCTGCTTGTACAGGGCGGGCACCGCCTTGCAGATGGCCTGAATCTGCTCAGCAGGGGTCAGGCCGCTGCGGCTGTCCACATAGTCCTGTTTGGTCAGGGTCATGTCGTAGATGGAGCCCACCCGAATCATAAAGAACTCGTCCAGGTTGCTGGTAAAGATGGCGGCGAATTTCAGCCGCTCAAACAGAGGGACGCTCTCGTCCCTGGCCTCCTCCAGCACCCGCTCGTTGAACCGCAGCCAGGAGAGCTCCCGCTCCTGGGTGTAGCGGGTGTCAACTGTCTTACTCATGTCCGTTCACTCCCATCACACGCCGGAGCAGGTAACCCTCCCGCACGCCGCAGGGGCTCACCAGCACTGTCTCTACCTCATAGCTCTTGAGCACCGCGTTGAGGATAGCCAGACCGGGCAGAATGGTGTGCACACGGTCGGGGACAATGCGGAGAATCTGCCGCAGGGTGGTCTGGTCTCCCTTTTTCAGGTCCTTATACAGGGCGCGGATCTCCTCGGCAGGGATGCTGCGGTTGCTCTGGTCGGCGCCGGACAGGTCGTTGCACAGCTTGGCCGCCGCCCGGATGGTACCGCCCACGCCGGTGAGGTGGGCGCAGCGGACACCCTGGGTCTTGGCCCGCTCCAGCTCGGCCTCCACCTCGTCCCGGATGGCATGGCGTTCTTCCCGGGTGGGGAACAGACCGGAGACATGCCTGGTGAACAGGGAGAGAGAGCCCATGGGCAGGCTGCACCCGGAGGTGATGACCCCGTTCTCATAGGCGACCAGCTCAGTAGAGCCGCCGCCGATGTCGGCCAGCAGGCCGGTGGCGGGAGCGCCGCCGCCCACCGTAGCTCCCACAAAGGAGAACGCGGCCTCATCTGAGCCGGAGACCACCTCCACCGGCAGTCCGGTGACATGGCGAATGGTGTCCACGGCGTCCTCCGTGTTGACAATATTCCGCAGGGAGGCGGTGGCGAACACGTGGATATCCCGGATATCAAAGTTTTCCAGCAGAGCCTTAAAGCCGGCCAGCACCTGGCAGGCCACCAGGATGCCCCGATCAGACAACACGCCGTCCTTGATATAACCGGCCAGACCGGCCATCTCCTTCTTATTCATCAGCAGCTTGAACTGCTGCCCTTCCCAGTGGTAGATGGAAAGCCGGATGGTGTTGGAGCCCAGATCGACAATCCCGCA
Organism: uncultured Pseudoflavonifractor sp.; assembly: GCF_944387805.1. GTDB lineage: Bacteria > Bacillota > Clostridia > Oscillospirales > Oscillospiraceae > Pseudoflavonifractor. The sequence goes on along the minus strand of NZ_CALXGI010000076.1, from coordinate 11,128 downwards.
TTTCATTTCCCTGACACCTCACAATAAACTAGTGTATTCAATTTAGTTTACGCGATTTTCCGGCGGTTATCAATGGAATTTACGCAAGATTTACAATCTCCCTGAAAAACAGCGCGAAAGGGACCGCAACTTCATATCTCCCGGTTCCGGCGCATATATATGCCCCAGAAACAAGCAGGGAGTGTTGCTGTTTGAAGGGGAACATCGAGGAGCGCGCCTGTCAGCTGGCGCTTTACATCATAGAGAACAGAGCCACGGTGCGCGGTGCCGCCCGGAAGTTTGGAATCAGCAAATCGACGGTACATAAAGATTTATCAGAACGTCTGCCCGGCTTCAACCGGCCCTTATACGAGCAGGCCAAGCAAATTCTGGAGGAGAACAAGGCGGAGCGGCACATCCGGGGCGGAATTGCAACCAGGAAGAAATATAAGGGAGAATAAAAGAGAAGCGCCTACGTCCTGTTTAATGCGGGCCGTAGGCGCTTCTCATCATTTAGTGCCACACCATCCAGATAAGGATATAGCCGATAAAAACGGCGATGAGCGAAAAGGGCAGGCCAATGCCCATAAAATCCCGGTTGGTAACGGTATAACCCGCTTTGCGGAGAATACCGATGCCTGCGATGTTGGCGCTGGCGCCGATGGGCGTAAGATTGCCGCCCAGGGTGGCGCCTATCAGCAGGCCGAAGTAGAGCAGGTAAGGCTCCACTCCCATCAGGACAGAGATTCCCTGGACTACCGGGAGCATAGTGGCAACATAGGGGATGTTGTCAATAAAGGCGGAGAACAGCACGGATGCCCACACAATGAGGGTGTAAATCAGAAACAGGTTGTCGCCGGCCAGCCGGACAAAGAGCTGGCTGATGGCGTCGATAACGCCGGCGCTCTCGATGCCGCCGATGATAACAAACAAGCTGGCCAGCAGCAGCAGCGTTTGCCAGTCAATCTCCCGCACCAGCCGGCCGAAGGGGGCTGCCGAGCGGGTCTGGATGGCCTTGCGCAGGAAGCCCAGGATGGCCAGGGCCATGCAGATAACACCGTTGGTAAGAGCGGGCCGGTGGGGCAGGAAGGAGGCCAGAATCAGCAGCGCCACTGTACCGCAGAGCAGAACAGAGGGGACATAGTCCTTTACCACGGTGCGGGTACCGGCGGACACAGGCTGGGTCTCATGCCGGAAATAGAAGAGCAGCACACAGGCCGAGGCCAGCGCGCCGATTTCCACCACCCAGAAGATGCCTGGACGGCCTTGGAAGAAGAAAAAGTCCAGAAAGGTCATGCCTGCATAGTTGCCCAGCAGAATGGAGGTGGTGTCTCCCACCAGAGTGGCCGCACCCTGAAGGTTGGAGGACACGGCGATGGCGATAATAATGGGCACCGGGTTGACCTTCAGTTTTTTGCACAGGGCCATAGCCACCGGCGCAACCATGAGAACGGTGGCCACGTTGTCCACAAAGGCGGAAATAATGCCGGCGAAGAGAGACAGGGCCACGGCGGCCCATTTGATATTGGGCATGTGATCCATGATCACGTCGGCCATGAGGGCGGGCATGCCCGACTCGATAAACAGTACCACAGTGCCCATAGTGCCGCCAATCATGAGCAGTACATTCCAGTCAATGGCCCCAGCCACCTGCTCCAGAGGCAGAATGCCCAGCAGAACAAAGAGGATGGCTGAGGCGGCGGCAATGTAGGACCGGTATTTGCCAAAAGCCAGGAGAAGAATATAGGTTACCAGAAAGATCCCAAGGGCAAGATGCATAGCGTCACGCTCCCCAATCGTCAAAATTTCCTGCACGGAGCAGAAAAAGACGGACACAGGCCGGTCTCCCTTCCGTTCAACAGACATTATAGCCGCTGAAAAATGAAAAGTAAATCAAAAGGACAGGCCTCTCCACAAAAGGAAGAGGCCTGTCCAATGCCTGTCAAAGAAGGACCGGCTTCAGCAGCCTTGCCATGGCGGCGGCGTCAATCCCGGTGTCGGTGAAATGCTCCAGAGCAAATACCGCCTGATATACCAGCATACCCAGACCGTTGGCGGCGGGGTGGCCCAGCAACCTGGCCCGGCGGAGCAGTTCGGTCTCGGCGGGGGCGTAGATTAGGTCGAACACTGGCACGCCGTCAGAAAGCTCTTCCAGGAAGGACAGGTCCTCAAATTGCCCCAGCGTCCCCTCCATGCCCAGGCTGGTGCAGTTCACTACCAGGTCCGCCCGTGCGGCCAGGCGGCGCAGGGTGGCGCTGTCAAACCCGGCAGGGGCCAGGCGGCCCAGCGGGTCGTTGGCGCAGAGGGCGGCGGCCTTTTTTACCGTCCGGTTGCACACGAACACCGCCCTGGCCCCCTGCTGCACCAGCTTGAGGGCCACCGCCCGTGCGGCCCCGCCCGCCCCCAGCAGCAGAACGGTTTTTCCCTCCGGCGTGGTGTCCAAATCCGCCAGCGCCCGGAGAAAGCCGCGGCCGTCGGTGTTATATCCGTATACTTTTCCGCCTTTTATACAAACCGTATTTACAGCCTGATACAGACGGGCGTCCGCGTCGGTCTCGTCCATCAGAGGGAAGAGGGCCTCCTTGTGGGGCATAGTGGCGTTGAACCCGGCGTACCCAGTGAACTTGGCGCATCGGAGCCATTCTTCTGTGCCGCCGCGGGGTACCGGCTGGCACAGGTAGACATAATTCAGTCCCAGGGCGGTGAGCATGGTATTGTGAATCAGGGGCGACTTGGAGTGGAGCACCGGGTCGCCGATAACACAGAGCTTTTTCGTGGTGTTGGTCAGTTCTACCTTCATGTCCATCTCTCCCCGTTGAGATTGCAGGCCGTGCCTTCTAAGGATGGAAGTTCTCTTAAATTACTTTTCCTCGCGAGAGAAAGTAGCCCATGGCGGCCTCATATCCGTAGAGGCCCAGGCCGCAGATCTGGCCCACGCAGGCGGGGGCGGTGACGCTCTTGTGGCGGAACTCCTCCCGCTGGTGGACGTTGGAGATGTGCACCTCAATGCAGGGCACGCTCACCGCCTTCAGGGCGTCCAGAATGGCGTAGCTGTAATGAGTAAAGGCGCCCGGATTCATAACGATGGCGTCGTACACCCCGTCGGCGGCGTGGATGGCATCAATGAGGGCTCCCTCGTGATTGGACTGGAAACACTCGGCGGTGGAGCCGTGGTTCGCCGCAAAGGCCTTTAGCCGGGTGCACAGCGCCTCGTAGCTGTTCTCGCCGTAGATGCCCGGCTCCCGCTTGCCCAGCAGGTTCAGATTGGGGCCGTTGAGAATGAGAAATTTCATAGCTGGCATGCCTCCCGATAGAGGGCGGCAATGCGCACTGCCGCCTCCTCCGCAGTTTTCGTATTGGAAATGGTGTACTGTGCGTATTTTCGATATAATTCTATTCGCTGGGTATAGAGAAGGCGCAGCTTGTCCGGGTCACTGCCCACCAGGGGGCGGCCCATGTGGTCCTCCTCCACAATGTCCTCCAGGGCCCGGTCCCGGAAAAAGATAAGGCCGGTGGCGGAGAGAGCCTCCATGTTCTCCGGCCGGAGAACAATCCCGCCGCCCGTTGCAATCACCGTGTTGTCAAGGGCAGCCGCCTGACGGGCTGCGGCGGTCTCCCGGTCCCGGAAAGCGGCCTCCCCCTCCTGGGCAAAGAGCGCCGGGATGGTCTTTCCGGCGGCCTGCTCCACCAGAGCGTCGGTATCCACCAGAGGCATACAGAGCATTTTAGAAAGAATCTTCCCCACCGTGGACTTGCCGCTGCCCGGCATGCCGATCAGCACCAGATTCATGGCTGTTCCTCCGGCTCATAGCCCTTGAAGTTGCCCAGAATCCGCATGCCAGCCGCCAGCTGGCTCAGCTCGTGGAGCACGCCGTCCATGCCGGGCGCCTCCAGGTCGCCGGTGAACTCCAGGAAGAACAGGTACTCCCAGTTCCGGCCGGGGATGGGCCGGGACTCAATCTTCAGCAGGTTCAGATTCTGCACCGCGAAGATGGTGAGGATCTCGTGGAGAGAGCCGCTCTGGTGGGGCAGGGTGAAGAGAGCGCTGATCTTATTGCGCTCACTCCGGTGCTCCGGCACTGGGGAGACCACCACAAAACGGGTGGTGTTGGCATTGTTGTAGTTGACGCCCTCGGCCAGAATGTTCAGACCGTAGAGTTGGGCCGCCCGACGGGAGCAGATGGCGGCGGCGGTGCGGTCGCCGGAGGCGGCCACCTCCTTGGCAGAGCCTGCGGTGTCCAGAGTGGGCACCCGCTTCCAGTCCCGGTGGGCGTCCAGGAAGCGCTCGCTCTGCATCAGCCCCTGCTCATGGGAGTACACCGTACAGATGTCATCCATAGTCACCCCGGGCAGGGCCATAAGGCAGTGCTCCACCTTCACCTGCCACTCCCCTACGATGTAGTAGCGGTACTGGGCCAGCAGATCGTACACCTGCCGGATGGAGCCGGTGGAGCTGTTCTCCACCGGCAGGACGGCGTAATCCGCCTCGCCTGCGTCCAGGGCGGCAAACACGTCGGTAAACCAGGCCAGGCCCCGGCTGTTCACCTGGGGACCGAAGAAGCCTGCGGCGGCCTCCTCGCTGTAACACCCCGGCTCCCCCTGGTATACTACCCGGGGATTGGACACCGGCGCACGGGCGTGGGACAGGTCGGAGAGCCAGGCGGCGTAGCCCGGGTCCTCGGTTCCCTCGTGGACCAGCCGCCGCTGCTGGCGGCGGGAGATGGCCATGATGGACGCATACAGCTCGGCCACATCGGCCTTGAGGGCGGCGTCCTCCACCATGGCGGTGCGTGCCTCTACCACCCGGCGCTCCCGGGCGGCGTCCAGCACCGGCATCTGCCGCTCCAGCTTGTACTGCCCCACCTTGGCCGTGATATCCATCCGGCGGCGGAACAGCTCCACCAGCTCCCGGTCTACGGCGTCGATCTGGTCTCGGTACTCCTCCAGCTGAGACATAGAAAGGTCACTCCTGTTGATGAAATGGGGAGCCGCGGGCCCCCGTGAATTGGCGTATCAGATGCCCAGCAGCTCACAGGCCGCCAGGGCCGCCGCCGCCTCAATGACGGGCACCGCCCGGTGGACGATGCAGGGGTCATGCCGGCCCTCGATGACCAGCTTGGCGTCCCTGCCGGTGGACAGGTCCACCGTGTCCTGCTCCCGGGCGATGGAGGGGGTGGGCCGGATGGCCACCTCAAAAACCACGGGCATGCCGTTGGTGATGCCGCCGTTAACGCCGCCGGTGTGGTTGGTGCGGGTGCGGACGGCGTCTTCGTCCATATAGAAGGGGTCGTTGGCCTGGCTGCCACGCATGGCGGCAAAGCCGAAACCAGCCCCAAAGGCCACCGCCTTTACCGCCGGGACGGCGTACAGCTGCTGGGAGAAGATACCCTCCACATTGCGGCCGTAGTCCGGGGCGCCCAGTCCGGCGGGCAGTCCCTCCACCGTGCAGCGGATGGCGCCGCCCACACTGTCCAGGTCCCCCTTGGCGGCCAGGACAATTTTCTCCATCTGCGCTTGGGTGGGATCAGCCACGCCGCCCACGTTGGAGATGACGGCGGACACGGTGACGCCCTTCTCCCGCAGAATCAGCTTGGCCAGGGCTCCGGCAAAAACCAGCGGTGCGGTGAGACGGCCGGAAAAGTGGCCCCCGCCCCGGTAGTCGTTGCAGCCTTCATAGCGGACATGGCCGGCGTAGTCGGCGTGGCCGGGCCGGGGAAGGTCCTTCAATTTTGCGTAGTCCCTGGAGCGGGTGTCCGTGTTCTCAATCACCGCGCACAGAGGGGTGCCGGTGGTCTTGCCCTCAAAGACCCCCGAGAGGATGTGGGGCTCGTCGGCCTCCCGCCGGGCGGTGGACATGGGGCTTGTGCCCGGCGCCCGGCGGGCCATCTCAGCGCGGATAAAGTCCATATCCACCGCAACGCCCGGGGGCACGTGCTCCAGGACCACGCCGATGGCGGGGCCGTGGGACTCGCCGAAGATAATATGCTTCATGGAATCGCACTTCCTTTCGGTGGGGCGTCATTCACTGACCGCAATCTGTCCTCCCAGCCGGGCGTACTCCTCCCAGAAATCAGGGTAGGACTTGCGCACGCACTCCGCGCCGGTGACGGTGACGGGGGAGGCGCAGTTGGTGGCGGCGATGGCGGCCATCATGGCGATGCGGTGGTCGTTGTGGCCGGAGACGGTGACGCCGCCGGACAGACTGTCCTTTCCGGCGATGACCAGGTGGTCGGCATGCTCCTCCACCTCCGCCCCCAGTGCGGTGAGCACCTCCGTCACGGTAGAGAGCCGGTCGCTCTCCTTGATGCGCAGCCGGGCGGCGTTCACCAGCCGGGTGACCCGGCCCTCTCCTCGCAGGGCGGCCATGGCAGCCAGCGGAGGCACCAGATCGGGGCAGCCGGACACGTCAATCTCCGCCTCGCCCGGCTTGGCGATGGTCCAGTACAGCATGCCGATGCAGGCGTCCCCTTGGGCGGACTGATAGTTCAGACCCTGAATGTCCAGCTTGCTGTCCAGATAGGCGGCGGCATACCAGAAGGCGGCGTTGGACCAGTCGGCCTCTACGGTCATATCAGCGGGATGGCCGGTCTGGTTCCCGGGTACCCGGAAGGTGCGGTCGCCGTCGTACTCCACCGCCACGTCAAAGGCACTCAGGGCATCCATGGTCATGCGGACATAGTCCGCGCTCTCCAGGGGGGTGGTGAGGTGGATTTCCGAGTCGCCGGGCAGCAGGGGCAGGGCGTAGAGCAGGCCGGTGACAAACTGGGAGGACACATTCCCCGGCAGGGTGTACACCCCGGGGGTGAGCTGTCCGCTGACTGTGAGGGTGGCGTCCTGCTGCTCATAGGAGATGCCCTTCTCCCGGAAGATATCAAAGTAGGGCTCCTGGGGCCGCTCCATCAGGCGGCCGTGGCCGGTGAACACGCCCCCGCCCCGGACGGCCAATGCCACCGGGATGAGAAAGCGGAGGGTGGAGCCGCTCTCCCCACAGGCCAGCTCAGGCAGTTGCTCCCCAGAGGCCGTTTGACCTGCCAGGCCGGTGACCGCCAGATGGTCCCCCTCCTGCCGGACAGTTGCCCCAAGGGCCTCCAGGCAGCGGACGGTGGCCTGAATGTCCTGGGAGAAGGCCACGTTGGAGAGGGTGCTGGTGCCGTGGGCCAGGGCGGCGGCCAGGAGGAGCCGGTGGGCCTGGCTTTTGGAGGGGGGAGGCGTGACGGAGCCGTGGAGCAGAGTGGGCGTTATGGTCACATTCATACACTCCATCTCCTTTCTCCCTCCAAAAGCCAGAGAATGGCAGTTCGGCTCCCGCCTGCGGCGGAACCGCCGAAGATGCCGCCCGCAAGCCGCCGGCCTGCGGTGGAGGGCGGCGGGGTGACGGAGCCGTGGAGCAGAGTGGGCGTTATGGTCACATTCATACACTCCATCTCCTTTCTCCCTCCAAAAGCCAGAGAATGGCAGTTCGGCTCCCGCCTGCGGCGGAACCGCCGAAGATGCCGCCCGCAGGCTGCCGGCCTGCGGTGGAGGGCGGCGGGGTGACAGAGCCGTGGAGCAGGGTGGGGGTGATGGTGACATTCATTTCAGTTCCTCCAGCAGCCTGGCCTTGGGCATGGGGTGGGCCACAGCCTTGCCCGCCTCCTCCAGCAGGATGACCGAGATGGAGTCCCCGGCCCCCTTCTTGTCCAGTCCAATAGCGGCGGCGTAGTCGGCGTGGGTGCAGGGGATGGCCACCGGCAGGCCGAAGCAGCCCAGCAGCACGCCGATGCGCTCGGGCAGCCCCGCCGGGGTAATCCCCAATGTAACGCCCAGCTCCGCCGCCTTCACCATGCCGGCGGCCACCGCCTGGCCGTGGGTCCAGGTCCGGTAGCGGCCCGCCAGCTCGTAGGCGTGACCCAGGGTGTGGCCGAAGTTGAGCACCATCCGTGCACCGGTGTCCCGCTCATCCTCCACCACAACGGCGCGTTTTATATCGCAGCAGGTATACAGGACGTGTTCAATATCCGCCATAATCTCCTGTCGGGAGGGCCGCTGCTCCAGCCAGGAGAGGAAGTCTGCATCCTTGATGCAGCCGTACTTGATGACCTCGGCCATGCCGTCAGCAAAGGTCCTGTCGTCCAGGGTGCACAGCACCGCCGGGTCCATCAGCACCAGTCTGGGCTGCCAGAAGGCACCGGCCAGATTCTTGCCGTGCTGGAGGTCAATGGCCACCTTGCCCCCCACGGAGGAGTCCACCTGGGCCAGCAGGGTGGTGGGAATCTGGACAAAGTCCACGCCCCGGAGGATGGTGGAGGCGGCAAAGCCCGCCAGGTCTCCCACCACGCCGCCGCCCAGGGCCACCACGGCGTCGGTGCGGGTGAGGCCGAAGTCCATCATGCACTCCCACAGCCGGGAGAGCTGCTCCGCGCACTTGGAGGCCTCCCCGGCGGGAATCTCGCAGATGGCGGTCTCAAAGCCGGCAGCCTCCAGAGAGGGGATGAGCCGGTTCAGGTACAGGGGGCCCACCGTGGAGTCGGTCACCACAAAGAGGCGGCTGGCCCTGGGCAGAGCTGCCCGGCACAGCTCCCCCGCCCGGGCGAGAAGCCCCCGCTCCATGAGGATGTCGTAGGCGCGGCCGGGCAGGTTCACGTTCAGCGTTTTCATACCAGCGTCTTCCCCATCATGTTCACCAGGGCGCCCACCTTGCCCATGAGCTCGTCGAACTTCTTGGGGGTGAGGGACTGCTGGCCGTCGCACTTGGCGTGGGCGGGGTCGTTGTGGACCTCGATGATGAGGCCGTCGGCCCCGGCGGCCACGGCGGCCATGGCCAGGGGCTCCACCATCCAGTACATGCCCGCGGCGTGGGAGGGGTCCACAATGACGGGCAGGTGGCTCATCTGCTTGACGGCGGGGATGGCGGACACGTCCAGGGTGTTGCGGGTGTAGGTCTCAAAGGTGCGGATGCCCCGCTCACAGAGGATGACGTTCTCATTGCCGCCAGCCATGATGTACTCGGCGGACATGATCCACTCCTCGTAGCTGTTGGACAATCCCCGCTTCAGGAGGACGGGCTTGGACATCTTGCCCACCTCCTTGAGCAGCTCGAAGTTCTGCATGTTCCGGGCGCCGATCTGGACCACGTCCACCTTCTCCTCAAAGAGCTCCACGTACCGGGGGGCCATGATCTCGGAGACGATGGGCAGGCCGGTGGCCTTGCGGGCCTCCACCAGCAGGTCCAGGCCGGGGGTACCCATGCCCTGGAAGGCGTAGGGGGAGGTGCGGGGCTTGAAGGCGCCGCCCCGGAGCATGGAGGCGCCGGAGGCCTTCACCGCCTGGGCCACCTCCACGATCTGCTCCTCGGTCTCCACGGAGCAGGGGCCGGCGATGACGCCGAAGCTGCCGCCGCCGATTCTGGCCTTACCCACGGTGACCACCGTATCCTCGGGGTGAAACTTCCGGTTGGCCAGCTTATAGGGTTCCTGGACCCGCATGACCCGCTCCACGTTGGGCTCGATGGAGATCTTGTCCATGTCCAGGGCGGTGGTGTCGCCCACCAGGCCCAGAATGGTGCAGCCCACGCCGTTGGTGATACCAACCCGCAGCCCCTGACGCTCAAACTTGGCGGCCAGCGCGTCGATGTCCTCTTTTCGCGTACCGGGCTTCATAATAACGACCATAATGCAAACATCCTTTCTTTTTTGCGCAAAATGAAAAGGGAGCACATTGATGAAATCAATGTGCTCCCCGCATGGATACGAAGATATGCGCGGTCCGGGCGCTCCGGGCCTGCGCCATTCATTTCATCCCTCTTATTTACCCAACACAAAATAGCCGGCGCTCATAAATCGAGCCCAGCCAAAGGTAAAGAAGAAGGATGCAGTTGTGAGGGCGGATCGGCTCATTGGGATACCTCACATTTTATGGATAGAGTTATTATAACCCTGTTGTCCGGGAAATGCAACCGGAAATTTTCAGCCGGGCCGCTCCGGGCGGCGGGGGTAGCCCTGTCAACTTATTGTTTTCCTGGTATGTTACACTCCCTGCACAGCTTCTCTTGCGGATCAATCGGGGGATGATAACTTGCTTTTCGCTTATGGTTTGCTATAATAAATTTGCCGAAAAGTTAAAAGAAATTGGAATCGGAATTTGTGGGGGAGGGATATATTTGGATAAGTTTTGCGATGCATTGGACAATTTCTTTTGCTTTGTTCGCAGGCACTATGGTGCATTTTATTGGATATGTTGGGCATATATTATTACGCTGGGCGTCTTGCAAATTGTATTTGAATTTGCCGACGTGATTACTGCTGTGGCCATAATACCTATGAATCTTCTGACATGGCCGATCTTTTTAGAGACACGAAAGATGAAGGATATTCCTTTTCGAGCGAAAAGAAACATTTTTGGACTACTCGTAATGTCTACATTGTTTCCATTGTACTTCTTTTTTAAGATTTTATGACAGAAAGCCGTGGCGGCGCCCGTCACGATTTTTGAAATAAAAGAGGGACCAGCCGACGGCTGGTCCCTCCGTATATATTGGGGAAATGCGCTCAGTAGGCCACGCCCCAGTAGATCATGTGCTTGGCGGGCTTGCCGCAGATGGCGCACACGTCGCCCAGGTGCTCCTGCTCCAGGGGCATGCAGCGGGAGGTGACGCCGGCCTCCTCCTTCATGCGGATCTCGCAGGCCTCGTCGCCGCACCACATGGTCTTGGCAAAGCCGCCCCGCTCCTTCATCTTCTCCCGGACCTCCTCCAGGCTGGAGCAGGCGTAGGTGTTGTCCTCCAGGTTCTTCTTGGCACGCTGGTACAGGCCGTCGTGGATGGCGTCCAGCATGGCGGCCACAGTCTCTTCAATGCCGTCCAGGGAGACAAAGCTCTTCTCGCCGCTGTCCCGGCGGACCAGCACGCACTGGTTCTTCTCCATGTCCTTGGGGCCCAGCTCCAGGCGCAGAGGCACGCCCTTCATCTCGTACTCAGCGAACTTCCAGCCGGCGGACTGGTCGGAATCGTCCATCTTCACCCGGAAGCCGGCCTTGGCCAGCCGGTCCATAACGGTCCGGTTGGCCTCCAGAACGCCCTCCTTGTGCTGGGCCACGGGGATGATGATGACCTGGATGGGGGCGATGCGGGGGGGCAGCACCAGGCCGTTGTTGTCGCCGTGGGTCATGATGA
>NZ_CALXGI010000075.1 GCF_944387805.1 uncultured Pseudoflavonifractor sp. | reverse complement strand
ACCTACACCGGCAAGGACGTGGTCCAGGTCTACTTCCAGTCTCCCTACACCCAGTACGACATGGACAACGGCGTGGAGAAGGCTGCCGTGGAGCTGTGCGGCTTCACCAAGACCGACGCCCTGGCCCCCGGCGAGAGCCAGACCGTCCAGATTGAGGTGCCCAAGGAGCAGCTCAAGGCCTATGACTACCGCACCGCCAGGACCTTCATCCTGGACGCCGGCGACTACTACTTCACCGTTGGCACCGACGCCCACGACGCGCTGAACAACATCCTCGCCGCCAAGGGCTACACCACTGCCGACGGCATGACCGCCGACGGCGACGCTTCCATGACCGCCAAGTGGACCAACGCCAGCCTGGACACTACCACCTACGCGGTGGACAGCGCTACCGGCACTGCCGTCACCAACCTGTTCGGCTATGCCGATATCTCCAGCTATGACGCCTACTCCGACTTTGTCTACCTGAGCCGGAGCAACTGGGTGGACACCTATCCCGTAGCTTTCTGCGACAGTACCGACGAGACTACCGGTGAGCACTACATCGACCTGCCCCAGGAGATGATCGACGCCCTTCAGCCCCAGTACACCGAGGACCAGGACGCCTACACCATGCCCGCCTCCGGCGTTACTCCCGAGGTGCAGCTGACCCTGGCCGACTTCATTGACGTGGACTATGACGACCCCGCCTGGGACGAGCTGCTGGATACCATCAGCCCCGCCGACCTCATCTACATGGTCCGCATGGGCGGCTACGGCACCCCCAGCCTGGATTACATCCTCAAGCCTGCTACCGTGGAGAAGGACGGCCCTGCCGGCATCTCCGCCACCCTGGTGGGCGGCACCCAGGGCATGGCCTACCCCACCGAGGTGGTCATCGCCTCCACCTGGAACACGGAGCTTGCCTATGAAATGGGTGTGTCCGTGGGCAACGACGCCATGTACGCCAACATCCAGGGCTGGTATGCCCCCGCCATGAACATCCACCGCAACGCTTACAGCGGCCGCAACTTTGAGTACTACTCCGAGGACGGCTTCATCAGCGGCCAGATGGGCGCCAACACCGTGCTGGGCGCCCAGAGCAAGGGCCTGTTCTGCTACGTCAAGCACTTCGCCCTCAACGACACTGAGGGCGTCATCGACGAGACCAACGGCATCAAGGGCTCCAAGGACGGCATCGCTACCTTCTTCAACGAGCAGGCCGCCCGTGAGCTCTACCTGGTGCCCTTCGAGGCCGCTGTGAAGGAGGGCCATACCTACGCCATGATGAACGCCTTCAACCGCGTGGGCACCAAGTGGTGCGGCGCCAGCCATGAGTTGCTTACCGACCTGCTGCGGGACGAGTGGGGCTTCAACGGCCTGGTCATCACCGACATGGCCGGCCTGCCTGAGTACATGGACATCAAGGCCGGTCTCCAGGCCGGTACCGACATGTGGATGAACACCAGCGAGGACCTGTACAACATCGACGGCTACCAGAACGACCCCCAGATTATGACCTACCTGCGCAACGCCGCTCATGACATCTGCTACACCGTCAGCCACAGCGCCGCGATGAACGGCCTGTCCGCCAATTCTACCATCGTGGACGTGATGCCTCTGTGGATGACCTGGATGGTGGCCCTGGACGTGGTAGTGGGCGTGCTGATTGTGGCAGGGGTGGTCTGGATTGTGGTCCGTAGCAAGGATCAGAAGAAGAACCCCGAAAAGTACAAACAGTAATTCCGCTGCGCAGAAATACTGAGTGACATCAAAAAATCCCCGCCGGCTCATTGTCGGCGGGGATTTTTGATGTATAAAGGAGTGCTCAGCCCTTGAGCAGGTCCAGGGTACAGGCGGCGGCAGTACTCTTTCGGATGGCGGAGCGGAGGGGGAGCACGGCGGAGGGGCTCACACTCAGCTCGTCAATACCCATGGCCAGGAAGGTGGGCAGCAGCTCCAGGTCGGCGCCCAGCTCGCCGCAGATGCCAATCCAGATGCCCGCCCTGTGGGCGGCGTCGGCTGCGGCCTTCAGCGCCCGCAGCACAGCGGGGTGGTGGGGGTCGAAGAACCTGCCCAGGCCGCTGCACTGGCGGTCGCAGGCCAGGGTGTACTGGGTCAGGTCGTTGGTGCCAACGGAGAAGAAGTCCACCAGCTCTGCCAGCTCCTCGGCCATGAATACCGCCGCCGGGGTCTCAATCATGATGCCCAGCTCGGTGTCCGGGTTGAAGGGAATGCCCTCGGCCGTCAGCTCGTCCATCACCTCCCGGCAGGCCCGGCGGCACTCCTCTACTTCCCACACGCTGGTGATCATGGGGAACATGATGGCCACCTTGCCGTAGGCGCTGGCCCGGTAGAGGGCGCGCAGCTGGGTGCGGAACACCTCGGGACGGTTGAGGCAGATGCGGATGGCCCGCACTCCCATGGCCGGGTTCTCCTCCTTGTTGAGGTGGAAGTAGTCCACCTGCTTGTCGGCGCCGATGTCCAGGGTACGGATGACCACCCGCTTGCCCTTCATGGCCTCGGCCACCTGCTTATAGGCCCGGAACTGGGCCTCCTCGGTGGGATAGTCCTCGGTGGCCAGGTAGAGAAACTCGGAGCGGAACAGGCCCACGCCCTGGCCGTCGTTGGCCAGCACGGCGTGGATGTCCTCGGGGGAGCCGATGTTGCAGTAGACCATCATCTCCCGGCCGTCCAGAGTCACGTCCTTCTGGCCCACCATGCTGCGCATCAGCACCCGCATCTCGGCCTGCTTCTGCTGACGGGCCTCCAGGCCGGCCAGAGTCTCCTCGTCCGGCTCAAAGACCAGCTGGCCGGTCTCGCCCACGATATAGGCCTCCTGGCCGTCCAGATCCTCGCTCAGGGCATCGCCCAGGCCGCACACAGCGGGGATACCCATGGTGCGGGCCAGAATGGCGGTGTGGCTGTTGCCGGAGCCGCCCTGGGTGGCAATGGCCAGAATCTTGCTCTTGTCCAGCTGAATGGTCTCGGAGGGGGCCAGGTCGTCGGCGGCCAGAATGACCGGAACCTCTGAGTTGATACCGCCCTCGGCCACGCCGGTGAGGATGTTCAGCAGCCGCCCGGTCACGTCCCGCACGTCGGCCGCCCGGGCCTGCATGTAGGGGTCGTCCATAGCGGCCAGCATGGCGGCGAACTGCTCCCCGGCCTGCTGGGCGGCGTACTCGGCGGTGTATCCCTCATCCAGCTGCTCGTCCATGGCGCCGGTGAAGTCCTCGTCCTCCAGGAACATGGCGTGGGTCTCAAACAGAATGGCGGCGTCGTCGCCGGCCTGGGCCCTGGCCCTCTCTGCCATAGCCTCCAGCTGCTCCATGGCCTGAACTCTGGCCGCCTCCAGCCGAGCCCGCTCCGCCGCCGGGTCCTGGGCCATCTGCTGCTCCACCACAGCGCTGACCCGGTGATAGAAGTAGAGAGTGCCCTTCTCGATGCCCTTGGACACGCCCTGACCCTGTAAAATCTTCATGTACTAGCTCCCCTTTCCGTGAAAACCAAACCGCCCGCCGCCCCGGTGGGACGGCGGGCGGAACGCTGTGCTTACAGATTGTTCTTGAAGAACTGCTCCATGGCAGCGATGGCGGCGTCCTCGGAGGCGCCCTCGGCGGTCACGGTGACGGAGTCGCCGGTCTTGACGCCCAGCCCCATCAGCTTCATCAGCTGGGTGCCCTTTACGGTCTTATCCTCCTTGGTCAGGGTGATGGTGGTGTCGGCAAACTCCTTGGCGGCCTTGACCAGCAGGCCGGCGGGACGGGCGTGGATGCCCAGGGGATCCTGAATGACATAGGTAAAGCGCTTCATAACGGCAAAACTCCTTTGTTTTGATATAAATTTTATTGCTTCGGAGCGGAAGACTCCGTGTCAAACACGCGCTGAACATGCATGGCCAGATAGCCGATCTCCACCCCATCCACCGGGCGGCCCAGAGTGCGCTCCAGCTGGCGGCAGATTTTCTCCGAGATATCAAAGGCCCGGGGGCAGGACACCCGCATGATGTGGTTGACGTCCATGCTCAGCCGCTCGCCCTTCAGCAGTCGGGCGGCCATATACTTGATGTGGCTCATCAGATGGTTGTAGGAGAGAGAATTTACATCCAGCGTTACACCGGCAGCCTGCTGGACCAGGTCCACACAGGTGCGGATGATGGCCGCCGTCTGCATGGCCTGGGAGACCTGCATGGATTCCAGAGCGGAGTGGATGTGCAGGGCGATGTAGCCCAGTTCGTCGTCGCTGAACCGGAGGCCGGCCTGCTCCGCAATCAGGTCTCCGCCCCGGCGGGCAACCTGAAACTCGTCGGGGAAGAGGGCCTTGATGTCCTGCGTCAGCGGGTTGCCGATGGGGGCGTTTTTCTGGATACGCTGGGCGGCAAAGGCGATGTGGTCGGCCATGGGGATGAGAATGCTGGTGTCCACCTGGCCGAAGGTATTCTTGGCGTCCAGAATGATGGCGTTTGCGATATTCAGATAGAGCGGGTCGATGCGCTTGACCAGATCTCTGGGGTTGCCCCGGTCGCACTTCTGGGAGAGCTGATACACCGTGGCGTCGGGCGCAAATTCCACCCGCTCACCCGGCTTGCGGCCGAAGCCTACACCCTTGCCCATCACCAGGTTCTCCAGGTTGTCCTCCTGATTGAGGGCCAGAACCGTGTTATGGTTGAGAATTTTTGTGATCCGGTACACACGCTCACGCTCCTACACAGATAACGCGCTTGTTTGTCAGGATTCGTAGATATCCAGAGCCAACAGATCCTCGCCGGGCTTCACGTGTCCGGCTTTCAGCAGGCGCAGCTCCTGGTTGTCCTCCATGGAGGTGAAGAGCACCGGGGAGGACACGGAGGTGGCGTTCTCCCGGATGAACTCCAGGTCAAACTCCAGCAGGCGGTCGCCCTTCTTCACCTGGTCGCCCTCCTTGACCAGGGCGTGGAAGCCCTCGCCCTTGAGGGCCACGGTATTGATGCCCACGTGGATGAGCATTTCCACGCCGTCCTCCAGCTCCAGGCCGATGGCGTGGTTGGTGTCAAAGACAAAGCTGATGGTGGCGTCGCAGGGGGCGGTGACCACGCCCTCACAGGGGACGACGGCGGCGCCGTCGCCCATCATCTTCTCGGCAAAGGCCGGGTCGGGGGAGGCGGTGACGGGGGCGGCCTCGCCGTGGAAGGGACTGCCGATGACGATGGTCTTGACCAGGGCGCCGTGGGCGGCGGGTGCCTCCGGGGCGGACGCCTCGGTGGGAGCAGCCTCCACGGCGGGGACGGCCTGACGGGCAGCACCGCTGCGCAGGTAGTCTTCCAGATTTGCCTTGATGATATTCACCTGTGGGCCGTATACCACCTGCACGCCCTGGCCCTTCTGGACCACGCCGGCCGCGCCGGTGGACTTGAGGAGGGCCTGGTCCACCTTGCTGCCGTCGGTGACAGTGCAGCGCAGGCGGGTGGCGCAGCAGTCCACGTCCTTGATATTGGCAGCGCCGCCCAGGCCCTGGGCGATGGCGGCAGACACCTGGTCGCCGCTGCCGGTGCTCTCGCCGGACTTGCGTGCGTTGTAGTCGGCCTTGGTGTACAGCTTGGTCTCCTGATCGCCATCCTCACGGCCGGGGGTCTTGAAGTTGAACTTCTTGATGAGGAAGGAGAAGAGGAAGTAGTAGGCCAGGAAGAAGATGATGCCCAGGGGGATAATCAGCAGCCAGCTGGTCTTTTCGTTGCCCTGCAGGATGCCGAAGAGGGCCAGGTCGATGAAGCCGCCGGAGAAGGTGAGGCCAACGGTGATATTGAGAATGTGGCACAGCATGTAGGCCAGACCGGCGAAGACCGAGCTGATGACGAACAGCACAGGAGCCACGAACAGGAAGGAGAACTCCAGAGGCTCGGTGATGCCGGTGAGGATGGAGGTGAGAGCGGCGGAGAGGAGCAGGCCGCCCACCTGCTTTTTCCGCTCCGGCTTGGCGCAGCGGTACATGGCCAGAGCAGCTCCGGGGAAACCGAAGATATAGAGGACGAACTCACCGGTGAAGCACCAGGTGCCCGCGGTGGAGAAGTGGGTGACAGTGGGGTCGGCCAGCTGGGCAAAGAAGATGTTCTGGGCGCCAGCCACAACGGTACCGGCCACCTCCATGGTGCCGCCCACGGCGGTCTGCCAGAAGGGCAGGTAGAACACGTGGTGCAGGCCGAAGGGGATGAGCAGACGCTTAATCATGCCAAACAGGAAGGTGCCGAAGTAGCCGGAGCTGTAAACCAGCATACCCAGGGCGTTGATGCCCTCCTGGATGGGCTGCCAGATGAAGAACATGAGGATGCCCACCAGGGCGAAGACCAGGGTGCTGATGATGGGCACGAAACGGGTGCCGCCGAAGAAGGAGAGCACCTGGGGCATCTGGACTTTATAGAACCGGTTGTGGAGTGCGGCTACGCCCAGACCCACGATAATACCGCCGAAGGCACCCATCTGCAGAGAGGTGATGCCCAGAACCGAGGCAGTGGAGCCCTCCAGCAGATTTTCCGCGCCGCCGGTCAGGGTGATCATGGCGGAGATAGCCGAGTGCATCACCAGAAAGGAGACCGCGGCGGCCAGAGCGGCCACCTCTTTTTCCTGCCGGGCCATGCCGATGGCCACGCCAATGGCAAAGATAAGGGGCAGGTTGTCAAAGATAACGCCGCCGCACTTGCCCAGAACAGAGAAGATAAAGTAGGGGACGGTGCCGGGCCCCATGACGCCCAAGAGATTGTAAGTGGCCAGGGTAGTCTCGTTGGTAAACGAGCTGCCCAGTCCCAGCAGCAGTCCCGCCACCGGCAGGATGGCGATGGGAAGCATGAAGGATCTGCCTACCCGCTGCAGTATGCCGAAGAATTTTGCCCTCATGGTGTGTTACCTCCGAATCACGTTTCAGATTTGTGATCTGGTTCCTGCCGGCCGCTCTGCATAAAAAAGCACTAACCGACAACTATTACATATCACATTGAAATGTATGTAATAGCAGAAGGTTAGTGCCTGTTGCCAGTAACACACCTGTATGGAACTTAACTTGGCCAAAGAGTAGCATAGAGCATGAAAAATGTCAATCTCTCCAGACCTTTTTCAACTTTATGTACAAAAGATACAAGCCCGACTTGTCTAAAACGCGAAATGAACAGGCGCGGGCCCGGAGAAGTCCGTAACGGTCAGAACCGGCGCCCGGTCACAGACGCCTGCGGGCATACCAGCCCGTCCAGATGAGAATCGCGGCCATGCTCAGCAGAACAAGGCCTACCGTGGCATTAAAGGCTGCAAGGCAGATCTCCCAGGGGGCGGGGGAGGACTCGATCAGTGACCCGGGAGCGGCGCCCTG
This sequence comes from uncultured Pseudoflavonifractor sp., assembly GCF_944387805.1. Lineage (GTDB taxonomy): Bacteria > Bacillota > Clostridia > Oscillospirales > Oscillospiraceae > Pseudoflavonifractor. The sequence continues at coordinate 5,407 of NZ_CALXGI010000075.1, read as the reverse complement.
CATCAGGTTGGAGTTGACAAGGGTGTAGCACAGGTCCTTTACGGCTGTGCGCAGCAGCCGCTGTCCTGCGGGGGATTGGAAGTCGGTGGCGTTGAGAGCGGAGCCGGAGACAGTAGACATGAGCAGGTCGCAGCCGGCGCGGAGAAGACGGTCCACCTGGCTGTCGCTGCCGTTCAGGTGCATGTCGGAGAGGATGGTGCCCTGAAAGCCCCACTCTCCCCGGACCACGCCGGTGAGCAGAGCCGGATTGGCGGCAGACCAGAGGGGGCCGACAGCGCAGTCCCCCGCCATGAGGAAGTCACCGGCCCGCATAATGCGGGTGCGCATAACCCCGTCCTGCTCTCCAATGTAGCGGATGGTCTTGCAGGCGGTCTTGAGGGCAATCTCATAGGGCCGCAGATAGATCTCGCGCAGGGCCTGCTCTGTGAGCCAGACACAGGTGTGGGGATTCTTGTGGGCCTCCGTGTCCATGAGAACAAAGTGCTTGACCGCGCAGCTCAGCCCTGCATTTCCGGCGCCCGAGATCACCTGCGCACCCAGAACACCGGAGAGCAGAGGGTCCTCGCTGAAGTATTCGGAAGAGCGGCCGCCAAAGGGAGAGCGGTGGATATTCAGCCCAGGAGCATACCAGCCGTTGATTCCGGAGAGAAGGGCCTCCTGGCCCACCATATAGCCGAAATCATACATCAGCTCCTGGTTCCAGGCGGCGGCCATTACCGGTGCGGCAGGGTAGCCGCATACATCCTTGATCCAGTTCTGGCCGTTGACATCAGCCAGGGTGAGGCCCTGGGGGCCGTCGTGCTCCACTGACTCCGGCTTGCCAATGGCAGAGAGGGCGCCGGTGCCGTAGGCGGCCTGAAAGAGGCACTGCCGCAGCGCCTCCGGGTCGTCATAGCGGATCTGGTCCAGCAGCAGCGTCCACATTGGGTCCCGGTAGCGCTTGCCCCGCAGGTCGGCCAGCACCAGCCCGTTGTCCTCGCCTGAGACGGGAGCGGGAAGGGAGCGCTCTTTTTCCGGGCTGTCAGCGGTGGGTTTGGTGGTGTCGGCATCGGCGATCCACCCCCTGACAGTGTCCGAGGCAGCGCGGTCGGCGTCCGTGGGGGCGGAGGGCTGGGTCCCGGCCCAGTCGGCCCGGGAGAGGCACACTGCGCCGCTTACAGAGGGGTCGGACATATAGGCGTTGAGCTGCTCAAACCGGTTGACCGCGGCCAGTCCTGCGGCGGCAGGCAGCGGAGTCCCGCTGTCGCTCAGCTCTGCCTGGGCATCCAGCTCGGACTGACGGGGATTGCTGTTGTCGTACCAGACGGTCTCCTGTACTGTTGCGGGGCGGCTGTCCAGCACGTCATGGGAGTTGGCACGGACGGAGATGGAATATGTTCCCTCCTCCAGCATATAGCAGCCGGTGGTACCATCACCGTTGTCCCGGGTGTAGCAGTAGGAGGCCAGGTCCTCCTTGGAGAAGGAAAGAACAACATCCTCGTACTCTCCCGGGGCCAGCAGCTCCGTCTTGGCAAACTGAACCAGCACGGCGGTGGGCTTCTCAATGGCATAGTCCCGGTCCAAATCAGTGTAAGGCGGGGTGAAGTAGACCTGCACCACCTCTTTCCCGGCGTATTGTTCGCCGGTGTTGGTCACCCGGACAGTGAGAGAAATGGTCCCATTCCGTTCAGAAAAATCTACAATCGCCTGGGAAAAGACGGTATAGCTCAGGCCGTACCCGAAGGGATAGAGGACGCCGGAGGTGCGGTTGTCGTAATCATCCAGAAAGCCGGTGTCCCAGGCGGTCTCATAGTACCGGTAGCCCAAGTAGATGCCCTCCTCATACTCACGGAAGGGGGTGCAGGCGTTCTCCTCCCAGCTGTCCCGTGTGACCAGAGTGGTGAAAGCGTTGGCGTAGACAAAGGAGCCGGAGCCGTCGTCCTGGTTGGCAAAGGTGGGAGACTGCTTGAAAGCAGAGGGCCAAAGGTCGGGCAGCCGCCCGGAGGGATTCACCCGGCCGGAGAGAACCCGGGCCAGGGAGCCGTAGCCGGTGCTGCCCGCGCCTCCCAGCCAGAGGATGGCATCAATGGCCGGGTCCTGTTCCAGCTCCCATATTTCCATGGGCGAGGAGGAGGCCAAAACCACAACAACGCCCTCGCAGCTGGCCTTGGCAAAGGAGATGAGGTCCTGTTCGGCGGAAGTGAGGGCCAGCATGTGGGGCGTGCCGTCGCTGTAGACCGAGACGGAGGCGTCGCAGTCCTCACCGGTCTGGCGGCCGATCAATACCACGCCCACAGTACCGGAGCAGGTATCCCCCAGATCCCCATAGACGGAACGGGAAAATTCGTAGAGGATGTGATTCTCCGACGCTCCGCTGAGAGGACCTGCGGCAATTAGATTGGGATTATTTTCCAGTGAATCGGCAGCCCCGGCGGCCTGGAAGAGCCGCTCCTCCAGAGCTGTGTTCAGGGAGCAAAAGACGCTGTGCAGTCCCTGAGCGGGAGTGATGGTGTGTTCCTCGTCGGAGCCGATGGCGGAGGAGCCGCTGCCGCCGTAATAGGGCAGGCAGTACCGCAGGCCCAGCGGGGTGAGCGGTGTGCTGTCCGCCAGCGGGAGAATTCCGTTGTTTTTCAGCAGGACAATGCCTTCGTCGCTGATCTGCCCGGAGAGCGCCTGAGCGGCGGCCAGAGCCTCAGATTTGGAGGCATATTCCTGTATATAGTAGTCTGCGTCCAGCTCTTCCGACGGCTCCAAAGGTTTTACTGTCCGGACGCCCCGGCCGAACAGGCCGTTGAGCGTAGAGGCGTTGGCATACATACCGGCAGTCAGGGTGCAGGACAGCGCCAGCAGCAGGGCCATAATGGGCAGCAGGGTGCGGCGCAGCCTGCGGATGCCGGGTTTTGTCAGGTTTTTCATGGCTGGCCTCCTTGCTTTGCCGCCCCGGCTCAGATGCTCTGTCCGCCGCCGGAGAGCGGCAGAAGAATGTTCAGGTTAAAGATCTGGTCACGGGCGTCAAAGGAGATGCTCCCGCCGTATTTCTCCACAATCATCACCATACTTTTGACGCCGAAGCCATGGTACTTCTTGTCCTCCTTGCTGGTGACGGGCAGGCCGTGCTCCATATGGACGTTGCCGCTGTAATAGTTGTGGGAGTTGATGGACAGCAGCTCGCCCTCCGCCCGGATGGTGACGCCGATGACCCGTTTATCCTGCTCCAGCTGGATGACAGTCTGAATGGCGTTGTCCAGCATGTTGCCGAAAAGGGAGTAGATGTCCGGGTCGCTCATAAAGTTCAGCTTGGCCCCGTCGGCCATGTAGCTGATAAAAATACCGTTTTTCTGGCAGTACAGGCTCTTTTCCGCCAAAATAATATCCAGAGCCTGGTTGCCCGTCTTGACGATGGAGTCATAGATGGAGATGGTCTCCTCCATTTCGCGCAGGGCGGCGGGATCGATGGCGGCCTGTTTGCTGATGTTGTGGATCTGGTGCTTCATGTCGTGGCACTTCATGTTGATGAGGTCAATGGTGTCTTTGGAGATCTGGTATTGCTTCTGCTCCTGGCGCCGCATCTGGTTGACCACCTCCAGCTCATCCTCCAGAGACTTGCTGAGCAGCAGGCTGAACTGGATGACCAGCACGGAGATGCTGCAGATGATGTTGGTCAGGGAGCTGGACAGGTAGTACACCAGGTCCAGGCTCTCATACTTGCGGTAGACCACAAAGGCGTTGAGGATAATCTCTACCAGCAGGATAAGCACCAGCAGAGCCAGCAGGGCGGGGCTTTTGATGGTAATGGCCTCGTCCCGCTTCAGCCGGCGGCCGAAGAGCTGATAAAGGCACCAGTATACCAGGGCGTAGACCTCCAAAAAGATAAGGGCGGAAAAGGGGCTGATGTCTGCGGCGCTGTCGCTGTAAAACTGGGCGGCCTGCTCAAAGCCGCCCAGAGTGGTAGCCAGGTCGTAGCATACAGAGGCCAGGTGCTGGAGGGTATATCCGGCGGCAGTACAGAACAGACAGGCCCGCCAGCTGATATCATAGCAGAATTTGGACAGTAAAATGGACAGCAGGAAGAACAGGGAGAACATGAGGGAGCTGTACACAGCGGTATAGCTGAGAATGGGGAAAATGGCCACCAGCAGGAACATCACGACTGTACCGGCAGCCATACGGATGGGGAATCCGGGGCGTTTTTTCTGACGAAAGAGAAACAGCGCCTCAGCGATGAGCAGGGCGGCGGTAAACACCAGCTTGTAGAGAAAGAGATTGGTAATTTGAAACATTATATCCCACCGCCCAGATAGTCGTTGAGGGCCTGGACAAAGGCCTTCCGCCGGGGGCGGCTGATCTGGAGCTCATCGCCGTCCACTACGGCAGTATAACCCCGGATAGCCTGGACATAGTTCAGGTTCACCAGGTAGCAGCTGTTGCACCGGACGAACATGGGGCTGTTGAGGGCGGCCTCCGCGTCCTTCAGGTTGCCGTAGGCCCGAACAGGGCCGTCGGTGGTGTGGTAGACCATGTTGTGGCCGGAGATCTCGATGTACTTAATCTGAGATGCAGACAGGCGGAGTATCTGATCCGACAGAGAGATGACCAACTGAGTGTCCCGGCGGCTGTTGAGCTTGTTGAGGGCCCGCTGGAGCTTGAGAGAGAAGTTGGAATAGCTCACTGGCTTGACCACAAAATCAAAGGCGTCCACCTCGTAGCCCTTGACAGCGAACTGGGCCATGTTGGTGACAAAAATCAGCGTCACGGCTTTGTCCAGCTCCCGCAGCCGGGCGGCGGCCTCCATGCCTGTCATCTTGGGCAGGCCGATGTCCATGAGGACCAGGTCGTAGATGGGGCGGTATTTACTCAAAAATTCCTCGCCGCTGGTAAAATAGGTCACCTTGAAAGGAACGCCCCGCTCCTCGGTATAGCGTGTAAAGTGCCTGCACAGGGTCTCGGCCTCCGCCGGGCTGTCCTCCACCACAGCCACGCTTTTCGTTGCTTTGTTCTCCACTTCTCTCCACACTCCCAATCAGTTCCGGGCGGTCTCTCGGATGTTGACATTATAGCACAGAATCTGCCTGTGCGTACGAAGGTGAAATCTGGAAACAGGGCTGTGAACCAGTTTTTGCCTGTATTATATGTATCGTGCCCGTTCTCATATGTAATTATAAATAAAAAAGGCGGGAATGTCGCCCCTTAAAATGTGCAGTTTATGTGGGTGGAATGACAGTCTGTGTGATTTGCTGGAATTATGGACTTCTGTCGTGTTATAGTGCAGTCACGGAAGCTGAGGCGGGCGGCTGGCGCGCGACCCCCGGGAAATGCCCCTCGCCCCGGAGAGACGGAATCTGTATGATTGGGAAAGATTAACTATTAGAAGTCAACCCCGAAAAGGGACGGCGGTGGCAAAGAAAGTAGATGGTTGAAAAAGGGTATA
>NZ_CALXGI010000074.1 GCF_944387805.1 uncultured Pseudoflavonifractor sp. | reverse complement strand
TAGGGGTATTGTCTGTATTATGCCCTTATAGGGCTTAATCAAGCCTCCGGCTTAGCCGGAGGTTGTGACTATTCTTCTGTCAGGTCGGCCACCGCACGGACGGCGGCGTCCACCTCCTCCTCGGTGTTGTACCAGGAGAAGCTGAACCGCACCGCGCCCTGGTCCGTGGTGCCCAGGGCCTGGTGCATCCGGGGCGCGCAGTGGGCGCCGGGACGGGTGGCAATGTCGTAGTCCATGCTGAGAATGTCGGACACCTCGCTGGAGTCCATGTCCCCGATATTCAGGGCCACGATGGCGGCCCGGCGGGCCTGGCTGAAGTCCCCGTACACCGTGACCCCCTTCAGGCCTACCACCCCGTCGTAGAACCGCCGCATCAGGGCATCTTCACGGCGGGCGATGGCCTCCACACCCGTGGCCTCAATAAAGTCCAGGGCGGCGGAGAGACCCATGATGCCGTGGCTGTTCAGGGTGCCCGCCTCCAGCCGGGTGGGGTACTCCTCCGGCTGGGTCTTACTGTAAGACTGTACCCCTGAGCCGCCCACCTTGAAGGGGCGGATTTCCACGCCGGGCCGGATACACAGCCCGCCGGTGCCCTGAGGGCCCATCAGGCCCTTGTGGCCGGTAAAGCAGAGAATGTCGATGCCCATGGCCTCCATATCGATGGGGGCGGCCCCCGCAGTCTGGGAGGCGTCCACAATGAAGAGCAGGCCGTGGGCTTTGGCAATGGCGCCCACCCGGGCAATGTCGATCATGTTGCCCGTCAGATTGGAGGCGTGGGTACACACGATGGCCCTGGTCTCAGGCCGGATGAGGGATTCAAAGGCGGACATGTCCGGCCTGCCCTGCCTGTCGGCGGGCACAAAGCTGAGGGACACGTTTCGCTCCGCCTCCAGCCGGTACAGGGGCCGGAGAACGGAGTTGTGCTCCAGGTCGGTGGAGATCACATGATCCCCGGGAGACAGGGTGCCGCTGATGGCGATGTTCAGGGCCTCGGTGGAATTGCAGGTAAAGACCACATGGTCTGCCCGGGGACAGCGGAACAGGCGCGCCAGCTTGCACCGGGCGTCATACACCGCCCGGGAGGCCTGAAGGGCGCTGCCGTGGGCGCCCCGGGAGGCGTTGCCCATAGTGGTCATGGCGTTCACCACCGCGTCGATGACCTGGGGCGGCTTCTGACGGGTGGTGGCTGCATTGTCCAGATAGATCAAGGGAACTCATCTCCTATGGTTGTTCAGCTTCACACCCACAGCTCCAGCACGCGGGCCTCCTGCCAGTGCATGCCCGCGTCCGCCATGGCGGCCATGAGAGATTCTTTTGCCTCCACAGGGGCTTTCCAGGCCAGGCCGCAGCCCGCGCTGATCTCACGGGGCACTGGAATCAGACGGCCCGGCAGAGCGTTTTGGGCGCAGAACTGCTCCATGCCCATGGCGTCGGTGGTGGTGGAAAAGGTGATGATAAGGGCCGGCTTTTTCTCCCGCATGGCGCGCCTCAGGGACGGACGACCCGGCCGGCGGAGCTCATCTTCTCCACAATGTCGTACATATTGGTGACGCCGCCCACCTTCAGCTTGTCAGTCAGGCCGAAGAAGTTCAGACAGGTGCCGCAGGTGAGGATCTCCACGCCCTGGGCCTCCAGGCTCTTCAGGTCCTCCAGGGAGGCGGAGCCCTCGGTGGTCAGCTTGGCGCCGCCGTTGTAGAAGAGGATGGTCCTGGGCAGGGTGTCCTGCTGGGTGAGGGCGAAGATAAAGCTCTTCATCAGCGTGGCGCCCAGCTCGTCGCTGCCGGTACCCATGCAGGGGGAGGAGATAACCACTACCGTGTTGTTCCGGCCGGTGCCGGCGGGCACCAGGCAGGTCTCGCTGTCGTCCTCCCCGGCCTGGGCCGCAGGAGCGCCGGTGACCTCCATGACCACCCGGAACTCCTTGTCCCCCAGCTTCTCCGATTTGACGGCGTAGCCGTTGTTGTTGGCCAGACGGGTCAGGTTCTGCACTGCGGTTTCATTGTCCACCAGGACCTCTACCGTGCCGGAGCCGGAGAGTTCCTTGATGGCGTTCTTGGTCTTAATGACCGGAATGGGGCAGGGATCTCCCATGGCGTTTACCTGTTTCAGCATATCAATCAGTCCTCCTGTTCTGAATATGGATGGTTTTCAAACTGCATTGTTACCCGGCGGCTTTGCCCCGGGCGATGAGGGCCGCGCCCAGGGCGCCGGCGTACCGGCCCAGGGGGTGGGTGAGGACAGGCAGCTTCAGCTTCTGGGACAGCCGGTCCACCAGATAGGCGCTGTCGCACAGGCCGCCGGTGAGGAGCACGTCTCCTTTCATGGTGTGCCGGGCGCACAGGCCCGCCACCTTGCTCACTACCGAGTCCACCACCCCGGCGGCGATGTCCTCCCGCTTCTCTCCGGCGCCGATGTGGCTGATGACCTCGCTCTCGGCAAACACGGTGCACATGGAGCTGATGGCCAGGGGCGTGCCTGCCGCCGCCAGGGTGAACAGCTCGGGCAGGTCCACCCCAAGGCGATTGGCCATAATCTCCAGAAACTTGCCTGTGCCCGCCGAGCACTTGTCGTTCATGAGAAAGCTGGTGGGCATGCCGTTTTCCACGGTGATGACCTTGGTGTCCTGCCCGCCGATGTCCACGATGGTGCAGTCCCGGCCCAGCAGGTACCGGCCGCCCCGGCCGTGACAGGTGATCTCGGTCACCGTCTTGGCCGCGTAGTCCACCGCCACCCGGCCGTACCCGGTGGCGATGACCTTCATGTCCGCCCCCACGGGATGGCCGCCCGCCTCCAGACGGCGGGCAATCTCACCGGCGGTCTCCTTGCTGCTCCAGCCCGTGGGAAGGACGAAATGGTCCACCATGTCCGACCCGTCCAGCACCACCACCTTGGAGGCGGTGGAGCCAATGTCAATTCCGGCAAAGTACGTCATTTCTCAATCGTCTCCAGGAAGGCGGCAAGACGGGTGTTGATCTGGCCCTTGTCCGCCTGAGAGTAGTCGGTCTCAATGTTCAGGTAGGGCAGGCCCTTCTCCTGGGTGACAAAGCGCTTGATGAAGAAAGCCTCCACATCGTAAGTATGACAGGATTGGAGCACAATTTCAATCACTCCGTCCACCGCATAGGAGTCAATCATCTCGCCGATATATTCCCGGCGGCTCTCGTTGGGGCTCATCACCGAGCAGTTGATGTTGAGATACTTCACAGCAAGGGCATGGTACACGTCCGGATCGGACTCGTCCACCTTCTCCACCTTCTCCCGGATGCCGTTGCAGGTGTCAAAGGCCACCACATCGGCCCCCAGCTCCTCCACTGCCTTGATGATCTTCTCCCGTACGCCCGCGTTGGGGCAGCCGGTGACCAGCAGACGGGGCCGGTCGGTGGGCAAAGAGTTCTTGTTGGCCTTCCACTGCTCCAACACCTCGGCCGTCCGGGCCTCGATGACGTCGCACCGCTGGTCCAGGTCAAAGGAGAAGCTGCCCGCGTCCACACGGGTGCCCATCTCGTAGCCGCTCATGGGGGCCGGGTTCAGCTTGCCCAGCTCCAGATAGCGGAGCATCACGTCCCGCTCCCGGTTCTTCCGCCTGATGGCCCGGCGGATGTCATCCTCGGTGATGGTGATGCCGTAGAAGGCCTCCAGCTTCTCCTTGAAGGCGATGATCTGATCCCGCCAGAAGGAGAGGGCGGCCTGGTCCCGGCTGTGGGGCAGCTGCATGACGTAGGTGTCCTTAATCTCACCCAGCAGCTCGAACATCTTCTTCTTGCCGTCGCAGGTGGTCTCGCCCACCACGAAGTCGGAGAAATAGAAGTAGGGACAGGTGTCGGTGAGGGCAAAGCCGTAGCTGGCCTTGATGAGGGGGCACAGGTTCCGGGGCAGGTTGGCCTCGGCGGCGGGAATGGGCTCCTCGGTGAAGGCGCACAGCCCCACGGGCAGGGCCCCCGCCGCGTACACCAGCTCGGTGGGTACAAAGGAGCAGAACATGCCCACCACACGGGCGCCCTGGTCCTTCAGCTGCTTCATGCGCAGGAAACCCGCCTTCCGGGCCTCTCCATAGGTTTCAAAGTCGGCGGGCAGCTTGATGTTGGTCTGTTCCATCTCGGACATCTCCCTTTTTTAAAATCATCAGACAATATGGCAGGCCACGGAGTGGCCGGGGGCAATCTCCCGGAGGACCGGCGCCTCCTGGGCGCAGCGTCCGGTGGCGTAGGGACACCGGCTGTGAAACCGGCAGCCCGGCGGCGGGTCGATGGGGCTGGGCACCTCGCCCTCCAGCACGGTGCGCACCCGCTGCTCCTCCACCCGGGGGTTGGGGATGGGAATGGCGGACAGGAGGGCTTTGGTGTAGGGGTGGGCCGGATGGGCGTACAGCTCGGAGGAGGTGGTGATCTCCACCATGGTGCCCAGGTACATGACCGCCACCCGGTCGGAGATATGCTTGACCATGGACAGGTCATGGGCGATGAACAGGTAGGTCAGCCCCCGCTCCTCCTGAAGGCGCACCAGCAGGTTGACGATCTGAGCCTGGATGGACACGTCCAGGGCGGAGATGGGCTCGTCACAGAGGATAAATTCAGGATCTACCGCCAGAGCACGGGCGATGCCGATGCGCTGGCGCTGTCCGCCGGAAAACTCGTGGATGTACCGCCCGGCGTGCTCCTTGCTCAGACCCACCTGCTCCAGCAGCTGGTACACCCGTTCCCGCCGCTCTTTGGCGGCGGGACAGATGCCGTGGTTGCGCATGCCCTCGGCCACAATCTCCTCCACCCGCAGACGGGGGTCCAGGGAGGCGTAGGGGTCCTGGAAGATGGTCTGCACCTGCTTGGTGAAGGCCTTGCGCTCTTTGCCCCGGAGGCTGTGGACATCCCTGCCCCGGTAGAGCACCTGGCCACCGGTCTTGTGGTAGAGCCCCACGCAGGTGCGGCCGCAGGTGGTCTTGCCGCAGCCTGATTCGCCCACCAGACCCAGGGTCTCGCCACGGCGGATGGTGAAGCTGACGCCGTCCACCGCCTTCAGAAGGCCGCCGCCGGTGCGGAAGTATTTCTTCAGCTCCTTGACCTCAAGGGCTGTCTCGTTTTGTTCTAGCATAGTACACCGTCCCCTGCCTGAAATGGAAGATCGCCCTTGGGCGCGTCGGGATGATGGAGCCAGCAGGTGCAGGTGTGGCCGCCGGAGAAGGAAACCTGGGGCGGCTCCTCCTCCGTGCAGATCTCCATGCACCAGGGGCACCGGGGGGCAAAGGGGCACCCCGCCGGGGGAGCAATCAGGTCGGGCGGCATGCCCTCAATGGATATCAACTGCTTCTTCCCGTCCAGGTCCAGCCGGGGGATGGACCGGAGCAGGGACCAGGTGTAGGGGTGGCGCTGGTCGTAGAAGATGTCGTCCCGGGCACCGTACTCCACGATGCGTCCCGCGTATACCACCGCGATGTTCTGGGCGATATCCGCCACCACACCCAGGTCGTGGGTGATGAGCAGCACGGACATGTTGAATTTCTGCTGCATCGCCTTGATGAGCTGGATGATCTGAGCCTGGATGGTTACATCCAGGGCGGTGGTGGGCTCGTCAGCGATGAGCAGCTTGGGGCCGCAGGCCAGGGCCATGGCGATCATGGCCCGCTGGCGCATGCCGCCGGAGAACTCATGGGGGTACTGCCCGGCCCGCTTATGGGGCTGGGAGATGCCCACCAGGGAGAGCATCTCCACCGCACGGGCCATGGCCTCAGAGCGGCCTGCCATATGGTGGACCGTCAGGTTCTCCGCAATCTGCCGGCCTACGGTCACCGTGGGGTTGAGGGCGGCCAGAGCGTCCTGAAAGATCATGGCGCACTCTTTTCCCCGGAAGGCGGACCACTCCCCGGGGGTAAAGTCCAGCACATTCTTCCCCTCAAAGAGCACCCGACTGCCCGGCTTGATCTCGCCGGGAGGACAGTTGATAAGCCCCATCAGGGCCTTGGCGCTCACCGATTTGCCGCAGCCAGACTCGCCCACCACGGCCAGGGTCTCGCCCCGCTCCATGGAGAAGGACAGGCCCCGCACCGCCTGGACCTCACCGGCGTAGGTGCGGTAGGACACCCGGAGATTCTTGACCTCCAAAAGCGGCTGACTCACAGGCATCCTCCTCTCAGAAATTCCTCCGCATAGCGGGCGTACAGCCGGCTGCCCGGGGCAAGGGCGTCCTCGTCCAGGGTGAAGCACTCATGGTGGATGGGGTGGTCCCCGCCGGTGCCCAGAAAGGCGTACACCCCGGGGACACGCTGGGTGTAATAGGCGAAATCGTCCGACCCGGTGCCCATGGGCAGCTCCACCACCTCCAGCAGTCCGGCGGCGGCCCGCTCCGCCACGGCGGAACAGGCGGCGTCGTTGACCACAGGGGGCAGGCCCATGCCGCACTTCAGGTCCAGGGTCACCCGAAAGGCCTCCGCCGTGCCCCGGAGCACCCGCTCCACCGCAGCGGGGAGCACCTCCTTCAGCGCCGGATTCTGGTACCGGATGGTGCCGGTCAGCTTGGCCTCGCCGGCCAGAATGTTGGCGGCGGTGCCGGCGTGAAAGGTGCCCACTGTGATGACCACAAAGTCCCGGGGGCTTACCTCCCGGCTGACCACGGTCTGGAGGGCGGACACCATGGCGCAGGCCGCCGGGATGACGTCGATTCCCTCGTGGGGAGCGGAGCCGTGGCCGCTCTTGCCCCTGACGGTCAGGGAGAAAAAGCCGCAGCCGCTCATGCGCACCCCGGGCTGTACGCTGACTGAGCCGCAGGGCAGGTTGGGGGCCACATGGACGGCAAAGACCGTGTCCGCGCCGTCCAGTACCCCGGCCTCCAGCAGGGCACGGCCACCGCCGGCAAACTCCTCCGCCGGCTCAAACACCAGCCGCACCCGGCCGGGCAGCGTCTCCCGCTCCTCCCAGAGAAGGGCGGCGGCCCCCAGCAGCATGGCGGTGTGGGCGTCGTGGCCGCAGGCGTGCATCATGCCGGGGATCTGGGAGGCAAAGGGCAGGCCGGTGGCCTCCTGGATGGGCAGGGCGTCCATGTCCGCCCGCAGCAGCACCGTGGGGCCGGGATGGCCGCCGAAAATCTCGGCCACCACACCGGTGTCCCCCACCGTGCGGAAGGGGATGGACCGGGCGGACAGCTCCTCTCTTACCCGGCGGCTGGTCTCAAACTCCTTGAGTCCCAGCTCGGGCCTCTGGTGGAAGGCGCGGCGCAGGCCCACCACATAATCTCTGAGCATCTGTTCTTCCATGCCGCACCTCACTTGATGATCCTTGGCTCCAGAGCGCTGCGGAGCACATCTCCCAGCACGTTGAAGCTGAGCACTGTAATCAGAATCAAAAGCCCGGGGAACACGGCCAGCAGGGGATTATAGAGAATCTGGCTCTGGGCGTTCTGGAGCATGGAGCCCCAGGAGGCGTTGGGCAGGCGCACACCGAACCCCAGGAAGCTGAGGGAGGACTCGGTGAGGATGGCCCGGGCGATGGACAGGCTGGCCGCCACGATGATGGAGGAGCTCATGTTGGGGATGATGTGGCGGAAGATGATGACAAAGTGGCTGGTGCCCAGGTTTTTGGCCGCCAGCACAAAGTCCCGCTCCTTCAGGCTCATGGTCTCGGCCCGCACGATCCGGGCCACGCCCATCCAGGAGAAGATGGCGATGATGAAGATCATGGTGGGCAGGCCGGGCTTCACATAGGCGTTGATGATGATGATGAGCAGGAAGGTGGGCACCGACATGACGATGTCCAGGAAGCGCATGAGCAGCATGTCCACCGCGCCGCCCACGTAGCCGCTGACCGTGCCCACCACGGTGCCCAGGGCCACCGACACCAGCATGGAGAAGAAGCCTACGGTCAGGGACACCCGGCCGCCGTACAGGGCCCGGGTGAAGTAGTCCCGGCCCAGGTCATCGGTGCCGAAGGGGTGGGCCAGGCTGGGCAGGGCCAGCTTGTTCATCAGGTCGTACTGGTCCGGGTCGTAGGGGGAGAGGAAGGCCAGGGCCGAAGCGGCGATGATGATGATCATCAGCACCAGGCAGACCATGGCCAGCCGGTTGGCCCGCAGAGCCGCCCAAACCCGGCTCAGGGCGCTGCGGTCATAGGCCACCTCGGTCTGAACCGGGGGCTGGCTCACCCGCCGGAACCGTCCGGGGGCAATGGGGGAATTGACAGCACGCTCCATCAGCCCTGCACCTCCTGAAAGCCGCTTCTGATGCGGGGGTCCGCCACATAGTAGAGCAGATCCGCAATGAGATTCCCCACAATCAGAAGCAGGCAGGAGAGCATGGTGAAGCCCATGATCATGGGATAGTTGAGATTGTTGATGGCCGACATGCCCAGGGTGCCCATGCCGGGCCAGCCGAACACCGACTCCACGATGAAAGAGCCGGTCACCAGGCTGGAAAAGCGCATGCCCGCCAGGGTGATCACCGGCAGCAGGCAGTTTTTCAGCACATGGTGAAAGAGAATTCCCCGCTGGGACACGCCCTTGGCCTTGGCGGTGAGCACATACTCCTCTTCCAGCTGGGAGATGGTGGCGGAGCGGATGTAGCGGGTGAAGGTGGCCACATTGCCCACGCTCAGCACCAGGCTGGGCATGATGAGGTGGCGGATCAGATCCAGCAGACTGTCATCCCCGATGGTGTGGATGCCGCTGCTGGGCAGTACCTTCAGCACCAGGGAGAACACAATGATGAGAATCAGGCCGAACCAGAAGGAGGGAATGGAGATGCCGATGTAGGAGAAGAAGCTGATGACCTGATCGGGCCACTGGTTTTTCTTCAGCCCCGCGATGAGGCCAAGGGGGATGGAGATGACAAAGGACAACACCAGGGAGGTGCCCATCAGCAGGATGGTGTTGGGCAGTACCTCCAGAATGCGATCGGCCACAGGCTGGCCGCTGTTGGTGAGGGAGTTGCCCAGGTTGCCGTGGAGCACGTTGTTCAGCCAGCCCAGGTACTGGTCCACAATGGTGCCGTCCAGGCCCAGATTGGCCCGCAGGGTGTCCATCTCCTCCTGGGTCATGTCGGGACGGACGTACATGTTCAGCGGGTCGCCGGGGGCGAAGTGGATGATGAGAAAGGAAAAGATGGACACCAGCAGCAGCACTGGGATCAGCTGAAGCAGCCGCTTGGCGATGTGTTTTGCCATGGGAGCACTCCTCTCAGACAGGGTAGGCGGAAATGCACAGAACGGCCGCCCGGCGGACGGCCGTTCTGCTTCCGGCAGCCGGATGGCCGGAATCAGTTGGTCATGTAGAGCTTGAGGTAGTCCTCAAAGAGGGGCACCATGTCGATGGCGTCCACGCCCTTGAGCCGCTTGTCAGTGGCCACGACAAAGTTGGGAGAGGTGAGGGGGAACATGGTATAGGCGTCCCGGATCTGCTCCTGGATCTCCTTGTAGATGGCGGCCCGCTCCTCGGGGTCGGTGGTGGCGTCGCCCTCGTTCCACAGGGCGGCGATCTCGTCGGTGGAGCAGAGGTTTTTGGACAGGAAGCCCTCCAGGCTGAACATGTACTCGTCGCCCTGGTTGTCGCCGTTGGTGGAGTAGCCGTTCAGGCCCAGCTCCCAGTCGCCGGCATCGGTGTAGAAGAACACCTCAAAGAAGCCCTGGGTCTCATAGCCCTGGATCTCCACGTTCAGGCCCACGGCCTTGAGCTGCTGCTGGATCATCAGCGCGCAGTTCTCCATGTTCTCACGGCTGGAGTTGTACACCAGGCGGAAGGTCTTGCCCTCGATGCCGGTCTCGGCAATAAGCTCCCGGGCCCGGTCCAGGTCCTGGCTGTATCCCTCCACGTCGCTGTAATACAGGTTGGAGGGACAGAACACGGTCTTGGCCGCGGGGGCCAGCTCGGTGGAGCCGTAGGCGCCGGCGATAATCTCGTCCACGTTCAGAGCCAGGCAGATGGCCTCACGGACCTTGGGGTCGCTGGTGAGGGGGCTGTTGGAGTTGAAGCCCATGTAGTTGATGCGGCCCTCGGTCAGGGTGTAGACCGAGTAGTTGGGGTCGTTGGAGTACTTGTCCAGCATGTCCTGGGTGGTCAGGCGGAGCACGGAGAGCTCGCCGTTCTGGAAGGAAATCTCCTCGGTGCTGGCGTTGGGGATGATCTTGAACACCACGGATTCCAGGCTGGCGGGGCCGCGGTAGTAGTCCTCAAACCGCTCCAGCACCAGGCTTTCGCCCTTGTTCCACTCCTTCACCTTGAAGGGGCCGGAGCCCACGCCGCTGGTGGAGTTAATCTCAGCGCCCACCAGGACGGGGGTGTCCTCATACACGTGCTTGGGCAGCAGCTTCAGGCTGCCCAGGGTGGCCTCGTAGGAGGCGGAGACGGAGGGGAGGGTGACGGTGAAGGTGTACTCGTCCACCGCTGCCACCTGGACCGGTTCACCGTTGACCTTGGTGCCGCTGGAGGCGTTATTGTCCGGGTTGGACTTCATCTCAAAATACCACAGCACGTCCTCGGTGGTGATGGGCTCGCCGTCGTGCCACTTCAGGTTCTCACGGAGCTTGACGGTAATGGTCAGGCCATCCTCGCTGACCTCATGACTCTCGGCCAGGTAGTAGCGCACGCCGTCCTTGGAGACGATATACAGGGGATCGTACACCGGCTTGAGCATGGTCATGCCCTCGTCGCCGGTCTCGTAGAGAATGTTCAGGCTGGAGATGTCGGTGGGCTCGCACATGATAAGGGTGCCGCCGTCCACTTTCTCGCCGGTGGCGCTCTCAGCGGGAGCAGAGGGGGAGGCCTCCGGCGTGCCGGAGGCGGAGGGGGAGCCGGAGGGGCCGGCAGCAGTCTGGGTGCAGCTGGCCAGGGCTGTGGCCAGCAGGCCCAGGGTGAGGGTCAGGGTCAGGAGACGCTTTTTCCAGTTCATCAAATGCTCGCTTCCTTTCTTGGTGCGGTCGTTTATTGGCAGTGTGCGCGCAGACGGCGCAGGCACGCTTCCACATTGGCACGGGGGCAGGCCAGATTGACCCGCATGAAGCCCGCTCCGCCCGGCCCGAAGCTGGCTCCGTCGTTGAAGGCCAGGCCGCACTCCTCCGCGAAGAATCGCTTGAGGTCTCCGGGGTCCCGGCCCAGGCCGGTACAGTCCACCCAGACCATGTAAGTGCCCTCCGGACGGCGTACCCGCAGCCTGGGCAGCTCCGCCGCCACAGTGCCGCAGAACAGCTCCATATTGCCGTTTAGATAGGAGAGCAGGGCGTCCAGCCAGTCCTCCGAGTCCCGGTAGGCCGCCACCACAGCGGACTCCGCAAAGGAGTTGGCCGAAAAGGCATGGTGCCGGGCCACAACCGCCCGGTACTTGTTCCGCAGTTCCTCATTGGGTATGATGATATTGGAGGCCTGGATGCCTGCCAGATTGAAGGTTTTGCTGGGAGCGGTGCACAAAATGGTGCGCTGGGCGATTTCAGGGGAGACGGTGAGGAACATGGTGTGGGGCTGGAATACCAGGTCGTGGTGAATCTCGTCGGCGATGACGATGAGATGATGCCGCAGGCAGAAGTCCGCCAGGGCCTCCAGCTCCTGCCGCGTCCACACCCGTCCCACCGGATTGTGGGGGGAACAGAGCATCAGCGCCTTGGTATGGGGGGTAAGGCGGCGCTCCATGTCGTCAAAGTCAAAGGTGTAGAACAGGTTCTCCTCCTTCAGCGGGCACCGGACCGCCACGCGGCCCCAATCCTCCGCCGCATGAAAGAAGGGTCCGTACACCGGGCTGGGAATGAGAATCTCATCCCCGGGCTCCGTCACCGCCTGAACGGCGAAGTTCAGGGCTGCGACCACCCCGGCGGTAAACACAATCCACTCCCGGGGCACAGAACAGCCGTGCCGGCGGGACATCCAGCCGGACACGGCCTCATAGTACCCAGGGGAGAGCATGCCATAGCCAAATACACGCTGGTCCACCCGCCGGTGGAGGGCCTCCTGAATGGCGGGAGCCACAGGGAAATCCATGTCCGCAATCCACATGGGGAGCAGATTTGTCCCGTGGAAGATGCGGTCGGCGCCGTCCCACTTGAGAGAGCCGGTACCCCGGCGGGGGATCATTTCATCAAACTGCTTATCCACTTCGCACGCCTCTTTCCTGCCGCATCCGGAGCCGCGGGCGAAGGAGCGCGCCGGGCTCTGCTGCGGGAAGATTCTGTTGTAAAAACGGTAGCACGGGAAAATAACATATGTCAACGGTTACAAGACCATCATTAAAACATCGAAACTTCCTATCAAATTATTAAAAAATTTAATAAATAAAAGTGCAAAAATGAAAAAAAGAAAATAAATATACGCAATATCGCGCAAAATAAATCATTTCAAAATTGAGAAATATTCGGAGAAAGGCGGGTGTTTACAAAAAATTCACGGCGCGTTTACGGCGAAATGGCAGCAGGGGCCGGAGCGGCGCGGTATAATAAAAACAACATCAGAAGAGTCTGCTTCCGGCAGAGACGGCAGCGGGTTGTCTGTGCGCGCAGACTCCATCTCAGCTATGAGGAGGACTGTGTCATGCTTCCCTGTCGAGAGAGCTGTCCTGACTATCAGGCGGGCTGCCACAAGCAGTGCCGGCGCTGGAGAGAATACCAGCAGCACCAGCAGATACAGCGGGCTCAAAAAACCGCCTACCTGCGCTTTTACCGGGAGCTGTGCGGCACGATCACCCGGCAGCTGCGGGCGAATACCGCCCGGTATCCTATGTGGTGAGCGGAGAGACAAAGTGAGATAAAAACGCCCCAATCCCGGACGAATATCCGGGATTGGGGCGTTTTTCCAATTGCTTAAAGAACCACTGGCTCTGCCAGTGGATAAAGAGCTTATAGCTATGGACAAAAAAAGGACTCCCCGATAGA
>NZ_CALXGI010000073.1 GCF_944387805.1 uncultured Pseudoflavonifractor sp. | reverse complement strand
TTTGGCGCAGCCAAAACCTTGCTGCCGGGCGGATTTATTTCGCCCGAGCAGATGTAGAAATGGGGCCCCCGGACGGCACGCAGCACCGGCTGGGGAGGCCATCTCCACCTATATCATCACGCCCTACAACGTGGATATTCTCGGCGATTTAATCGACGAGCTGGAGAACAACGGGCTGTATTTCTGAGAAATGGCCACCGGGGCCCCGCCGCAGGTGGGGCGGCGGTTACGCCGAACCAAGCGTTTTGGCGCAGCCAAAACCTTGCTGCCGGGCGGATTTATTTCGCCCGAGCAGATGTAGAAATGGGGCCCCCGGACGGCGCGCAGCACCGGCTGGGGAGAAAATTTTGTACCCTTTAAAGAGAAACGGGGGAATTGGATATGATGACACCGCAGGAAGTTTCTCAGCACGCATTTGCCAAGGCCAGCTTCGGCGGCTACAATATGGCTATGGTGGACGAGTTCCTGGACCAGCTTACCGAGGACTATACCGCCCTCTACAAGGAGAACGCCCTGCTCAAGAGCAAGATGAAGGTGCTGGTGGAGAAGGTGGAGGAGTACCGTTCCACCGAGGAGGGCATGCGCAAGGCCCTGCTGGCAGCCCAGCGGACGGCGGACGAGATTGTCCGGGAGGCGGAGGAGAAGCGGTCCAAGCTCATCGGCACCGCTGAAGGCGAAGCCCGGGCCAAGGTTGACGGCCTGCGCAAGGAGCTGGAGAATGAGCAGCTGCGCCTGAACGCGGCAAAAGAGTCCACCGCCGCCTATGTGGCCAAGCTGAAAGAGCTCTACCAGCACGAGATGGACTATCTCAACGGCCTGTCTCAGCTGACTGCCCCTGCCCCCAGCCAGACTGAGCAGGCTGCCCGGGACATCCAGTCCTCCATGGAGAAGATTGTGGAGGAGGAGACCGGGGAGCTGCCTCAGGCGGAGACTCAGGAGGCAGAGGATGAGGAAGAGACCGTCAGCGACAGCCAGGAGGAGGACGGCGGCCTGTACGCCGAGCTTCTGGGCATGGAGCAGAAGGATCAGCCGGAGGAGCAGCCGTCTCAGACGGAGCGCCGGGAGCACAGGGAGCACCGGGGCGACCGCCGGACCCGCCGCCGCGATGAGGACGAGGATGAGGACGAGGATGAGGACGACTCTCCCACCCGCCGCATCGACTTCAGCAATCTGAAATTCGGAAAAGATTACGAAATCAAGTGATTCCCCTTGACATAACCGGGGAAAACAGGTAAGATACACGGAGAAACGCCCTTACGGGTGTTTCTCCGTGTTTTTTGTTCATACAGCAAACGCAAGGAAGAGGAGGAGTAATCCGGCCCAGCCTGCCCAGAGAGCCGCCGTTTTGGTGAGAGGCGGAGAGGCGGACGGACGAAAATCACCTCGGAGCCTCCGGCTGAACGGGCCTGACCCCACTAAGCCGGTACGGGCGGCGCCGTTATCCGCCGGCTTGAGCGGCCGCAGCATGCCTGCGGCAAGAAGAGTGGTACCGCAGAGGTTTGCGCCTTTGTCTCTTTTGGGAGACAGGGGCGCTTTTTTGATCACAGGAGGTGCTTTCAACATGAACTGTCCCCAATGTGGGAACCCCATGCGCGAGGGATTTGTGAGCGCCGGTGGCTACCGGATTCTGTGGACACCCAAGGATCGCCGGTTCAGCGCCTGGCCCGGAGAGGGAGATGTGGTGCTGCAAAAACTATCCTTGGCTGGAAAGACCATCCCTGCCCACCTGTGCGAGACCTGCCGTAAAGTCATCCTATCGTACTAAAACTTATGTTTCATAGAAATCAGGAGGAAACAACCCATGGATTACAACAGGACCATCCATCTCCCCAAGACGGACTTCCCCATGCGGGCGGGCCTGCCCCGGCGCGAGCCCGACATGCTCAAGGCCATGGAGGAGAAGGACATCTACCACAAGCTGATCAAGAAGAACGAGGGCAAGCCCACCTTTGTCCTCCACGACGGCCCTCCCTACGCCAACGGCAACATCCACATCGGCACCGCCCTGAACAAGATCCTCAAGGACATCATCGTCAAGCACCGCAACATGACGGGCTGGTGCGCCCCCTATGTGCCCGGCTGGGACACTCACGGCCTGCCCATCGAGTCCGCTGTCCTCAAGGACAAGAAGGTGAAGCGGGAGGAGATGACCACCGCCCAGTTCCGCACCAAGTGCAAGGAGTACGCCGAGAGCTATATCGCCAAAATGACCGGCCAGTTCCAGCGGCTGGGGGTGCTGGGTGAGTGGGAGAACCCCTATATCACCCTGCTGCCCGAGTTTGAGGCCAAGCAGATCGAGGTCTTTGGCAAGATGGCCGAGAAGGGCCTCATCTACAAGGGCATGAAGCCGGTGTACTGGTGCCCCCATGACCAGACCGCTCTGGCCGAGGCTGAGATCGAGTACGCCGACGACCCCTGTACCACCATCTTCGTCAAATTCCCCGTCCGGGACGACAAGGGCAAGCTGGGCCAGTACGCCGACCTGAGCCGCACCTACTTTGTCATCTGGACCACTACTCCCTGGACCATCCCCGGCAACTTCGCCATCTGCCTCAACGCCGGCTTTGACTATGTGCTCCTTCAGGTGCCCTCCGGCGAGGTGTATATCCTGGCCAAGGACCTGGCCGAGAGCGTGTGCAAGGCCGCCCATATCGACTACGACGCCTGCAAGGTGCTGGCCACCCTGAAGGGCAGCGAGTTCGAGCTGATGACCGCCACCCACCCCCTGTTCGACCGTGAGTCCGTCATCCTCAACGGCGACCACGTCACCCTGGACGCCGGCTCCGGCTGCGTCCACACCGCCCCCGGCTTCGGCGCGGAGGACTTCCAGATCTGCCAGCAGTACGATAAGGCGGGCCTCACCCACATCGGCGTCCCCGTGCCCGTCAACGCCAAGGGCGTCATGACCGACGAGCGCTACAACGGCCAGTTCTACGCCAAGGGCAACGACATGGTGGTGGCCGACCTGGAGGCCGAGGGCTTCCTGGTGGCCAAGGAGAACATCACCCACTCCTACCCCCACTGCTGGCGCTGCAAGAACCCCATCATCTACCGGGCCACCGAACAGTGGTTCTGCTCCGTGGACGCCATCAAGGATGCCGCCGTCAAGGCCTGCGAGGGCATCCAGTGGAAGCCTGAGTGGGGCAAGGAGCGCATGATCTCCATGATCTCCGAGCGCAACGACTGGTGCATCAGCCGCCAGCGGGTGTGGGGCGTGCCCATTCCCATCTTCTACTGCGACGACTGCGGCGCCGATATTGTCACCCCCGAGACCATCGCCCATGTGGCCGAGCTGTTCCGGGAGCACGGCTCCAACGTGTGGTTCGAGCGGGAGGCCAAGGACCTGCTGCCCGAGGGCTTCGTGTGCCCCAAGTGCGGCAAGGCCCACTTCTCCAAGGAGACCGACATCATGGACGTGTGGTTCGACTCCGGCTCCACCTGGGCCGCCGTGGCCGCAGAGCGCCCCTACCTGAAGTACCCCGCCGACCTGTACCTGGAGGGCGGCGACCAGTACCGCGGCTGGTTCCAGTCCTCCATGCTCACCTCCATCGCCGTCAACGGCATTGCCCCCTACAAGCAGATCACCACCCACGGCTGGACCGTGGACGGCGAGGGCAAGGCCATGCACAAGTCCCTGGGAAACGCCGTGTCCCCTGACGAGATCATCAAGGACTACGGCGCCGACCTGCTCCGCCTTTGGGTAGCCTCCGCCGACTACACCCAGGACATGCGTATCTCCAAGGACATCATGAAGCAGCTGTCCGACGCCTACCTGAAGATCCGCAATACCGCCCGGTATATGCTGGGCAGCCTGAACGGCTTCAACCCGGACACCGACGCCGTGGCCTACGCCGATCTGATGGATCTGGACAAGTGGGCCCTGTCCCGGCTCAATGAGCTCGCCCGCACCGTGCGCAGCTTCTACAACAAGTACGAGTTCCACGGCGTCTACCGCAGCCTGTACAACTTCTGCGTGGTGGACCTGTCCAACTTCTACTTCGACATCATCAAGGACCGCCTCTACTGCGGCGATGAGGCCGGCCGCCGCTCCGCCCAGACCGCCCTGTACCGGATTCTGGACGGCATGACCCGTCTGGTGGCCCCCATCCTGGCCTTCACCAGCGAGGAGATCTGGCAGGCCATGCCCCACGACAGGACCGCCGATGCCGAGTGTATCCTCTTTAACGAGATGCCTGACTTCGACGAGGCCCTGGCCCTGCCCCAGGCCGACGCGGAGCGCTGGGAGGCCGCCATGGCCCTGCGCACTGACGTGAACAAGGCCCTGGAGATTGCCCGGGGCGAGAAGCGCATCGGCAAGAGCCTGGAGGCCGCCGTCACCCTGTACTTTGACGGCGACGAGGCTCAGGCCCTGTGGCGCGGCCCCCTGGGCGGCTTCGACACCAAGGACCTGGAGACCATCTGCATCGTCTCCCACGTGGACGCCGTCATCGGCTCCGGCGAGGGCTACAAGGGCGAGGTCGTCCCCGGGCTGACCGTCCAGGTGGAGCAGGCCTCCGGCGCCAAGTGCGCCCGCTGCTGGATGTACAACGAGCACGTGGGCGAGGACCACGACCACCCCGAGCTCTGCCCCCGCTGCGCCGCTGTTGTCAAGGCCGAGCAGTAAGAGATTCTCATAACACCGCCAAACAGGCGCCCGCTTCTGCGGGCGCCTGTTTTTTGATAAAAAGCACCGGTAAGGGTGAAATCCGTCCTCTATTTTGCTATAATGGAGTTGAAAAAGGGGGTGTGGATATGAGACGAAGAACCGGCCGCAGGCTGGCGGCCCTGTGCATCCTGGCCGGACTGCTGCTGTGCACCACAGCCGCTGTGAGAGAACCCGAAGGCGGCCCGGTCATAACCGGAGTTGAGCGGGACAAGGCTGCCGCTGCGCTGGAGATGCGGGACATGGGGGAGGCCGCCTCCATGGAGCTGCTGTATAATCTGCGGGGTGAGGCGTCCCATATCCTGGTGCTCTCTCCCCAGGGGTACCTGATTATGGAGCGGGCCACCCTGATCTGCCTGGAGGGGGGCGAGTCCAACCCCTACCGGGACTACCCGGATGCGCGGAAGTACTATGCCGGGCCTATCGCCTACTATGTGGCGCAGGACGGTGTGCTGTATGACTTACAGCGGGAGCGGGTGGCTGGCGCGCTGCCTGTATGAATCATGTCTCTGTCTCAGAACGGCGGGTGCTGCGGCATCCGCTGTCCTGTTTTTTTGTAAAGATGATTTTAATGGAAAGTTAACTTGACAAAATACGACGGCGGGACTATACTGAGGCCACAGAAAGGAAAGCGAGCTTTCCATTTTGGAGGGGGGCGAGGGTTTGAAAAACCGGCTGGAGGAGCTGCGGAAGGCCAGAGGTATGACCCAGGAGGAGCTGGCTGAGGCGCTGGAGGTATCCCGGCAGACGGTGGGCTCCCTGGAGAACGGGCGGTACAACCCGTCCATCCTGCTGGCCTTCAGGATTGCACGGCTGTTTGAAACCACCATTGAGGAGGTCTTTCTCTATGAAGAAGAGGGAGAGGAGTAAGGAAATTCTGTACTGGATCGGCGCGGGGGTCAGCTGGCTGGCCGTGCTCCTGGTGCTGGTGGGGGACAATCTGGGCCTGGAGCTGCCCCGGCTGGCGGGCGGCCTGCTGGCCGGCACAGGGGGCGCCCTGGGCGGACTGCTGACGGTCAAGGCCCTCTTCGCCCGGTACTACCGCCGCAACGAGAAGGCCCGCAGGACGGCGGAGCGGGAGGAGAAGGACGAGCGCAACCAGATGCTCCGGGGCATCGCCGCCTACCGCTGTCTGCTGGCCGCCACCCCCATCTTTATCATCCAGTGGGTCATTCTGCTGGCGCTGGACGTGTCCATGGCGGTGATGGTGGTGGTGATGTTGGCCTACCTGGCCCATTTCGTAATTTACATGTATCAGCTGGTGAGGCTCCAGAAGGAGCTGTAACAAGGGGAAGCCGCCCGGGAAGGCGGCGGAAAGTGAGAGACGTATGAAGCTCATTTTGGAAGAAATCGAGAAGCATTTTGGGGAAAAGCAGGTGCTCAAGGGGGCGTCCTTCTCCTTTGATCAGGGCCGGATCTACGGCCTGCTGGGCCGCAACGGCGCAGGCAAGACCACCCTGATGAACTGCCTGGCCGGAGAGTTTCCGCCCGACAGCGGCGCCTTCTGCGTGGAGGACGGGGACGGCCAGCGCCGCCCCCTGGCCGAGGGGGACGTGGGCTATGTGCTGTCCACGCCGGTGGTGCCCGAGTTCCTGACGGGCTGGGAGTTCGTGAAGTTCTTCCAGGAGATCAACGCCGGCAAGGACCCCAGCGGCCGCACCCCCGACGACTGGCTGGACCTGGTGGGCATTGACGCCGAGGACCGCTGCCGCCTGATGAAGGACTACTCCCACGGCATGAAGAACAAGATGCAGATGCTCTGCTTCCTCATCGCCCGGCCGCCGGTCATCCTGCTGGACGAGCCCCTCACCTCCTTCGACGTGGTGGCCGCCAAGGAGATGAAGGACCTGCTCATTGAGATGAAGGAGGACCACATCATCCTCTTCTCCACTCACATTCTCCAGCTGGCCGCCGACCTGTGCGACGAGATTGTCCTCCTCCACCACGGCGTGCTGGAGGAGGTGGACCCGTCCATCATCCACACGCCTGAGTTCGAGAACCGGGTGGTGGAGCTGCTGAAAGAAGAGGAAGGCCATGATTAAGGACGTACGCAATGTGTTCCGGGTGCAGTCGGCCATGAGCTGCAACCGCTTCCTCTTCTGGCTGAAGAAAATCCCCCTTATCCGCCGCATGTTCCCTGACCGGCTGTACGCCGCCTCGGCGGGCAAGCAGCGCCTCATGGCCGCGGTGGAGGCGCTGAAAATTCTCGGCGCCTTTGCCGGAAAGTTTGTCTACCTGTTCCTCTGCTGCCTGCTGCCCGCCATGCTGATCCGGGAGGACCTGGGCACGGCGGGACTGTGGCAGCATTTCCTCACCGCCCTGTTCTTCCTCAGCTTCTTCGGCGGGGCCTTCCTCCAGTCCAATATTCTCACCGCCAGCCTGGTCAAGTACACCTGCGTACGGCAGATGGGCATGAGCGCCCGGGCCAGTCTGGCCGCCACCGCCGGGTGGATGCATCTGCTGACCTTTGTCACCTTCACCCCGGCCCTGATGGTCTTTGCCGCCCTCTTTGGCTCCGGCTGGTGGGCGGGACTGCTCCTCTCGGTGCAGATGGCCGCCTTCCGCGTTCTGGGAGAGTTTTTCCACGTGTGGATGTGGAGCCGGGGAGAGAAGCAGCCGGGCAAGAGCTTCTGGTATATTGCGGCGGTCACGGTGCTGGCTCTGGCCGGGGCCTATGTGCCCCTGCTGCTGCCCGAAGCCCTGCCCATGGAGCGGTTTCTGTTCAACCCGGCGGTGTACATCGCGTCGGTGGGCTGCGGCGCCTGGGCGGGCATCTGGCTGCTCCGTTATCCCCATTATCAGGCCCTGGTGTGGAAAACCTGCCGGGCGGAGAATGTGTCCACCGCCGCTGCCAGGCAGAACGCCGCCCAGGCCGCCTTCAAGGACGTACAGATGAAGGACTCCGACCTAGCCGCAGAGGACGCTGGAGGCCGCGTCGCCGCCATGAAAGGGTACGCCTACCTCAACGGCCTGTTCTTCCTGCGCCACCGGCGGCTGCTGAACAAGCCGGTGAAGTACGCCCTGGGCGTGGTGGCCGCGGCGGTGCTGGCGGGCCTGGCGGGCGTACTCTTTGCCCGGGAGGCCATGGCCGGGCTGATGGCGGAGTTCCCTGTCCGGTTCCTGCCCATCTTTGTGTTCATCATGTATCTTATCTGCAATACCCTGGGCCAGCGGATCTGCAAGGCCATGTTCTATAACTGCGACATCGCCCTTCTCCGGTACGGCTGGTACCGGGAGCGGAAGGTGCTCCTGCGCAACTTTACCATCCGGCTGGGCCAGGTGGCCAAGCGGAACCTGCTGGTGGCCGCCGCCATCTGCGTGGGCACCGCTGCCGTCACCCTGGCCGCAGGCGCGCCCCTCACCGGCGCTCTGGCCCTGTTCTGCCTGGCAGTGCTCAGTTTGGCGGTGTTCTTTTCGGTCCACCCCCTGTTCCTCTACTACATCTTTCAGCCCTATACCGCCCAGCTGGCGGTGAAAAACCCCTTCTTCGGCATCCTCAACTGGGTGATCTACTTTGTTTGCTGGATGTGCCTCCAGATCAAGCAGCCCACCAGCGTGTTCACCCTGCTGGTGGTGGCGTGCACCATCGCGTACAGCGCCGTGGCCCTGGCGGTGGTGTGGGGCCGGGCGGAAAAGACCTTCCGCATCAAATGAACCCCGCTGTCAAAGCGCCCGTCCCTGCCGCCTGAACGGGCGGCAGGGATGTTTTTGCGGCCGGACAGAGCATAAATCCCATTCCGGGGCGGAGCCTTTGAAGTGCCGGGGGAAAAGTTAAATGAAAATTTAATATTTCCTTCATGTTGAACCCGGCAGCCGGGTGGTATGATATCCACAGCTCCAGGGCACTGGAGAGAAAGGAGTTTCCCCATGACAGAACAGCAGACCGCGGCATTCGCCGGCGCCCAGCAGACGGAGGCCGTCTCATCAGAGAATATTCCCGGCTTTTTTGCCCGGGGCGTGAACTTTTATAAGCTCTTCTGGGTGTTCCTGGGCGTCTCCTTCCTGGGCTGTCTGGCGGAGACAGCCTTCATGCTCCTCACCCGGGGAGAGCTGCAAAACCGCAGCGGGGTTATTTACGGCTCCTTCTCTCTGGTGTGGGGTCTGGGAGCAGTGCTGTTTACAGTGTGCTTCCACCGCCTCGCCGGGCGCAGCTCCTTCCTCATCCTGCTGGCGGGCACCGCCCTGGGCGCTGTGTATGAGTACGCCTGCTCCTGGCTCCAGGAGGTGCTCTTCGGCGCCTGCTTCTGGGATTACAGCCACCTGCCCTTCAACATCAACGGCCGGGTGAACCTGGTGTTCTCCCTGTTCTGGGGCGTGGCGGCGGTGCTGTGGGTCAAGCGGGCCTACCCGGCGGCGTGCCGCTGGATCGGGAAAATCCCCAACCGGGCGGGCCGCCCCCTCACCCTGGCGCTGGCCGTCCTGATGGTCTTTGACATCGGCCTCACCTCCGCCGCCCTGGGCCGGATGAACCAGCGGCAGCATGACATTCCCGCCGCCGGGCCGGTGGCGGAGTTTTTGGACCTCCACTATCCTGACCGGAGGCTGGAGGCCATTTTCACCAACCTGACCTACATCGGCACCGACGAGGCCAGAGAGGCCGCCGGAGTGCCCAGGCCCAACGACCTGCCGGGACAGTAAAAAGAAAAACCGCCTGACGGCTGTCAGGCGGTTTTTTTATTTATTTGCGGGGAATTACTGCTCCACCTCGGGAATTTCGAACTCCACGCCCTTCTGCTTGAGTTTGATGACATTGTTGAAGAGCAGAGAAGAGAGGAAGTAGAGCACGATACCGGAGATGACGGCCCAGAAGGTGTCAAAGTGGAGCAGGTTGGACAGAACAAAGCTGAGAATCCAGCCCACAAAGCCGGGGACGGAGAAATTCTCAGGCACAAAGTACTTCTTGGCGCCGGGGCGGCAGACCAGGTAGAAGTGAGCGATCATGATGCCGGCGAAAGGACCGGCGATGGTGCCGAAGAAGCTGAGGAAGCTGGAGAAGTCGCTGGCCACGCCGGTCAGCGCCACAACCAGGGCGATGAGCACGTTGATGATGACCCATACCTTCCGGGGAATCTTCAGCCCCAGGATTTCGGACATGTCGCCGAAGGCCAGGGAGGCGGAGTAGATGTTGTTGTCCGTGGTGGTCCACAGGGCCAGAGCCAGGATGATAACAGCGGGAATCACCAGGCCGAACCGGGCCATGACGATGACGATGTTGGGCTCGCCGGAGCTGATGGCGCAGATGGCGGCGATGAGCTCAAAGAGGCCGGAGCCGGCGATGTAGCCCAGAATGGCGCCGCCCACAATGTGGGACTTCTTTTTGTTGAACCGGGTCAGGTCTGCGGTCTTGCCCGCGCCGCCTACCCAGGTGGCAATGGCCAGGCTCATGGCCGCCATAAAGGAAATCTCATTGCCCGCAGCGGGCTCCCAGGCCAGCACCGGGGCAAAGCCGCCGTGGTTCACCAGGGTCAGCACCAGGCACAGGGCCAGCAGGGCCCACAGCAGGGGCGCGGCGATGTTGGACAGCATGCTCAGGCCCTTCATACCGTTGATGGAGGAGAGGGTGATGCAGCAGGCGAAGAGGATAATGGCCAGCGCCGAGGGGAAGGAGGGATAGAGCTGCTTCAGGTAGGACGCGAAGGAGGACATCAGCACGCCGATAAAGCTCATCAGGCTGATGCCGTTGACCACGTTGACAATGGTGGAGCCCTTGCGGCCGAAGATCATCTTCATGGCGCTGTAAGTGGTCAGTCCGGTGCGGAAGCCCACAAAGCCGCACAGAATGCCGATGACGGCCAGAATTCCGTTGGCCAGCAGGATGGAAAGCACGGTCTGAGTAAAGTTGGAGCCTTGGGCGATGCTGCCGCCGGTGAGGAAGGCGCTGACGCTGATGCACCAGCCCACCCACACGAAGGCAACGCTGGTGAAGCTGCGCCGCTCCTTCATGGGTACGGGGGTGGATAGGAATTCTTTTTCGTCGTTCATAAGACAGACCTCCTTTTCCTCTCCAGACAACACACGGAAGCCGGAGATTTAATACATTTTTATTGTAATAAAAAATTTTTAACGACGCAAGAGGGCACAATAGAGAAAATAAAATTTAGAAATTTGATGCAGTAACACATTAAACTGAAAAAAATGACAAAAAACAGACCGGTATATTGACATTTTGAAGCGTATCATAGTAAATTAGAAGCAGAAAAGTATTATAAAAAGCACCAATAAAAATGGAGGCGTGGGAAAATGGCAGAGAATGCAGTGAAAATTCACAACCTGGGCTTCGGATTTTTGGGGCACCACCCGGTGGAGGAACTGACCGAGCTGGTCCGCACGGCAGAGGAACTGGGCTTTACCTCGGCGTGGATTGCGGAGGACTACTTCTATGCCGGCGCCTTCTCCCTGGCATCCGCCGTGGCCCGGAGCACGGAAAAGATCCAGCTGGGCATCGGCGTCATCAACCCCTACACCCGCCATCCGGTGCTCTCTGCCATGGAGGCGGCGGCCCTGGACACGGTGTCCAAGGGGCGGGCCATCATCGGCATCGGCGCGGCCAACAAGCTGTGGATTGAGACGCGCATGGGCATGCCTTACAGCAAGCCCATTACCGCCACCCGGGAGTGCGTGGAGATCATCAAGGGCCTGGTGGGCCAGGGCAAGCTGACCTATCACGGCTCTGTGTTCCATGTGGAGGGCGTGGAGCTGGAGTTTCAGCCCTACCGGCGGGATCTGCCGGTGTACATGGGCGTGAAGGGCGACAAGGCCCTGTTCCAGGCCGGCCAGGCTGCAGACGGCGTGCTCATCTCCGCCGGGTGCACCCTGGAGTACATCTCCTACGCCCGCAACCTCATCGCCCAGGGCGCCCGCAGCGTGGGCCGCAATCCGGAGGAGCTGAGACTGGCCGCCTACCTGCCCACCTGCATCCGCCCCACCCACCAGGAGGCAGTGGACGTCATGCGGCCCTTTGTCCGCCGGTATCTGGGCCTCCACGGGGACAAGCCCATCCTCACCTGCGCCGGCTTCGATCCGGCGGTGCTCCGCCCCTTCCGGGAGGCCTTCCTGGCCGGAGAGACCTGTCCCAACGAGGTCACCGACGAGATGGTGGAGAAGATTGTGGTGGCCGGCACCGCCGAGGAGTGCCGCGCCCGCATTCTGGACTACATGGCCGCCGGCGTGGAGATGCCCGTCTGCTTTGAGGTGGGCGGCGGCGAGAGCCCTCTGGAGCAGCTCAAATCCATCCACGCCCATCTGATGACAGACTGATGCCCGCCGGACGGAAACAAGGGGAAAAGACCTGAAAATTGTGATTTTTCCCTTTACAGCGTGGGCAAAATATGATAGACTACCATGGCACGCAAACGTGCGCAGCCGCCTGCCGCTTAGTTTCGGGACAAAAGCCGCGTATCCGCGGGGGTCCGCCCACCCGTTACTCAGCCGCCGGGCAAATGATATGAAAGGTGGAAACCATCCATGATCCGTAAGGACGAGAAGACGGCCGTTATCGAGGCCAACCGCACTCACCCCACTGACACCGGCTCCCCCGAGGTCCAGATTGCCATTCTGACCGCCCGCATCCAGGAGCTGACCGAGCACCTGAAGATTCACACCCACGACAACCACAGCCGCCGTGGCCTGCTGAAGATGGTCGGTAAGCGCCGCAAGATGCTGGACTACCTGATGGCCAAGGACATCGAGCGGTACCGCGCCATCATTGCCAAGCTGGGCATCCGTAAGTAATGTCTGCTGAATAAACCGCAAAGCGGTTTATTTGCGCGGCAGCAGCCGCGCAATTCCATAAAACGGCTCAAAAGAGCCGATTTGTGGAATTCAGCCATTGCTGTAATGCGTATTTCCGCTGGCGCATTGAGATGCACCAGCGGAAGGCGCAAGGGGGTTAGACAATTTTGTCCCAAACCCCTGCGCCTGAGCAAAGCCAAATGGCATTGAAAGCCAGAGCTTTCAATGCTTTGGGCTTTGGTCGATACGCATTAAGTAAGAGCTTCCCGATAGGGTGGCGTGGTCATGCCACGCCACCCTATCTTGCCATTCTCCTCCGGGAGGACGGCGCGCACCTATCCGCAGGCCCCGCCGGGCCGGAGCGCTTTTTTAGCAGTTGAACATGGGCCTGAGGGATACGGACCCGGGTTCAAATGCTAAAAGGTGGGACGGCCCGGACGCTGGCCAATACCAACGAAAAGGAGGACAACCATG